>JBCNPI010000150.1:0-13697 GCA_039593415.1 Rhizobium sp. | reverse complement strand
CCACATTGAGCTTGGTGATGAGCAGGCCATTGATGAGCCCGATCAGCAGCCCGACGGCCAGCGTGATCAGAATGATCTCGTAGATGTTGAAGTAGACGGTATAGCCGATCGGCAGCTCGACACCGTTCAGGATGAGGGCGCCCGCCACCATGCCGCAAAGGCCGACGATGGAGCCGACTGAAAGATCGATCCCGCCGGTGATGATCACGAAGGTCATGCCCATGGCGAGAAAGGCGTTGAGCGCGACATGCTTGGACATCAGGATGATGTTGGCGGTCGAGGTGAAGTTCGGCGCGAAAATCGCAAAGAAGATGACGACCGCAAAAAGCGCGATGAAGGTCCTGAGCTTCATCAGCGTCAGGAGAACGGAGCCGTTCGAGCGATTGGTCGCGAAGGCGGAGGACGTATCTGCGGTCATGACGCGAGTTTCCCTGTATGTCCGTGTCCCTTGGCGGATGCCGCGATGATGGCCTCTTCCGTCGCTTCGCTTCTGTCGAGAACGGTCACGAGCTTGCCGTTGCTGAGCACTGCGATGCGGTCTGAAAGTGCCATGACCTCTTCAAGGTCCGATGTTGAAAACAAGATTGCCAGGCCCTTGCCGGCGAGCCTGCGCATGGTGCGGAAGACGTCGGCCTTGGCGCCGACATCGATGCCGCGGCTCGGTTCGTCCATCAAAAGCACCTTCGGATCCGTCATGAGCGCCTTGCCGATGACGACCTTCTGCTGGTTGCCGCCGGACATGGAGGTGACCTCGAAATCGGGATTGGGTGCCTTGATCGAAAGATCGCGGATCATGTCGCGAATGGCACTCTTTTCGGCACCCGGATCGATATGAAAGAACAGCCGGGCGAAGCGGCCGAGGCTTGCAAGCGTCAGGTTGCTGGCGATGGACAGGACCTGCACCAGCCCTTCGCGCTGCCGATCCTCGGGGATCAGTGCAAGACCGTGCCGGATGCGCCGGGCGGTGTCGCGTGCGTGCACTTCCACGCCATTGATATAGACCCGCCCGGTCGAATGCATATGCCGGCCCATCACGCATTCGAAGAATTCGCTGCGTCCGGCACCCATGAGGCCGTAAATGCCGAGGATTTCGCCGGCGCGCACCGATAGTGACACATGATCGACGGCAAGGCCGCCCGTACGTCTCGGCAGGCTGATCTCTTCGGCACGGAAGGCTTCCTTGCCGATCGCATGACCTCCATCCCTCGCGAAATCCTTGGCATCCGATCCGATCATCGAGCGGACGATCCATTTCGTATCGATATCGCGAACCATGGCCTGGCCGGTGATCTGCCCGTCGCGCAGCACGGTGATGTAATCGCCGATCCGCATCAGCTCTTCCAGCCGATGCGAGATATAGACGATCGCCACGCCCTGAGCCTTCAGCTCTGCAATGACCTTGAATAGAATGTCGACTTCCGCCGCAGATAGCGCCGATGTCGGTTCGTCCATGATGAGGATGCGGGCATCGAGTGAGATGGCCTTGGCGATTTCGACAAGCTGCTGCTGTCCGATCGGCAGGTCCTCCACCATGGTCTCGGCGCTTATGCCTGCATCCAACAGGCGCAGAAACTCGTTGGCCCTTACGATCTGCGCCTTATGATCAATACCGAGGACGCCGCGGGTGATTTCGCGCGTCGCAAAGATGTTTTCGGCCACCGTCATATTGGCGAAGAGATTGAGTTCCTGGAAGATCATGCCGATGCCGCGAGCCTGCGCGTCGGCCGGACTGCTGAAGGAGACTTCCTCACCATCGAGCAGGATGCGGCCCGAGGTCGGCCGTTCGACGCCGGCGATGATCTTCATCAGCGTAGATTTGCCGGCACCGTTTTCGCCGACGAGCACGTTGACTGCGCCGCGATGCAGCTCGAGATTGGCGTGCTTGACGGCAACGATGCCGGAATAGACCTTGGAAACGTCCTCCAGACGCAGGATGATGTCGCTATATCGCGTTTCGCTCATGGTCATTGCCCCAATTTCAGAGCCGAGGGGGTGATCAGCGGAAGCTGACCCGATGCAGGCAACGGAAACGCGCCGGTCACGTTGATCGTCTTTCCAATCAGCTCGTTGCGGGGCAGGGCCGACAGAAAGGACGAGTTTGCCTTCTCATTGAAGGCTTTGCCGAACTGAGCCCATTCGATCTGGTTCCTGAACTCATTGAAGTCGAGGAAGCCCAGCGCGTCGCGTAGCGCCGTGCCGCGGATTGCCGGGCCGATCTGCACCTTCGCGTCCGCCTTGCCATCGCCATCCACATCGACGTCGAGGGTTGCCGCGCGTGAGGCGGTATCCGCAGCCACGATCTTGCCGCTGAGCTTGACTGCATAGGTCCAGGGCGAGGAACTTTGCTTGCGCGGATTTCCGTATTTTGCGCCGGCATCGTCCGGATTTGATTCTATTGCCTGCAACACCGTCTCGAGGTCGCCCGCGCGCTTGTCAATGTCAGGAAGAACCTGAGACTGCCAAATCGCATCGACCTTTGCCGCGGGATCGAACGCGCCTTTTGCCGCCTCAGCCGCCTTCTCTTCAGGCGTCGGTGTCTTGATAATCTTGCAGCCGGGCAATGCCGCGGCCAATACAAAGGCCACGAGCGCGCCTCTGATCCTCAACATGCAATGCACCTCGATCTTGCGCGAAAACATTCGGAGAGCGCGGTTCGTCCGCGCTCTCCAAGCTTACTGGTCCGCCATCAGTTCTTCAGCGCAAAGGTCTCGAGCTTGCTGGCATTGTCAGCATTGATGAGGACGCAATCCATCAACTGCTTCTCATCCTTCGGCACCGTCTTGTTCTTGATGTAGGCGTCGGCCTGTTCGACCGCCTTCTGTGCCTGAGCATAGGCCGGCTGCATCACAGTCGCCTTGATGCCGCCCGCCTTGATCGAGTCGCGTACATCGTTGGAGCCGTCGAAGCCAACGACGATCACGTCCTTGCGGCCGGCCGCCTGCAGTGCGGCAATCGCGCCCATCGCCATAGTGTCGTTGCCCGAGATCACGCCCTTGATGTCAGGGTTTGCCTGAAGGATGGTTTCCATCTTGGCATAGGCTTCAGTCTGGCTCCAGTTCGCAGACTGCTTGGCGACAAGCTTGAGGTCCGGATAATCGTCGATGACGTCGTGATAGCCCTGCGAGCGGATGCCGGCATTGGTATCTGCTTCGCGGCCGACAAGTTCGGCATAATTGCCCTTCTCGCTCATCAGCTTGACGAACTCCTGCGCACCGAGCTGCGCGCCCTGATAGTTGTTGGAAACGATCTGGGCGACGGCGATGCCGGTGACGTTGATTTCGCGGTCGATGAGGAAGGAGGGGATGCCCGCAGCCTTGGCCTTCTTCAACGCGGCGACGGTCGCATCCGCACCAGCGTTGTCGAGGATGATGGCTTTGGCGCCGCGGCCGATCGCCGTGTCGATGACTTCCGATTGCTTGTTGGCATCGTCGTCATGCGTCATGACGAGCGTCTCGTAACCCAGTTCCTTCGCCTTGGCTTCGGCGCCGACCGCCTCTGCCTTGAAGAATGGATTGTCGAAGGCGGGCGTGATGATGGCGATCAGATCGGCCGCGAAGGCCGGCATCGCCGTTCCAAGGGCCAGCGCCCCGGCCAGGGCCGTAAGTGTCAGTCTGCGTCTCAGTTTCATGGTCTCCTCCCAGTTATGAAACAGGCCCTGTTCCCGGCAGGGCGGCAAAGGGAGGGCAATGCCCTCCCCGGGGACGTCGATCAGGTGATGCGACGGATGCTTTCCGCAATCTCCTGCGGCTCGAATACCTTTTTCCAGTCGTCGCGCATGAGGGCGGGAATGCCGAATTCGATCGCCTTGTTGCAGGCATCGGAGAACACGCCGTCGACTTCCTTGAAGATGACGGCGCCGAGCACGTTCATGTGGCCCAGCAGGAAGTCGCGGGCAGCTTCCGCCGGAACGCCGCGGGCAATGCATTCATCCATGGCCTGGCGCATGACGACGAGCAGCGACGCGCAAACGGTTTCGGAAAGACCCGGCTCCAGCATGGCCATCTGCTCGACAGTCACGCGGTGCGAACGCATGACGGGCGCCCAGATGACCTTGGCGATTTCCTCGCCGAGGGCATAGGCGCTTTCCGGACCCTGCATCAGTGCCGAAACGATATGCTGCTTAGCAAAGAGGCCGCCGAAATGGTCCTTCTTGGCCTGCATATCGGTCTCGTCGTTGAAGATCGGCGGGTGGCAGGGATGGGTGACGAAATAGGTGAGGTCTTCTCGGCTCGGCAGGTGCCCGGCGAAGGGGGCGGCCGCATCGAGAGCGACGACCATCGTGCCCGGCTTCAGCTTGTCGACGATGCCAGCTGCAACCTTGCCGATCGCGGTATCAGGTACTGCGAGGATCACGACGTCCGCACCATCGAGCGCGGCGTCGACGGGGACGCAACCGATGGAAAGGTCGTTCTCCAGGCGGGCTTTGCCGGCGTCGCTGACCTCGACATGGCGCACGTCGAAGCGCGACCCTTTCAGGTTCTTGGCGAGCCGGTAGCCCATTTTGCCTCCGGCGCCGAAAAGAGCAATTGCAGTCATGTTAGTACCTCGTTCACTTTCGAAATGTGGTATCGCAAGTGGTATGATGAGTCAATGAGCATGCCAACGACTTCGTGAAGAATGCGCGGCTATGATGCTCTGCCGTCGCGGATCTGCGGAAAGTAATCGTCAGTACCGACCTGCCCGCCCTTCAGCGCGATCTGCAGGCCGTTGGCGGGCGCGTAGCTGCCATGGGCGGTGCAAAGCGGCGAACCCGGCGTTTGCGGCAATGGGAGAAGGGTTGTCAGGGCCTCGACGCGCAACTCCTTCAGCGCGTGGCTCGACGTATCGCCGCCGGCAATGACGGCACGGCTGAGATTTTCCTGTTCGATCAGACGCCGCAGGATCGTGCCGAGAGCCTGGCCGAGACGATGACGTGCGCCGGGAATGCGGTCGATATCGCCGCCACGGTCGGCGGAAGGGCCAAGCGCTGTATGAAGTATGACGCTGCGGCCAGCCGTGAGGCCGGCAATTCCGGCATTGACGGCTGCATCCAGGGCGCTCTGAGCGTTCTCGCCGACCAGCGCCAAGGGATCGAGAGCGATTCCGTCAAAACCGTTGGTCGTGGCGCGGCGGATTTGCCGCTCGGTCGTCGGCGATACGCTGCCGGAAACGACCGCCAGGCGATCGACCTTGCCTGGAGGAGAAAACTTCGGCTTCTCTCCGATCAGACCCTCGTTGCGCCAGGTGTTGAGAAGGGCATATTCGACGCCGGATGAGCCTGCGACAAAACTGTTGCCCCTGTTCGCAAGACGCCATAGCTGGTGTCCGGCAGCAGCCTGGGTTTCCGGGCCGTCGACATCGAGAAATAGGATACCTGCCTCTTCCGCAGCCAGCGCATCGATCCGCGCATCGGCATCGGTCGCCCGGATCGTGACGAGGTTGGCCAGGTTGACGGGGAGGGACGTTTGCCTGCTCAGATGGACGGTCAGATCGGCCTCGTCCATCGGCGTGACCGGATGCCGGCTCATGACCGGATGGCGGTCGATGCGAAACACCTCCCCCTGATAAGCGGCAAAGAGATGGCCGAAGGCGGTGTAACGCCTAAGCTGCGGCGCTCCGACCACGACCGGCACGACGGATTGCTTAAAGAGCGCCTTGCCGATCTCGATCGCCTTGCCGATGTTGCCGACCTTGGGGCTGGAATCGAAGGTCGAGCAGACTTTGTAATGGCATATTGCGGCATTGAGGCCCTTCAGCCATTCGAATGCGGGCGTCAGATGCTCGTCCATCCATTGCGGCGTTTCGCTGCGGCTGGTGCCGGCGATGCCGATGGCGCGGCAATTCTTGAACCGCTCCAGCAAGGTTTCGCTCGGAATGCCGAGGAAGAGAGCCGTCGGCACGCCGTTCGAGGCAAGTGCCTCCATGACGTCGGTGGAGCCGGTGAAATCGTCGCCGTAATAGCTGAGAAGAAGATTGGACATCGCTGTCAGGCGTCCTTGCCGTCACTGAATTTTGCGATCGAGGCGGCAAGCTCCGGATGATCCCTCGCATAGTCGGCTAGCGGTATATCGGAAACCGCGGCCTGCCAGGCCTGCTGGATCGCGCGAACGCCGGCCGCCGGTCCAAAGGGGTGGCTGACGATGCCGCCGCCGCAGAGATAGAGAAGATCCGTGGTGCGGCCTGTGCGCTGATAGGTTTCGGGCGCCTGGCCACCCCATTGACCGGAGCCGGCGACGGGAAGCGGACAGTCAGACGGATCGAAAAGCGGCGTGGTGATCGCCTTGAAGGATTCGACGAAACTGTCGTCCGGCTCCCAATATTTGACCCTGATGCCGTTGATCTGGAACTGGTCGACGCCGAGCAGGCGCCAGAATTGCTGGTACACCCTAAAATCCATGCCTGCGCCGGGATGACGGGTCAGCACGTCCCAGCCGTTGCGATGGGCATGCAGCACCAGCCCGGAACGCTTGCGCAGGAAGCTCATGCCACCGAAGCCGATGGAGTTGATGTTGACGACGGCGCAATTGCCACCAGCCTTCAGTACCAGATCGTGGTTGCGCATCATCTCGTCTGGATCGGCATGGGAAATGCCAAAGGCATACATCACCTTCTTACCGGTCTTCTGCTCATGGTCGAGGATCAGCGGCATAATGGCCTCGACGCGCTCTTTGAGCGGCGAATAGGCCGGACTCATCAGCTTTTCGTCATCCTTGATGAAATCGACGCCGGAGCCGATCAGTTCGCCGACAAGGGCGGCGGTCTCCTTCGGCCGCAGACCAAGTGCCGGCTTGACGATGGTGCCGATGATCGGGCGGCCGCTGACGCCGGTTAGGCGCATGCTCCCGGCAACGCCGAATTGCGGGCCGGGATGCGCCTCGCGAAAAGCCTCAGGTAGTTTCATGTCGACGATGCGGATGCCGGTCATGCCCTTGATCGAGAAGACGCCGCCGATTGCGATCGTCATCAGCGCCGCAAGATCGGTGCCGATCGCATCCAGCGGAAAGGCGATGTCGACATCGGCGCGATGGATCGGGCCTTGCCCTTCAGGGACTTCCGGCCAGGTCGGGCGCTCGGCTTCGGCAAGGGGGCGGATCGCCGTGACGCGTGCGGCCACCCGCGCCTTGAGTTCTTCCGTCTCGCCGGGCACCGCAACGAAAGTGCCGGTCGATTGATCGCTGGCGATCTTGCGGGCCATCGCCTCGATGCTGCCGGGCGTTTCAACACGGTAGGTGATGGTGATGCTCATAAGCGACTGAATGCTCCTCTTGGCCGACGATTTTTCGCGTGGCACAAACTGGTGATCTGGTATAATGAGTATTCCAACTTCTGCAACGATTTTTTTGCCCACTCGGCTGCCCAACCGTTGCGTATAGGCTTCCACCGCGGCGGGGAAAAATGCATAAGGGAGAAAAAGCTTTGGGAAAGCGGGATTCCATGGGTCAGCCGGTCGAGCAAATTGTACGTCGAAAGCTTTCTGATGAGGTATTCGACCGGCTGGAGCGATTGATTACATCGGGGGAGCTCAAGCCTGGCGATGAAATGCCGTCCGAACGCGTTCTGATGGAGCGCTTCGGTGTCGGACGTCCGGCCATCCGCGAAGCCATGCAGGCCCTCGCCAATATGGGACTGGTCAACATTTCTCATGGCGAGCGTGCCAAGGTGCTTCAGCTCACGGCGAAGTCGATCTTCCGGCAGGTCGACCTGACCGCAAAGATCATGCTGTCGCAATCGTCCGACTCGCTCGAACATCTCAAAAGCGCGCGAATCTTTTTCGAGCGCGGCATGGCGCGCGAGGCGGCGGCGCGAGCAACGGAAAGGGATATTGACGATCTTCGCGAGATCATCGAGCGGCAGCGCGCCTCTCTGGGGCAGGCCGAAGAATTCATTTCGGCGGATATGCAGTTTCACACGCGCATTGCCCAGATTTCCGGCAATCCGATCTTTGTGGCCGTCAGCGAAGCCATGCTGGCATGGCTGAAAGCCTATCACACGGATATGCTGATCTGGACCGGCAAGGAAAAATTCACTCTTGTCGAACACGAGGAAATCCTCGCGCGTCTGGCGGAGAATGATGTGGACGGAGCCGAACAAGCCATACTCAAGCATCTGGAAAGATCGCGCGCGCTCTACATAAAATAAGAGGCCGCCGCCTATTTTATTCGGTCCGCATGCCGCGGCATGCTGTCAGGTAAAGCGATCCGCCCTTTTCATTGCATTCCCCTGTGATCCGCTTGAGGCATTTGTTGCCGGATGATGGACGCGAGAAATCGGTCAAACTCGGAAATCCCGGTCGGCAATTTCAGATAGAGTTCAGCCAGTCCGGCTATATCCTCGCCTGTCACTCATGCGAAAGCGGCCTTGCATTCGATATGCATTGCCATTTTCGTGTTGCAAAACAGTTTCATAGCTAGTTCGTCGCACCGTTCCGGTGCAAAGCCCCCCGAAGAACTGAGGATATCAAAACGTGGCTGATGTTTGTACGCAAGGCGTGGACACGGGCTTTGTCGCCCTAGGTTATGCCAAGATTGCAATCCTGGGCGTCGTGCAGGGACTGACCGAGCTTTTGCCGGTCTCCTCCACCGCCCACATGCGCCTGGTGCCAGCTTTGCTCGGCTGGCAGGATCCGGGCTCGGCCTTCTCGGCGGCAATGCAGCTTGCAGCACTTGCCGCCATTATTTCCTACTTCTGGAGCGATGTTCGTTACGTCACCTTCGGATCGCTCGACGCTATCAGGCAGAGAGATTGGCGTTCGCCCGCAATGCGGCTTGCGATCGCCATCGTGATTGCGACCGTGCCGATCGTCATCGCAGGTCTTCTTCTCGCATCCTCCCTGAATGCCTGCGGGACGTCGTTTCGCAGTCTTTGGGTGATCGGCATTGCCTGCGTTGTCATGGGTCTGCTGCTGGCGATCGCCGAACTCTACAGCCGTCACCGGAAAGGCATCGAGCAGATGACGCTTGTAGATGCCCTGTTCGTCGGCATCACGCAGGTCGGCGCGCTGGTACCGGGCGTCTCGCGTTCGGGTTCCACGCTGACCGGCGCGCTATTCCTGGGCCTCAAGCGCGACGAAGCCGCACGGTTTTCATTCCTGCTCGGCTTGCCGGCTATCGCGCTTGCCGGTTTGAAAGAGCTTTTCACCCTCTATAAGGCCCATCTTCCGATAGAGGCCTGGTCGGTTCTGCTCGTCGGACTCATTGTCGGCAGCATATCGTCCTTCATCACCATCTGGGGACTGATGCGCTTTCTGGAACGCTTTTCGACCTGGCCTTTTGTGATCTACCGCATCGTGCTCGGCGTCGTTATCATCTTCGGTGTGCTGACCATGGGCTGGGCCTGAGCTATCCGGCTGCAGTGCATGAATGATGGCGCTGCCCCTTGGGGCAGCGTTTTTTGTTTGGGACCATTATCCGCAGGCGAGGCCGCCGTCGACGATGAGGTTCTGCCCCGTCACGGCCCGTGCCCAGGGACTTGCAAAGAAGAGAACCGCGTCGGCGGCATGATCGCCGTGCTGTGCTGCGAGGATTTCAGCCCGCTCGCGGCTTGCGCGATAGTTGATTGCCACCTTCGCGCCTTCGCGGGCAACGGCCGCCGCAACGGCGGCGCCGAGGCCGCGCCCCGCGCCGGAGATGATCACGATCTGATCCTTGAGTAACAGGTTCATGTCTCTGCTCCTTGTCTGTTCACCCACAGCGCATGGAAGTGCTGCACGGGACCGTGGCCGCTTCCGACCGCAAGTTGACCCGCCGCGGCAACCGCGGCGGCGAGATAGGCTTTGGCGGATGCGACAGCTTCGGGAAGCGGCAGACCCTTGGCGATCTCCGCGGCGATCGCGCTCGAGAGCGTGCATCCGGTTCCATGCGTATTCTTCGTCGGCAGCCGTTCGGCTTCGAACCAGGTCAGTCGGGCAGCGCTTGCCAGCACATCCGGACTTTCGTCACCTTCAAGATGACCGCCTTTGACCAGGACTGCCGAAGGCCCGAGCGCGGCCAGCGCGAGCGCCTGACGCGTCATGTCCTCGCGGCTTGTTGCCTCCGCATCGTGCAACAGCGCCGCTGCCTCCGGCAGGTTCGGCGTTATGACTGTCGCGAGCGGCAGCAATCTCGTAGTCAGCACGTCGACGGCATCGGCAGCGAGCAGGGCGGCGCCGCCCTTGGCGATCATGACGGGGTCGAGCACGACGGGTACGCCGCGGTGCTGTGCCAGAATGTCGGCAACAGATTTAGCGATCGCGGCATTTGCGATCATGCCGATCTTGACGGCATCGACTCGGATATCGGCAAAAATTGCCCGGATCTGATCCGCCACGAATTGAGGCGGCACCGGATGGACGCCGGAGACGCCCTTGGTATTCTGGGCTGTCAGGGCCGTCAGCGCGGCCATTCCGTAAACGCCGCGGGCGGAGAACGCTTTCAGATCGGCCTGGATGCCGGCGCCGCCGGAAGGATCGGAGCCGGCGATGGATAGCACGTTGCGGATCATCGGCGGGCCTCCTTGATGGCATTCGCAATGAGGGCTGTCGCCGCTTGCGGGTCCGGCCGGCCGCATATGGCCGAGACGACCGCGAGACCGTCGGCGCCGGCTGAGAAAACATCGGCGGTATGTTCCGCCTTCAGGCCGCCGATTGCGACCGATGGAACCGGGCAGTGGCTGACGATGCGGGCAAGGCCATCGAAACCGATCGGCTGCTTGTGATCGGCTTTGGTCGGTGTGGCAAAGACCGGACCGATACCGGCGTAGTCGACGATACTCGCATCGATGGCGCAGGCGAGGGCCTCCGTTTCGGCCGAGAGGCCAAGGATCATGTCCGGACCGATCATACGGCGGGCATCGGCGGCATCCATATCGTCCTGACCAATATGCAGGCCATCGGCGCCGATGGCGATAGCAGCCCCGACATCGTCGTTGACGATCAGCCGAATATTGGTTCCCTGCAGGATCTGCTTGAGGGCGCGGCCGGTCTCGATCATGGCGGCGCTCGAGGCATGCTTGTCGCGAAGCTGGATGATGGTGGCGCCGCCGGCGACGGCTGCGCGCGTCGTCTCCACCATGCCGAGTTCGGCGCACAGCATGGGATCCAGGACGAGATAGAGGGAGAGATCGAAGTCTTTTTTCATGCTGCCGATATCCTTGCGTCGCGGTCCACTATTTCCGGGGTGAGGCCGGCGAGGGCATCGAGGAAGCGCCAGGAGAAGGAGCCTGGCCCCTCTGCCGCCGCTCCTGCCTCCCCGCCGGCGACGGCAAAGACGGCAAGCGCCGCGACGGTTGCATCCAACGGCGCATCCGGCGATGTCGCGGCAAAGGCGCCGATGAGGCATGTGAGAGAGCAGCCGAGCGCTGTTACTTGCGGCATGAGCGGCGAGCCTCCGGCAATGCGCAGCGCCTTCTGCCCGTCAGTCACGAAATCCGCAACGCCGGTAACTGCGACCACGCAGCCATGCTTCTCGGCCAGTTGCCGGGCAGAGTCCCCCGCCTGTTCGACGGCATCTCGACTGTCGACCCCCTGGGCGCGGCTCGTGCCGCCGGCAAGTGCGATGATTTCCGATGCATTGCCGCGAATGATCACAGGCTCCAACGCAAGCAGTTGCGCGACTGCATCGCGGCGGAATGCAGTCGCGTAGTGGGCGACAGGATCGAGAACCCAGGGCTTTCCGGCTCCCTTTGCCGATTGCGCGGCCTTCAGCATGCCGGCAAGCCAGCCGGGCGAAAGTGTACCGATATTGATCGTCAGTGCGCCTGCTATCGCGGCGAATTCGCCGGCTTCCTCTTCAGCATGCACCATTGCCGGCGATGCACCGGCGGCAAGCATCACATTGGCTGCTATATTCATGGCGACGAAATTGGTGATGCATTGCACTAGCGGAGGATTGGCCCGCATCGCGTGAAGCATATGGCCTGCTGTGGTTTGGTCTTGCATATCGCCCCTTTCAAGCGGCGAGACGCATAGGGACGGCATGCTGTGCTTTGCGGGTCCCGAGCGACTCCCTCCGCCAGCATGATCTGGTTCAGGTTCGAAGGGTGCTTCTCAGCCCGCCGGATGGCGGACGCCCCTGTCTCTCATCTCCTTATCTTTTCGCAGACAAAAGCGGTCCTGTCATCAATAAATCACGAAAGCGGAGGCGGCAGCCAAATCTCGGTCTTTTTGCTTTCTGAATGATCTATGCAGAGAATGCATAGGTGCAGTGATCCCTTAGCTCTGCAAAAGGATGGGGGATTCGGCTATATATTGCTCATCGAAGCGACGGGAGCGCCAAGCACGGCAGCTCAGCTTCGAAAGCCCAAGGAAAGGGGATCATCATGAACGTAGCACGCTCTTTCAATAACTGGCGCAAGTATCGTCAGACGGTCGCCGAACTGGGCCGTATGTCCACGCGCGAACTGCACGATCTGGGTATCGACCGCGGCGAAATCCGCAATGTTGCCCGCGCAGCCATCGCTCGCTAACGGCCGCAACGCGTCTTTATAAAGCTGCATTTATGCCAGCGCCTGTTCTTCCCGAGCAGGCGCTTTTGTTTTGTGCTCCTTGCCACCTGCTCTTGCTGCCCCTGCTGAAGATCGCATCGGTTCAGCTGCCCGCTTTTCGCATGGCGCATAACTGCCTTGCAAAGAAGTGCCTATGAACTGAGCAAAAGACTGGTATGTTCCTGCCCATCGGAGCGATGCATCTCCTCCCGCATCCCTTCGCTTAGCAGACGTCCTTCTCCTCCTCCCAGGGACGACTGCAGGAACAGTGGAACTCCTCCTCCCATCTGCTGTTCGGTTCTTGTAGAAAGCCTGCCGCTCCTCCTCCCGCGGCAGGCTTTTTCATTTCGTCGAGTTCGCGGCGGCAATGACGCGTTAAAGAGTGCGCAATCTCCTCTCGCAAAAATGAACGGCCGCCACTATGTGCGACCCATGTACCGCGCTACATCGAAGATCGCCCCAACTTGATTCCCGAAAAAGGAGGATGCCCATGACCGGTTCTGCCGAATACACGCCGCCGAAAATCTGGACCTGGAACAAGGCCAATGGCGGCCAGTTCGCCAATATCAATCGACCGATTGCCGGCCCCACCCACGAGAAGGAACTGCCTGTGGGACGCCATCCCCTCCAGCTCTATTCGCTTGGAACGCCGAACGGCGTGAAGGTCACCATCATGCTTGAAGAGCTGCTGGCGCTTGGTCACAGAGGCGCTGAATATGATGCCTGGCTGATCAAGATCGGCGAGGGCGATCAGTTCGGCAGCGGTTTCGTCGATGTCAATCCGAACTCGAAGATCCCGGCTTTGCTCGACCGCAGCGGTCCGAAGCCGGTCCGCGTTTTCGAATCGGCCTCGATTTTGATGTATCTCGCCGAGAAATTCGGCGCCTTCCTGCCTACCGAGCAGCCGGCTCGGGCCGAATGCATCTCCTGGCTGTTCTGGCAGATGGGCAGCGCGCCCTATCTCGGTGGCGGCTTCGGCCATTTCTACGCCTATGCGCCGACGAAGATCGAATATGCGATCGACCGTTTTGCCATGGAGGTGAAGCGTCAGCTCGATGTCCTCGATCGTCGCCTGGCTGAAAGCGAATATATCGCCGGCAGTGACTACACGATTGCCGATATTGCCATCTGGCCGTGGTACGGCGGCTTGGTCAAAGGCTGGCAATATGGCGCGGCCGAGTTCCTGCAGGTGCAGGACTACAAGAATGTTCAGCGCTGGGCAGAGCAAATCTACGCGCGTCCTACCGTCAAGCGCGGCC
>JBCNPI010000015.1:0-44809 GCA_039593415.1 Rhizobium sp. | reverse complement strand
GGCACTGGAATCATTGCCCGATGTCGTCGTCGCAAAGGCCGGAGCGCGCTGCTCTATCAGAATGCGAGCCTCACTGCGGTATTCCGGCGAGATGACCTTGGCGATCGCGAACGCGGCGCAGGCGCCCGCCAGCGTGATGGCGATGACGCGCACCCGCCGCCGCCACACGGCGCGGAAGAGCTGAGCGAGATCGATGTCCACATCCTGCTGGGTATTGTTGACCCCGGACATATACAAAAACTCCGTAATAGAAAGCCAAAATTAATCGTAAACGACTATGGTAACCCAAGCGTTAATAGTATTTCGCTCGCACTATGTTTGATGTCTCTAATTTTTTGCCGGAATTTCCTTTTGCTCTTTACCGGCCGTTAACCCTAACGGATTGATAACGACGGCAGTGATTTTCCCTTTCCAAAGAGCGCGAAATGCCCTTCGCAAAGCCAAAGATTGTCCTGGCACTTGGCATGGCCATCGTGAGCGCCGCGCTTACCGGCTGCAATACCTATCAGCCTGCGCCGAAAGCCTTCAACGAGGCCACGATCCAGCCTTATGCGCTGGATAGCGGCGATCGGCTCCGTGTGACGGTATTCGACCAGCCGGGATTGACGAACACCTATACCGTCGATCAGGCCGGCTATATTGCCTTCCCGCTGATTGGCCAGGTCGCCGCTCGCGGCCGGACCTTGCAGCAACTCTCCGGTCAGATCGCGCAAAAACTTCGGCAGGGCTACATTCGCGATCCGGACGTCACCATCGATATCGATCGCTATCGCTCGGTCTACATCATGGGCGAGGTCGGTCAGCCGGGCCAATATTCTTATGTACCCGGCATGACAGTTCAAAATGCCATCGCAGTCGCAGGCGGTTTCACCAGCCGGGCCAACCAAGCCAATGCCGACGTCACTCGCAAGATCAACGGTCATGTCATGACGGGACGGGTCGGTATTTCCGATCCGGTGCTGGCAGGCGACACCATCTATGTCAGAGAGCGGTTGTTCTAACCGCGTCCGCTCATGGCCAGACCGCTCAAAATCCTCCATTGCTTCAGATCCCCGGTTGGTGGAATTTTCCGCCATGTGCGGGATTTGGCGGAGGAGCAAAGCAAAGCCGGACATGAAGTCGGCATCCTCTGCGACAGTCTGACCGGTGGCGAGCATGAGGACCGCTTGTTCGACGACATCGCGCCCTTTTTGGCTCTTGGCGTCATTCGCATGCCGATCCGGCGGCAAATTAGTCTTTCGGATGCCACCACGCTCTGGGGCGGGTACAAAAAAATCAAGAGTTTGCGGCCGGACGTGCTGCATGGGCATGGCGCCAAAGGCGGCCTGCTTGCACGCGTTCTCGGCTCGATCCTGCGGGTCAACAAGTATCGCGTAGCCCGCCTTTATACTGCGCATGGCGGCAGCCTGCACTTTCCTCGCGCCTCGCTGCAAGGCATGCTGGTGCATAGCCTCGAACGCATGCTGGAATTTCTGACCGATGGCCTGATCTTCATCTGCGATTTCGAACGCCGCACCTATGAAAGAAAGATCGGAAAACCTCGAACCCTTTCGGTGATGATCTACAACGGCATCACCGAACGGGACTTTCGCAGTGTACCGACGCGATCCGATGCCGTGCATTTCGTCTACATCGGTATGCTGCGGGACCTGAAGGGTCCCGATCTGTTTGTGGACGCTTTCGCCAAAGCGGAACGGCGCGCCGGCAGGCCGCTCTCCGCATTGATGATCGGCGACGGTCCGGACAGGGACAAATACCACCGGATTATGGTTGAACGAGGCCTCGGCCACCGCATCGGCATGCTGCCGGCCATGCGTGTGCACGAGGCTTTCGCCGTTTCGCAAAATGTCGTCGTTCCCTCGCGCGCGGAGGCCATGCCCTATATCGTTCTGGAAGCGCTCGCCGCCGGAAAGACCGTCATCGCCTCGCGCGTCGGCGGCATTCCGGAAGCGCTCGGTGAAAACAGCGCGGCACTCGCCAGACCGGACGATGCAGATGATCTCTCGCGCATCATGGCCGAAGCGATCGCGGAGCCGCAATGGGGACTTCGTAACATGCCCGATATTGGTGCAATCCGATCGAATTTTTCCGCCTCGCTCATGGCTCGGGAAACTTTGCACCTGTATCAAAATATACTTGGCCTGGACGCAGACGATTAGAATACAGCCAAGTGTTGTAAGTGTTTCTTAGCTGGTTTCTGTTAGGCACTCTCCGGTAACGACCGGATAAATTGCCATGAACACCAAAGAAAAGTCCGAGCAATTTAACTTGGACAATATTCGCAAGCAGGTTTCGGAAATCCGCACCCGCGGTATCGAAGAGGGCCGCGGCGATCACCTGGACGGCGTAAACCCCTATGCCCGGCAAATCGCCGACCAGTTTCGCGAAACCAACCAGTCGCCGGCGATCATCATAGGGCAATACCGGCTGTTTGAATTTCTGTCGCTGCTTGCATTCGGGCTTGCGATCCTTTTCCTCGGAACGGCAGGCGATCACCCATTCCTGGCAAAAGCCATCGTGACCTGCGCGCTCAGCGGTCTTGCCGTCGTGTTCCTGCAGATCGCTGATTGCTATCAGATACCTGTACTGCGTTCGCCGCATCGTTTCCTGCACCGGATTCTCGGATCGTGGGCAGCCGCTTTCGCGGTCATGACCGTCGCCCTTGTCCCATTCGACATCAACGCTATCTATTCCGTCCGCCTCCTGGGCGTCTGGCTTGCTGCGGGGGCGGTTTTCCTCATCGTCGCCCGTCTGCTTTTCGCTTATGGCATCCGCCACTGGGCTCGCAACGGCACGATGGAAAGACGCGCCGTGATCGTTGGAGGCGGCGAACCGGCCAAGGAACTTATTCGCGCGCTCGAACATCAGCCCGACAACGATATCCGCGTCTGCGGCATCTTCGACGACCGCGGTGAAAAGCGCTCTCCCATCATGGTGGCCGGCTATCCGAAACTCGGTACGGTTGCGGAACTGGTCGAGTTTGCCCGGTTGGTGCGCATCGACATGCTGATCATAGCGCTGCCGATCAGTGCCGAGGACCGAATCCTGCAACTGCTCAAGATGCTGTGGGTGCTGCCCGCCGACATTCGTTTGGCGGCACATGCCAACAAGCTGCGCTTCCGGCCCCGCGCCTATTCGCATGTGGGCGCCGTGCCGATGCTCGACATCTTCAACAAGCCGATCCGGGACTGGGACGGCGTTGCCAAGCGTATCTTCGACATCTTCTTCAGCGTGGTCGCGCTCGCCCTCCTCTGGCCGATCATGCTGGGTGCAGCAATGGCCGTGAAGTTGACCTCGAAGGGACCGGTCTTCTTCATGCAGAAGCGCCACGGCTTCAACAACGAGATCATCAACGTCTTCAAGTTCCGCTCGATGTATACGCATATGAGCGACCCATCGGCCCGCAATGCCGTGACCAAGAACGACCCGCGCGTCACGCCTGTCGGGCGCTTCATCCGCAAGACATCGATCGATGAACTGCCGCAGCTTTTCAACGTGCTGCTCGGCAATCTTTCCCTTGTCGGCCCGCGACCACATGCCGTGCTCGCCGCCAGCCACAATCGCACCTATGCCGATGTCGTCGAAGGCTATTTCGCGCGCCATCGCGTGAAGCCCGGCGTGACCGGCTGGGCGCAGATCAACGGCTGGCGCGGCGAGATCGACAGCGACGACAAGATCAAGTTCCGCACGGCTTACGATCTCTACTACATCGAGAACTGGTCACTGCTCTTCGATCTGAAGATCCTCTTCCTGACGCCTTTCCGCCTGCTCAACACGGAAAACGCCTATTGACCACGCTCGACCTTTCATTATCTCGCGTCGCGCGGCCGCAGCTTGCCACCATGCGGCTGCTCGGCACCGCGAGCGTCGCGATCGGCGTGTTCCTGTCCGGATTCGTGATTGCGGAGCCGGCGCCCTACGAATTGTGGGTCGCATTTCTCATTGGTAGCTGGTTCATCCTCGGGCTGAAGATATCCCGCAGCGTGGCGCCGCTGCTGGCGCTGTTCCTGACATTCAACGTCGGCGGAATGCTGTCGATCACCCAGATGCATAATCTCGCCGCCAGCGATCATCTCGCCGGTCCGATCTATATCGCCGTTTCCACCTTCCTGGCACTGAGCGCCGTCTTCTATGCTGCCATTACCGAAGATAACGAAAGACGGCTGCGGCTGATCTTCAATACATGGGTGGTGGCGGCGCTGATCACCGCGAGCCTCGGCATCCTCGGCTACTTCCATGCCGTGCCGGGCTTCGACATCTTCACCCGCTACGACCGCGCCATGGGCGCCTTCCAGGATCCGAACGTCTTTGGTCCCTATCTGGTGACGCCAAGCCTCTACCTGATGCACGGCCTGTTGATCGGCGACCTGAAGAAGGCGCCGATCAAGGCGATCTGCCTGTTCGTGCTCGCCTTCGGCATCTTTCTGTCTTTCTCGCGCGCTGCCTGGGCTCTTTTCGCCTTTGCCTCGGCAATGCTGATCTTTTGCATGCTGCTGAAGCATCGCAGCAATACGTTCCGCCTGCGCATTCTGGTGATGTCGCTGACGGCAATCATCCTGATGGTTGTCCTCCTCGTCATCGCGCTGCAGTTCCCTCAGGTCAGCGACCTGTTTTCCACGCGCCTGCAGCTCGTGCAAAGCTATGACGGCGGACATCTCGGCCGCTTCGAGCGCCACGGCATCGGCTTCATGATGTCCATGGAACGGCCGCTCGGCATAGGTCCGCTGGTTTTCGGCCAGATTTTTCGCGAGGACGAACACAATACCTGGCTGAAGACGCTCACCACCTATGGCTGGCTGGGCTTCGTAACGTGGGTCAGCATGATCTGCTGGACCATCTATATCGGTTTTCGCAACCTGCTGCGGGAGCGGCCCTGGCAGCCCTTCGTCATGATCGCCTGGATCGTCATTCTCGGTCATGTCGGCATCGGCAATGTCATCGATACCGACCATTGGCGCCATCTCTACATGCTTGTCGGCATCGTCTGGGGTTGCGGCGCACTTGAGCAAAAGTATCAGCGTAGCTTGAGCAGAAGGGAAACGGCGCCGTGAATATTCGCACCAGCATCAGGCGCCTGTCGTTGCTGCAGGTTCTCGAGCCGAGCGGCGGCGGCTCCGGGCGGCATTTTCTCGATCTGTGCCGGGCCATGCAGCATCGCGGTCATTCAGTGACCGCCGTCTATTCGCCGGTGCGTGCGGAGCCATCCTTCGTCGCCGAACTGGAAAGGATCGGCCTCGATAATGTCATTCCGCTCGCCATGCGACGCGCTCCGGGCCCCTGGGATCTGACGGCATGGTGGCATCTGCGCAAGATCGCTGCGGCGCACGGGCCTTTCGATCTGATCCACGGCCATAGCTCCAAGGCCGGCGCCCTGACACGGCTGCGGCTGCCGGGTCGCCAAATTCCGATTCTTTATACCCCACATGCTTTTCGCACCATGGATCCAACGCTCGGCATCAAGGGGCGCCTGATCTATGGCGGCATCGAGCGCTTTCTCGGCAGCTGGCTTACGGACCGCCTGGTTTGCGTTTCCCAGGATGAATACGATCATGCCTTGTCGCTCGGCATTCCCGAGGCGCGCCTGCGTGTCGTCGTTAACGGCGTCAAGGTGCCGCCTATCAGCCAGCGTGCAGCCATCCGGAAACGATATGACATTCCCCAGGATGCACTCCTTTTCGGTTTCGTCGGCCGCATGACCCGGCAGAAGGCGCCGGAGCGCCTTGTTGCGGCCTTTGCGCGTGCCGCTGCGGAATTGCCGCAGGCTCATCTGCTGATGATCGGCATCGGCGAGTTGGCAGACAGAATTCGAAACATGATCAAGGCGGCCGGTCTCGAGCACCGCGTCCGTCTTGACGGTGGCGTGCCGGGTGTCGCCGCCATCGATGCCTTCGACGCCGTCGTCATGCCGAGCCGCTACGAAGCGATGTCCTATGTGATGCTGGAGGCCGCGGCGGCCGGCAAACCGCTCCTGCTGACCGATGTGGGCGGCGCGCGCACGGTGCTGGAACACGGCAAGAACGGTTACATTATCCCGAATAGCGACGATCCGGCAGCACTGGCCGCGGCGATGGTGCGCCTTGCCGAACCGACGCTGCTTGCAAGTTTTACCGTCGAAGCACGCCGCCGCAAAGACGGCTATACGCTGGCAGGCATGGCCGATGCGACCGAGAAAATCTACCACGATCTGCTCGGCTATCCCGCGCCGGCCCCGCTGGAGCTGGTCACAAACAGCATGTTGCGCGACTTGGCCGAAGACTACCGGAGGAGCGCGGCCGCCTATTAAGGCAGCGGCAATCTTTCAGACGCGCCTCCTGCGCTTTGGGCGCTTGATTTCACGCATGTCGTTCCGGCAAAACCGCCGCGCACCCCTGCGCGGCATGTTCTCGCTTCGCGCGCGATTTTTATCCGAAATCGGTTCCGCTTTTTAGGCTGATGAGATAAAGTTAAGTCATGATCACTTCAGCACAATTACGTGGCGCGCGGGCCATGCTCGGATTGACGACAGAAACGCTTGCCAGCGAAAGCAGGCTTCCGGTTGCGACGGTCGAAGCACTGGAAACAGAGGGCGGTCCGACCGATATCAAGGCGCTTGCAGCCATTCGCTCCGTCCTCGAAAATCACGGCGTGCTTTTCCTAGCCGGCGGCAGCGATGGGATGGGTGGTCCCGGCATACGCTTCAAGCATTGGTCTGACGATGACGGCATCCGGCCGGAAAACCTGAACGCCACCAATGACGATTGATGGCTAAGGCAGGTTGCGGTCTCGAGAAAGGCTAGAGCATTATGAAATTAAGTCGGTTCATATCCTGAGTTTGCGAAAAAATTGGCACATTGTTGGGGTGTGACGCGATTGATGATGGTCTTGAGTGTTGAGGTGATTTCATCACGGGACCGAGGTGCAGCGTGGCGCAGCCAATGCTTGAGCTTGGAGAAGAATTGCTCGATCGGGTTCAGATCGGGCGAGTACTTGGGCAAGAACAGCAGTTTGGCTCCCACCGCACGGATCGCCTGGCGCACGGCCCTGCTCTTGTGTGAGCCCAGATTATCCATGACGACGATATCGCCAGGCTTCAGGGTCGGCACCAGTTCAGTTTCGACGTAGATGCGGAAACTCTCGCCATTGATCGGACCGTCCAACACCCAGGGTGCGTCAACTCGATCATGGCGCAGGGCAGCGATGAAGGTTCGGGTTTTCCAATGGCCGTGGGGAACAGCGACCTCGATCCGCTTGCCGCGCTCGCCCCAGCCCCGCAAGAGGGCCATGTTCGTCTTCGTCCATGTTTCATCGATGAAAACGAGCCGTTTCGGATCGATCAGAGGGGCGTATTTGGCCCATTGCTGCCGGCGCCGGGCAATGTCGGGGCGGCGGCGTTCACTGGCAACCAGCGTCCTTTTTTAAAAGTCAGCTTCTGCTCGTGCAGAAAGTTCCAAACACTGCGATGGTCGACCTTCACTCCGCGCTCAGCCAGTTCATCGATCAGCGTGGCGATCGTGAATGCACGGCCGTCACGGCAACGGGCGGCCAGCCAATCGTAATGGTCCCCGCTGATCTTGCGCGGCTTGTGGCCACCCATCTTCCCCGCAGCCACGCTGCCAGTCGCCTTCTCCCGCCTTAACCAGGAAATCGCCGTGGAAACGCCAATCTGGAAACGCTCGGCCGCTTGACGGCGCGAAAGGCCCTCTTCCTTCACCGCTTTGACAACTCGCTCTCGCAGATCATCCGAATAAGGTCGCGCCATCCAGACCAGCCTCCTTTACCGGTCACTAGATGGAATCTGATTTGCAACAAAAACGGAACTGCAATTCCGATTCAACCTAAAATCATAATGCTTTAGGTCTTTCGCGAAAGACCCTGACCCGCTCTTTCTCTTTGCTTTTCGCAATTCCTGACGGAAAAGCCGTTGCGCGGTTTGCCTAGGCTACGAGCTTCCAGCTTTTGACAAGCTCTTCGGGCGCCGAAAGGGCAGCCGGCAGGATATAGCGTTCAGTGTTGTTGGCCGGTTCCCAGCCTTCGACGATGGAGCCGACTGGCAAGCCATGTCCGAAGTCGTTCAGCGTCACGAGTTCCAGAATCAGATGACCGTAATCGTCGCGCCACTCGCGCCGCTCGCCGCCCTCGAAGAGACGCAGACGCCCCTTGGTGCGCGGACGCTCGCGTGCAGCAAGCCATTGCGCGACGGACGCTTCCGCATTGGCGAAGGATACCACCTCATCGGCATCGCCATGCCAGATGGAAACGACCGGAAAACGAGCAGCATCGGAGGAAACTTCGCGAACAAGCTCGCCCCATTTTTCAGCCGAACGGCTTGAGCCGCGTTTCATGACGTCAAGCGCCGACATGGCGTCGCGGGCAGCACCGAAAGGCAGGCCGCCGATGATGGCACCTGCGGCAAACAGTTGCGGATAGATCGCGAGCAACGCAGCCGCGATAGCGCCACCGGCCGACAGCCCCATGACGAAAATCCTGCTGTCGTCAATCGCATGCAGCCGGCGACTGAAATCGATCATTTCTCTGATAGAGCCGAGCTCGCCGCGGTCGCGCGTGACCAGGCTCGGGCGAAACCAGTTGAAACAGAGATTGGGGTTATTCGATGCCTTTTGCTCCGCATAAAGCACGGCAAATCCATGCTCACGGGCAAGTGCGGTCCAGCCGCTCGCTTGATCGAAATCCTCTGCATTCTGGTGACAGCCGTGCAGGACGACGACCAGCGGCATCGGGCCTTTCGCACCCGGCGGCACATATTCCAGCATGCGCAGATTACCGGGATTGCGGCCGAACCACAAAACTTCCGTCAGCCGCTGCGGCGACGGACGCGTGGAAACGCGACGGCGCGACGGCTGCGATTGCGGCCCCGTCATCGGAAACTTGAGCTGCGGCAGCTCTACGGAATCGACCAGCAGGCGGCGAAGCCGGCTCGGAACTTTAAAATTCATCATGGACCTTTCTATCCACGCCAGCCGCGATCGGTTTTACCCTCGTTGCGGGCAGGCGCGCACTGTTCCTTCCAGAATCAGTGGCATCAAGACATCGAATCTCTTTGTGCAACGCAGCAGATATAGGGAGGCCGGCTCGCTACGAACAGGCACAAAGCATCATTGCTGCTATGTGAAATCAGCTTAAATCGATTAGATTTTCGGCTACAAAAAACGCACCTGCGTCAGAAATAAGCCCGTGCAAGCGCAAGGAGTTTCGCGTCGTTCTTCACGCCCTGACGATAAAGCTGGATGATCAATGCACCGAGACGCTCCGCCTCGGGACCTCGAGGATTCATGCCACGATCTTTGCAGATCATATCCAACACCCTTTCGAGGCGATCCAGATCGTCTGAAAACAGGGGCAGATCTCTTGGATGGATAGGAGTTTCCAGCATTTGCGCGTCTCGTCATCCGTCGGTCAGAAGCACGCACCACCTCGCCAGCACCCGATTTATGCTCGACGAACTCGGTCAAGACTATGCGCCCCGGGCGCAGGCTTGGCAAGCAAGCATTTCGGCCGTCATGGCGACTGGCGCATTTGTAATTCGCAAATATTGCGGCAAACCGTGCCAAGCATACAATTTTAAGTTAGCTCATTACCAAGCCTTCATCCGCGTCTGCGACAAGCGGGAAGATGGAGACACGACAATGACCAGATTTCTAATGCCGGTTGCTCTTTGCGTGACGATTGCCGGCGCGGCCCTGCCGGCTCTCGCGCAGAATTTTTCGAATCTTCCTCTGCGCAATCCTCGCCAGCCGTCGGAAGGATATATTTCCGTGCAATCCGGAATATCGCTCTCTTTTCCAGTAGCGGATGGCGATAGCGAGGAGCAGCAGGAGAAGGTCTTGAAATCCTTCTACAAGGTTGCCGCGAGTGGTTGCGCCATCCTGCTCGACAGCATCGCCGACGCCTGCGAAATCAGCGCCATGTCGAGCAGTACCGCGGTCAACAATCTCGATAGCCGCGGATCGAGACTTTCCATCAACGGGCAGGTGACGATGGCGGTGAAACTCAAGCCATCCACGGCGGCGGCGAAGTAGCCTTCGCCCATTGCTGTCAGCGATTCCGGCCGAAGCCAACGGATCGGTAAGAAATCGCGGCGATAATCCCCCTCGTAATCGAGGGACGATACCATGGCGAAAGCGAAACGACGCACACGGCGCAGGCCGCAATCAAAGGCGGGCAATTCGATGTGGCTATGGGGTGTCGTCGGTGTGGCGACGGTGGCCGGCATCTATGCCTATCAACATCGCAGGGACATGCCATCGATGCTCGCCCATGCCGGCGCGGTCGCCGGCATGCCGCACATGGCCCAGAACACGTCTCAGGACGCACCGGTGCCGATGATCAAGCCGAGGATCAAGACCGCGGAAGCCGTCGCTCCCGAACCCCGCACCACGGCTGCCTTACCCGTGCCGCCTGTGGCCATTCCCGTTGCGATGCCCGTCAGCAGGATACCGATTGATCGCCCCTCCCCCGGCTTGCGGGCACAGACGGGCGGCCGGTTCGTGCTTTGCGGCCCCGGTTCAGGCACCAATTGCGTCGTCGACGGCAATACTTTCTGGCAGGACGGCATCCGCATCCAGTTGGCCGATATCGATGTGCCGGATGCCGGCACGGCGCGCTGCCCAAGCGAGAGGCAGAAGGCGGTCGCCGCAAAATTGCGCCTGCAGGCCATCCTCAACGATGGAACCTTCGTACTTTCCGGCAGCAATCGCCGCGACGATCAGAATGGCGGCAAGCTGCGCATCGCCATGCGCGCTGGACGCTCACTCGGCGACCAGATGGTTTCCGAGGGCCTCGCGCGCCGCTGGACGGGCCAGGCATCATCCTGGTGTAGCTGATCTTTGGAATTTGATTGGGAGTTCAAGGAGATAAATGGTCGGGGCGACTGGACTCGAACCTTATACGGGATCGTCGTGTTCATCTATTACGGGATGTCGTCCATTCGGCGCCTTCAAAAGGCGACCCGGACGATTTAACTCTTATTACCTCAGCCTCCAGGGACTGGATTCTCTTTTTGCTAAGTTCGAGGGCTATCGACGTCTCGGCAAGCAATGTTGCGAAGGCTGCCCGCTGTTGTTCAAGTTGACGTTTTTCAACGCGCAAGTCCGATATGACCTCTTTGGAAGTTTTTAATGAACGCTTTTTAGGTAGTGAACCGACATCGGGCGCGACCGTTTCCTGCGGATAGAGGAGGCTGCAGATACGCTCGTAGCCCGGCGCCCGTGTCGCGACCATTGTTCTGGACACGCCTGCCTCCATACAGACTGTTTTAGCATTGATCGCCAGCCGGCCCGCGGCGAGCCGAGCCTTCAGCTCTGGATTTGTCGGTGCTCCAGACTGGAGACGCCTGTAAGCGTCAATCATCTCCTGCTCACGATTAAACGGCAATTTCGATCTCCTCAACGTCAATCTGAAGTTTTGCCAGCACGGAGGCTGCCCGATCCATCCTCCGGCGTGCTAATAGCGCCCATGACACCGTGTTATCTTCCCTGCACTTATTCCAAACCATCCTGTTCTCGCGGTAGCGCGTGATCCAAAAATCCTTGTGCCGCTGAGAAATGGAGAGGTTAAAACACTCGGCGCAGCGATCGGCGCACCGCTCGCTTGCCAAAGGTCGGTCCGCCGTGAAGTCATATGCCCCGCTTCCGGCAAAATGGCATCGCGCGGTCTCACTACGAAAGACGCATGTGCCGAACTGGCAGGGCCAAGCTCTTAACCCTTCGGTTTTCGCGAGATTCGAAAGGCGGTCCAAACGCCCTTCTTTTGGCAAGCTTTTGGGCGCCAAACGTTGCAGTTCAGGCGACGCCTTCTTTATTAGCTCCGGCATCCTTCCCGCAACGGGGCGTACATCGTCAATTATGTCCATAATTTCTGCAGCGGCATCTCTTACGGCGAGGTCATCGATGGTCTGCTTCAGGTCCCCGTCTGTCCAAAGATAAGCTCCATCGAGGACTAGCATAGACACATGTTTGAAATGTTCGCGAACGGCGGCAGGCGCTTCTGAATCGCATCTCACAATGTCCTGGGCAAACTTCTTTCGAAACTGGTGTGTGGTAAGGCGCCAATCTGAATATCTCGCGGCCACGCCACCACACTTCTGTAGGAAAGCTCGTTGTATGATCGCTAGACGCTCAGAAACTATAGGTGCTAGACCGGCGCGGTTCCGCGGCAGGCCATTTGCGCTTGTTGGGTATATGAACAGGTCTTCGGACTCATAGAGACTGCGCCAGTGAGACGTCAGTCTGAAAAGCACGACTAATGCCCTTATCGCCTCGGGCAAATACGTCGAACCGACTGGCCGAACGCCTGCCACCCACTCACCTTCCTGTTTACCGCGGAGCTTTTCGCCTTTGTAGATCCTACCCCTGATATAAAATACGTCGTAAACGCCATCGGTGCTCGTCCTCACCGTGACGCAGGAGGGAAGTCCCGCCTTAAGCTCGGAGCTTACAAGCAGGCCCAAAAGTTCGCTAACTCGCATGCCGATGAAGCCAAGGATCACGATACTGCAGGAAGCAATCAGATCGACTACAAGATGCCGTAGCAGCCTGACAGGCTTGACGACGACCTTGTGGAGTCCACTTTCATCCTGTGTTTCCCGCCACTCTTGAGGAGCGATATCCGGCCGCCAAGGTTGGGGACCGTGTCGGGTGAACTTGTAACCTACAAGCTGCCGGTTGATGTACGACGTGTAGTTTTTCGACTTCCAACTGATTGTCCTTCCGTAAGCCTCCATTTCAATATTCTGCAGTTCCAGAATGTCTTTGCTGTAGACGTCGACCCACGTGATTGCCTGCTGCATCAGGGGATTGAACACCTCGTCAGGAAGTGCAGGGATTTTGCCAAGTGGCTTGGTCCCTTTGCGGACGTTAGATCCGCGTGTGCTCAGCCAGTGTGTCACGCCGGCGCCGACTTGAATGCGGGGGATTGCTTCAAAAGCCGCACGCTTGTTCGCTAGAAGGTAGAAGCTCCCTACGTATTTTTCGATCGTGTCGTTCGTGACGGTTATGACATCATCGTCTAAAAACTGACCACAGATATGTCCGTAGTATTCTTCGAGCGACGCTCCATTGAGGCTCGCGAATGTCCAGTAGGACCTGTTGTACATCCATATTATTAATGTGCGGAGCCTGGGCCCAAACTCAGAGATCGAACCTGGTCTCGGATTGTCTTCAAAGATAATCGCGAAAAATAAGCGTTTTGCGTCGAGCAACAAGTTCTGGAATCGAGGATCGGCCCACGTGTCCGGCGGAACATGCAAGCGCCAATTGACCGATAGCGCGCGCCTCCCAGCAAGATCGGAATCAAACCGCCAGACTTCGTCGCAGAAGTAGCTGAACTCGGAGATCTTAACTAACGGCAAGCGGCTATTTGGTGTAAGGTAAGGCGGCTGAACAGGCTGCCGCTTGCCTTTGCGTGATGACATTATTCGATCCTTGGGATTGGCGGAAGTGAAAGAGATCTCGCCTCGAGGCGGATTTCGTCCGAGAAAAACGGCAACACCTCAGTTTCGAGGGCCAGCAACTGCGGTTGCCAGTGTGCCAACCACCTGGAGGGATCCATTGCTGTTCGGCATCGAAGCAACTCAGCCTGAACTTGTTCAAGACGGAAGTAGTCACGGGCGCTGTTGGGATTAAAAAATGCTAGCGGGCAGCCGGCGCACTTACCATAAGCGCCACAAAGTCTACCTTTCACCTCATCCTTGACCGGGGAGTCGTAGGCATCGTGGCAGTAGAAGCCCGGTGTCGCGGCGAGCTTCTGAGAATTATTTAGCTCTTGTTCTCTTGTTTCGATTTTGCCTCCGCTGCGCAGTCTTCGGCCACGAACGTTCTGTAGTTGAGCAAGACCTTCTGCGCGACGTGCGATGCTTGCATCGCTCTGATAAGATCTTAGCGTCGTGGAAATCCGTTCGTGAGCCATCGCCTTTTTCTGTGCTGCGACATCGCCATCAGTAACCTTATCCGCACGGTCAGCTCCGCTTTTTCTTAGGTTTGATAGACAAAAATCTGGCAAATCATGCTCGGCAATAAAGTCCTTCAGCCAGTAGTCGATCGCCGACGATTCTTTGAAGAATCCAAAATCACCCGTACGGCGCACATAACAAAATAGCGCTTTGCAATCTGATCCTACGCGCTCCGCAGCGGCTGCCGTCGACTTAAGTAGTTCATCAATCACCGCCGGTAGAGAAAATGGGGATTTATCGCCTCGCGCGTGGGATTTTGTCTTCAAGCGCCGCCCCCCGCGCTTCTTCGTTCCGACGATGTTCAGTCGCTGCTTTCCAAAAATGGAGGAGTCTCGAATTTCGTCTCTTTTCACACCAAGGAGCGTGTCGGGCTCGAAGCACGTATGCATGGCGGCCATAACGATCACGGGTATCAAGGTGCGTGGAGTGAAATGTAAAAGGGGCAGTAGCTTGCCCAGCGAGTGATAAGGGGGGGCGCGAACTGCGCGAGCGAGACCAGGATAAAGCGAAGCCAGCTTGCGGTACGGCAGCCGCATCTCCTCGAACTCTTTGTAAGCTTTCAGGCATACCTTGAAGTCCTTGAATGCCGGCGCTGGAGCGCCAAGATCAGGAACTGTAATGGTGTCATCCTCAAGAATGGTGCGCCCTTCTTTGAGCATCGCGAATATGCTTGCAAGCTCCGTTGTGCAAGCTTTCCGGATCCTCGCTACCTCGTCATCCCGCAGAGACCTCCGAGGCTGCGACTGGGCGGCGCCGCCTTTGCCGACATTGGTCTCGAAGGCGATATCTTCAAGTTCCTTCACACCAAGTTCCGCCTTCACCCATAGAAGAAGATCGCGAATGAAGTTGTATGTTGGGGCAATGGTTAGCTTGGAAACTTTTCCTCGCTCGTTGATCTTCGGGCGGACGTCGGACGTCCCCTCAAGCCATGCACGAAAAGAGCGCATCAACTGGGTAGAGAAGTCAGAAAAATCGTAGATGCCGATCCCGTACGACTGCTCATACGCGTTGACGAATTTCTCAAGGTACTGAAGCCGCTTGATGAAGCTCCGAACGCTCGCGACTTCCAAACCAGTGCTGCGACTACGTACAAAGCCCACTATCGGCTCGACAAGCGACGGCTTATGTTGGAAGATCTTGGTGGGAATCGTTGTGACGAGTTCCGCAACCTGCCAGTTTCGGATCGCGATTTCCTGCCCGTCATCCTCAGATTCTGCCGGCTTTGTGGCGGAACCCGCAGGGAGAAATCCACCTGAACGGAGATGTGCCGCTGGCGCTTTGGGTTTTCTCACCATCTGCTGAACGTACCCGCCCATGAATCAAGCTCGTAGAGCTTGGCATCCATGGCGTCCATGAGGCCGGACTCGGAGATTTCCACGTGGTTGCCATACGTGTCTATCGTGACGTCGATCGTCGCATGTCCAAGCGCTCGGGAAATTTGCTTCCATGGGTTTTTATGGCCTGCTCGTTTCATGGCGTGGTACATCAACACTACGAACGTGTGCCTTAAATCGTGAATGGTGTTCGCAGAGACGAGGAAAGTCTCGGCTGCTAATCGTCCACGCTCATCCAAGATGGGATAGCCGTTGGCGTCCAGTACAGCACGAGACTGTCGGATCACGTGCCCGGTAGCCAGAAAGGCCTTTGAGAGGCTGCGGGATAGGGTATCGGCAGATGCGGCTTGCCCGCAATCCCTCTTGTTTGCGCTAGCGTGATTGAGGAAAAGCTTATCGGAGACCACCATGTCAGAACCGAAACGTTCAATCAGGCCGCGGCAAACCTCCGCACGCTCTCCCTTTGCATAGGCCAGCCATTTTCTAGCCATTCGCTGAGGCACGAAGAGCGACCGAGACGACTTCCCTTTCGAACGCCATGCTTGAACAGTCAGGACCTGACGCGGATCGTTTTCATCGATCCTTCGCTCTAGTTCGAGCACCTCGAAGACATTGATGCTGGCGATCTCGTCCACCCTGCCACCCGTTGCTAACGCGCTCTCGACTGCAGTTCGATCGCGAGAGGAACGGCCGCCTGGTTGGCGGCTTGTCACCTCCGGTCCAAGCCAATCCAACGCGGACAGCAGAGCAGGTCGAGGGACCAGACGGATCTTTTCTCCCTGTTTCGGTTTGGGAGGCAGAATACGGTTCACGGGATCCGGGACGGCTTGCGTCGTAGTGAGCGGGATGCCACTTCTGGCGAAGATGCGTTTCGAGCGTTCTGGAACCACACGATTTACGTAACCCCGGTTGAAGCCGAACTCGTACATCGACACCACCGTCCCCACTCGACGCCTGATAGTGGAATCGTCGAACCTCTGCAGTGTGTTCGACGATATCTCGTTGGTCAGGACGTCACGGTAATCGACGATGTCACCCCATGTCGCCTCACCGAACGTCTTTCCTCGGTAGGAGAGATATGCCCCCCAATTGGCCAAATCATCGCAATAGCTCTTCTCAGTCTTTTCCCATAGATCCCGGTTCGATTTCCCTCGGACACCTTCCTCCAGAAGGAACGTGTTAGCCAATGTTAGTGGCTTGTTCGTTCGGCGATCGAAAAGCATCATGAAACCACAGGGAAGCCTGGAGGTTCGGTCGTTATATCTGACCCGGCCGGCGTGTTCGCCGACTTCGATTGCGCGAATGCGAAGGATCGGATGTTCATTCTGTTCGTCACTCATAGTTTACCTCACAACGAGCCGCACGAGTCCGCGCCGTGGTTGGGACGGCGTGGATCTATTCCCTTGTTTTGTTTATTCGCTCCATGTGCAGCGGGCGCCCCGCGGCGCACCTACGAGGTAGTGCAGGTTCGCTGGGTTAACGGTCGCACTCGCGTCGGATCCCTTTAATCATTCTGCCTTCGGATTGATGAACACCCTAAATGCGCATCTAGCTCCTCTGACCTGCCACCCCCGCCCCTTGAGAATGTGCTCTCCATGATCATACGAAATTTCGCTCTGAACAGACTTGACATTCGTAAAAGTGCAAATCGGCGATAGCCCACCCATGACAGAAAAACGCGTGAGCCGGAGTGACAATTTTGTCGCATTTTAAGGATTCGTTCTCTCGAGAAATAAGACTCGAGCACGTTTCGAATCACGTGAAAGCAGCGCCCAAGCGATCGAATCTCCGCCATCCCAAGGACTCAAGGGCAGAAAAAATTTGTTGGTTTGCAATGTAGCAAAACGTTACTTGACACCGTAATGCCAATTTTCGTGGCGCACACACGACTTCAAGAGTGCACGGCTTCCGGTGCCGACAATGAATGTTCTGTCTCCAGCGGGCGGCGCCCGATTACGCGCCGATGCTGAAGTCGGTAATAGTTGAAGACAGGGTTCAGATATGAACGGGGAAGCTGACAACTACCCAGGAAGGAAGATATCGAGGGGCTTGTGCCGACTTTCAAATAAATATTTTCCACAGTTTCATAAATCTATGCCGTGTCGGACGGCGATGAATTTCATTATAAAACAACGATAACGTTGGGGGCGGCAATGAAGGCATTTGAATTCGATCACCGTCTCATTGAGTCCTATGCCCGATTTTCGAGGTCATTCAGCGCTGTTCGCGCTAAGGATGTGAAGTTTCAAATCGATCAACAGTATGATGAAGGTCGGTTTTGGCCAGACGCGATGCTGTCTATCAACCCGCGGTTTCTTCAGGGGCCAACTATTGAAGAACTGGTCGTCTCTGGCGATCTGAACGAAGCAACGGGGAAAATATTCAGATTTGGACCGACGCCGCTTCGTCTTCACCGCCATCAGGCACAGGCCATCGCTAAAGCTCGGGCGGGGCAAAGCTATGTAGTCACCACCGGAACAGGATCCGGGAAATCGCTTTGTTTCTTTGTGCCGGTGGTCGACGCAATCGTTCGCGCACGCAGTGCAGGTATGCCGCGCAAAACCAGTGCAATCATTATTTATCCAATGAACGCGCTGGCTAACAGCCAGATGAACGAGATCGAAAAATTCATCTCTCAGTCCGGGTTGCCGAACGAATCCAAGCCGGTGGTGCGACGCTACACTGGCCAAGAAAGCCAGGAGGAACGGCGGCAGATTGCCGACAATCCGCCGGACATTTTGCTCACCAACTTTATGATGGCTGAACTGCTACTCACGCGGCAGGACAGTCTCGATACGAAGGTCATTGAGAACGCAAGCGGCTTAGACTTCATTGTCCTCGACGAACTCCACACCTATCGGGGTAGACAGGGGGCCGACGTTGCCGTTCTCGTCCGACGCCTTCGCAATCGCTGCACACCCGATAAGGCGCCGATCTGCATCGGCACTTCGGCTACCATGGCGAGCGAAGGGTCAGACGCTAATCGAGCCCAAGCCGTGGCAGATGTTGCCTCCCGCCTTTTCGGAGTCGCCATTGGCCCGGATTCTGTCATCGACGAATCTTTGGAACGAGCGACGGATGACCGGCTGAAGCTGGATGATGTGCGTTCGAAGCTGGCTTCCGTGCTTACATCGTCAATGCCGGATGCGCTGACAGACGAGGTTTTGAAGCAGCACCCTTTGGCGGTTTGGACCGAATTGGCGATCGGTTTGGATGATGGCCAGGAGCTGAAGCGCAAAAAACCAATTCCATTCGGGGAAGCCGTGGAACTTCTGTCACAGGATAGCGGCACGGAGGCCGAAGCCTGCCGAGGCTATTTTGAGGCATTTCTGACCCGTATCAGCCTGCCGGAAGCTGATCGGGGCGGTCAGGGAGCCGGCGCATTCCTGGCGTTCAAGCTCCATCAGTTCATATCGGGCGCTGGCGAGGTATTCGTCACGCTGACTGAGAGGCCCAGAAACGTGCTCTTCGAGGGACAGCTCGAAGACCCCGACGCGCCGGGACATCGTCTCTATCCCACGCGCTTCTGCCGGGGATGTGGGCATGAGGTTCACGTCGTCACCAGAACCGACGATGCCTCGGGCGTTCTATTCGTGCCCAGAAACATCGACGACGCGCCCCTCGACGATCAGGAAACTGACACCGCCGGGTACCTGATCCCTACCGGCGACGGTGACCCCGGCTACATCTTCACTGGCGAGGTCGAGACCTACCCCGAAGATTGGCGCGAAGAGCGTCAAGGGGTTGAGCGGCTGCGGGCAAACAGAAAAGGGCGAGTGCCGCAACTGTTTTCGGTCGCCCCCGATGGCCGTCCCGCGTCAACGGGCAAAGCCTTCTGGTTCATCCCCGGCAAATTCGGCTTTTGTCCTTGCTGTCTCGATCAACCGCACCCGAGCATGAGAGAACGCAGCAAGCTCGCTGGCCTGTCTGGCGAGGGGCGAAGCTCTGCCACGACGTTGCTGGTTTCGACGGCTTTGGAATGGATGAACCGCCACAATAGCGGTGTTCCCAAGGAGAAGCGAAAGCTCCTTGGCTTCACTGATAACCGGCAGGACGCCGCGCTTCAGGCAGGCCATTTCAACGACTTCCTGTTCGTCAGCCTACTACGTGGCGCGATCCTACGCGCCGTCTTGGACGCTGGTGATGATGGGATAACGGAAGACGAATTTGGTCTGAAAGTGGTCAAGGCGCTCGGCTTTACCGCGAGTAACAGGGAAGCCCGCATCCATTGGATGTTGGATGCAGAAGCTGGAGCCGTCGTTCGCGAAGACGCTCAGCGATCCCTGGCAAAAGTCCTTTCTCACAGGCTCTGGACAGATTTGCGGCGCGGATGGCGCTACACGAACCCAAGTCTGTCCGTCCTTAAGCTGATCGATGTTTCGTTCATTGGCCTTGATGAGGTCGCGGAGGATTCCGAGCGTCTCGGGGCCATCCTGCCCGCGTTGACCACGCTGAGGGTTTCGCAGCGGAAGGAAATGCTGAAAACGCTTCTGGGCGCCATGCTCGACGGCCTGGCAGTAGCAACCGAGGCCCTTGATCTAACCGTCCTCGACACCGTCGCACAGAAATCCCGAAATCTCCTGCGCACACCTTGGTCCATCGACGCCAAGGAAAACCCAAGGAGCCGTACAACCCTGTTTCTTCAGGCTCCGGGCAAGGACCGGGTGGGACTCCGGGAAGAGCAGACGATCGTTCGCGCCGGGCATAATTCCCGTATCGGCCGCCTGATGAATCGCAGGGACTTTTTCGGAACAAAGCTCGGCAAAGACGACTATCTAACGGTCTTGACTGGCCTGATGGAGCTTTTGGCCCGCGAGGGTCTGGTGTCGCGCGTTGACATAGAGGCGGATCTGCAAGGATGGCGCCTGTCACCATCGACAGTTCGGATCGTCCCTGGCGAAGCCGTCCGATCTGGCTCAGCACAGGGAAATCGGTACTTCCACGATCTCTATCATCACATTGCGGCTGACCTGAAAGCCGGCGGAAGCAATTTCTGGGGACTTGAGGGCCGTGAACATACGGCACAAGTCTCCCAAAGACAGCGCGAATGGCGCGAGTGGCGCTTCAGGTACGAGAAGGAAGACCGGGAAAGCCTCGCCCAGAACGCTGCCGAACTCAATGCGGTGGGAGAGTCGGAACAGTTTCTACCGGCTCTTTTCTGCTCTCCGACCATGGAGCTTGGTGTCGACATCTCGGCGCTTAATGCCGTCTATCTGCGCAACGTGCCGCCGACGCCGGCGAACTATGCGCAGCGTGCTGGTCGTGCTGGCCGCTCCGGGCAGGCAGCCGTCATCGTAACCTATTGCGCTGCTCAATCACCCCATGACCAATATTTCTTTGAGCGGCGCAATGAGATGGTGGCCGGCGTCGTTCGTCCGCCCGCACTCGACATCACCAACGAAGAGCTTGTGCGTTCACACTTGCACGCCGTCTGGCTCGCTGAAGCGAAACTCGCCCTCTCGCCTGACATCCCTGAAATCCTTGATCTGAAGGGGACCGGCTATCCGTTGAAGCAGGAGGTTCACGACATCATCCACCCACCCGCACTCGCTGTGACGGCACACGCGCCGATGAAGCGAGTGCTCGATCAAATTCTTGCATCCGTGGATGGCCGAAAGCCTGTTTGGATGAGTGATCCAGACGATTTCGTGTCTGCCGTCGCTCAACGAGCGCCCGACGACTTTGATCGTGCCTTCGACCGTTGGCGCGAACTCTACAATTCCGCTCGAACGCAATTGATGGAAGCCAATGCTCGCTCCGAGATCACGGGGCTTTCCGGCGCGGATCGTCGGCGTATCAAAGCAGCGCAGATGCAGGCGAGCGACCAGATCACCATTCTGGAACAAGGCAAAGCGTCGAACGGATCGGACTTCTATTCCTATCGCTATCTTGCGACCGAAGGCTTCTTACCGGGCTACAATTTCCCGCGCCTGCCACTCTATGCCTTTATTCCCGGCGAGGGCAAAGCGGGTTCATTCCTCCAGCGCGCCCGTTTCCTGGCCATTTCGGAATTTGGGCCACGCAGCCTGATTTACCATGAAGGGCGTGCCTACCGCGTCATGAAGGCGAAGCTGCCGCCGGAGGTCCGGACGGGAGATGGGGCGGAACTGGCCACGAAAGATATCTTTATCTGCTCGAACTGCGGCGCCTGCCATGACGGCGAAGTTGAACGGTGCCATGCCTGCAATGCTCCGATGGCCGGCGAAGTGCCAGTGCAGCGAACGCTTCGTATCGACAACGTGGAAGCGGGCCCGGCCGAACGGATCACCGCAAACGACGAAGAGCGTGTGCGGCAGGGCTTCGACATCCAGACAGTCTTTTCCTGGCCGAAACGGGATGGTCGTGCGCAAATCACCGAGGCCAACTTTCGCTGTGAGGACATTTCGATCCTCAATCTCCAATATGCGAACAGTGCCGAGATCAGCCGCATCAACAAGGGTCTGAAACGACGCGCCAATCAAACCGTCTTCGGCTTTCACATCGATCCGCGCAACGGCTATTGGGCAAAATCAGACGGCGAAGACCCCGATGTCGATGTGCCGCCGGATGTTGTGCGGCCGGTTCGGATCGTCCCTATCGTGCGGGACCGTAAGAACGCGCTGCTTTTCCGTTTCAACGATCCTACCGCCTACGCGCCCGAGACCATTGCGACGGTCCAACATGCACTCATGAGGGGCATCGAGATCGTCTTCCAGTTGGAGGAAGGCGAGATTCTTGGTGAACCTCTCCCCGCACGTGACAATCGTCGCGCTGTCCTGGCCTACGAAGCCACGGAAGGCGGTGCAGGCGTCTTGAGCCGTCTGATAGAGGACTCCCATGCGCTCGGTAAAGTCGCTCGGGTAGCATTGATCCTGATGCACTTTGATAGGGTCGATGAGGCTATCGCTGCGGGCGATGCCAAGCTGCTCGTCGATCGCGATAAGGAGTCGTGCGTCCGAGGCTGCTACCGATGCCTGCTTTCCTATTTCAACCAACCCGATCACGAGTTGATCAACCGCACGCGCGAGGAAGCCAAACAAATGCTGGTCGATCTCGCGCGGGGCCAGGTCGTACTGACGACGGCGGATCAGCCGGCAGAAAGTGGGAAATGGGTGGATGCCTTTAAGGAGGCAGGACTTCCTGCCCCGGATAGCTCGACCATAAAAATTTGCGATCAGGAAATGAGTTTCGCGTGGCGTAGCCATTTCGTCGCCGCTTGCATCTCTACCTTCACGGAAGCAACACGCCAGGACGCTGAGGCCAAGGGCTGGACCCTGTTTGAGTTACCGGAAGCCGTCAGTGCGGGCGTGCCCGACGCGATGCGTTCGATGTTTGGGAGATAGAGTGATGACAGTAAATTTTGCTCCGGGAGACTTGGTTCGAGCGCGCGGCCGTGAGTGGGTCGCACTTCCGTCACCGCAGGATGGCGTCCTCACGCTCCGCCCCCTTTCAGGTAGCGGCAGTGATACGGTTGTCCTCGACCCGGCTCTCGAACTTCTGCCCGTTGAGCCGGCCCGCTTCGATCTTCCGGCTGATGCGGCCACGACCGTTCAGGCCAAGGCAGCACTGTTGGCAGATGCGATGCGCCTGACACTTCGCCGTGGCGCAGGCCCTTTCAGGTCGGCTGCCCAACTAGCCTTTGAGCCGCGGACCTATCAGCTTGTCCCCCTGTTGATGGCGCTTCGCATGGCGGCGCCACGCCTGCTGATTGCGGATGATGTTGGTATCGGCAAAACGATAGAAGCCGGTCTTATTCTGCGCGAGCTGATGGACCGAGGCGAAGTGGATGCGTTCTCGGTGCTGTGCCCACCCCACCTCGTTGAACAGTGGCTTGGAGAACTGAAGGCTCGCTTCGGCATCGACGCAGTTCCGGTAACCTCCAGTACCGCAAGCCGGCTGGAACGCGGACTGCCGCTCGCCCAGACCCTGTTCGAGGCTTATCCGTTCACAGTCGTCAGCCTCGACTACATCAAGGCAGAAAAACGCCGCGAAGGCTTCGCGCGCGCCTGCCCGGATTTCGTCATCGTCGATGAGGCCCACGCCTGCGTCGGAACGCACAAGGGTCGGCAGCAGCGCTTCGATCTTTTGCAGCGCCTGGCGCGGAATCCGGATCGCCGGATGATCCTTCTGACCGCAACGCCGCATTCCGGGGATGAGGAGGCTTTCGCTCGTCTCCTTTCCCTGATCGATCCATCATTCGCTTCGATGGATTTCGAGGACACGCGGTATCGCGAGCGCCTGGCGCGGCATTTCGTGCAACGGCGCAGGATCGATCTTGTCGCCGGCGATTGGGATGAGGATCGCGCCTTCCCGAAGCACGAAACGACCGAGTTCGCCTATCACCTGTCCGGTGCCCATCGCGACTTTCAGGAAGCCGTCCTCGATTACTGCTTCGGCGTCGTCTCTCAGGCGGGATCGGGGCAACGGGAGCAGCGCCTCGCCTTCTGGGGCACGCTGGCCCTGATGCGTTGCGTCGGCTCTTCCCCAGCCGCTGCTTTGAGCGCTTTGCGGAACCGCATGTCGAGCGAAAGCGATCGCCTCGAACCTCAAATCTATGACGACGACGGAGATGACGAGGACGCGGTCGATCTCGAACCTGGCACGGCCTTCGACGTCGATCCCGCGCTTCTCGCGCTGGTGAGGCACGTCGAGGAATTGGTCGGCAAGCCCGACCCGAAGTTGGCCGCGTTGATCGAGACGCTGACGCCGCTCATCAAGAAAGGGGCCAACCCCGTTGTCTTCTGCCGTTACCTGGCGACGGCCGAGCATGTGCGCGACGGTCTGCGCAAAGCCTTTCCGAAGCTCACCATCGAAGCCGTGACGGGCGTTCTCACGCCGGACGAGCGTCGTGATCGTGTCGCCGACATGGCGTCGGCGGACGAGGAAAAGCCGGTCCAGCGGCTCCTCGTCGCAACCGACTGCCTCTCCGAAGGGATCAATCTCCAGCAACTCTTCGATACCGTCGTCCACTACGACCTGTCTTGGAATCCGACCCGGCATCAGCAGCGCGAAGGGCGCGTCGATCGTTTTGGGCAGCCGGCGGACCTTGTCCGGTCGATCATGATGTTCTCGCCGGATAGCGCCATCGACGGCGCCGTGCTTGAGGTCATCCTTCGCAAAGCCGAGGAAATCCGCAAAGCGACAGGCGTGACCGTGCCGCTCCCCGAGGAGCGCGGGCCGGTGACGGACGCATTGATGGCGTCTATGATGCTGCGCCGTCGTGGAAGCGCCCAGCTCACGCTCGATCTTCGTTTCGAGGACAGCGTGAAAGCTGTGGAAGCCCGGTGGCGGGACGCTTCAGAAAATGAACGGAAGTCGCGGGCGCGTTTCGCGCAGAACGCCATGAAGCCGCAGGAAGTCGCGCCGGAATGGGAAAAAGTCCGCGCGCTGCTCGGCTCCCCGGCCGATGCACGCCTGTTCGTTGAGCGTGCCATGTCGCGCTTCGGTGCGCAGTTGGAAACCCGCAAATCCGTGCTTCTGGCACATGTCGATGTCCTCGATGCCGGCCTGCGCGACCGTCTGGCCGAGCATGATCTGAAAGGATCGGTGCGCCTGGCAACAATGGAGCCTGCGCCATCGGGCACGGCGCTACTCACCAGAACACACCCGCTGACGGCGACACTCGCCGAGGCGCTGGTCGAAGCCTCGCTCGACCCGGAATCTTTGTCCGGGCTGGGCATCGGTCGTGTCGGCGCATGGCCGACCGCCACCGTCCAGCAAGTCACCCGCCTCGCGCTCCTGCGCATCCGCTTCAAGCTGACTGTCCATGCCCGCAAGGAACGGCTGTTGCTGGCAGAGGAAGCTGCGCTCGTCGCGGTGCAGGGCGCGCGGATCGTGGCTATCGGCGAAGAAGCGCGCGAACTGCTGAACGCGCCCGCGACGGCCGATCTTGCGCCCGTCGCGCGGGACAGATTCATCGCCAAGGCCAAGGAGAAACTGCCAGGCCTGCTCGAAGGGCCGATCGCCGACTTCGTCCGATCGCGCGCGCAGGAGCTGATACAGGACCACGCCCGCCTTCGCGCCGCATCCGGGTCTGCTTCCCGCGTCACGGTGGAGGCCGTATTGCCGCCGGACGTCATCGGCCTGTTCACGCTGATGCCGGGGGGGGCATAAACGATGGCGCGCAAACCCGTCACCGATATGTCGGCATGGCCTTCCCTCACGCTGGAAGGCAACCTCATCGCCCCGGCCATGGTCGCCAGCATCGACCGCCGGCAAGCCTCCGATCAGGCGGAAGAGGATTATCGCATCCGCAAGGGGCTGACGATCCGCGAGGAGATTTCTACCTCCTTCCGCGTCGGCCAGTCTCATTTCGACGCCTTCGCGAAACTTCAGAATCCTTCGAGCGACGCGACCCGTCGCTTTGTCCGTGCCTTCCTCACGGAGACCTTCGGCTTCGACGATCTCGTCCTGGCCGATGGCACGCTCTCTTTCCTCGCCGGCGGCCGTGTCCCGATTGTCGTCGTGCCGCCATCCGAGGAGAAGCTCGATCGCCGCAGCCCGACACTTTCGACCGACCGCTCGCGCTCTCCTGCCTTCGCGCTTCAGGATTATCTCAACGACCATGACGATGCGCTCTGGGGGCTGGTGACGAACGGGACCATCCTGCGTCTCATGCGCGACAATGCCTCGCTGACGCGGCCGGCCTATGTCGAAGCCGATCTCGCCCAGATTTTCACCAACGAGGATGCCGCCTCCTTCGCGGTTCTCTGGTCGCTGATCCACCGCACACGGTTTGGCGCTGCTGGCGCCCCGGCCACGGATTGCGCGCTGGAGCGCTGGCGTGATGCCGGCTCCCGCGAAGGCGAAGCCGCGCGTGACCGGCTGGCCGCGCAAGTGGAAATCGCGCTCCGGGTGCTCGGCTCGGGCTTCCTTGAAGCCAATCCCGATCTCGCCACGCGCCTGAAGTCGGGCGAGATCGAGCTGACCGGATGGTTCAACGAACTGTTGCGCCTGGTCTATCGGCTGATCTTCCTGATGGTGGCGGAAGACCGGAACCTGCTTCACCCCGAAGCGGCGACACAGGATGCGCGCAAGCTCTACCGCGAAGGCTACAGCCTCGCGGCGCTACGCGTCTCCTGCGTGCGAGCGGCCACCTGGGACAAGCATCACGACCGCTACGAGGGCGTCAAGATCGTCTTTCGCGCGTTGGCGCACGGACAGCATGCACTCGGCCTGCCGGCGCTCGGTGGCCTTTTCGGCGACGACAAGCTGCCGCACCTCGAAACGGCACGCCTGCGCAATCGCGCCTTCATGGACGCTCTTTACCGCCTCTCTTGGCTTTCCGACAAAACTGGAATGACGCCGGTGAACTGGCGCGCCATGGAGACCGAGGAGTTGGGCTCGGTCTACGAATCCCTGCTTGAACTCCAGCCGCAGCTTGGTGAAGACGGCAAGACCCTGGTCTTCGCGTCGGAAGCGGCGGAGCAAAAGGGCAATCAGCGCAAAATCACGGGCTCCTATTATACGCCTGACAGTCTGGTTCAGTTGCTGCTCGACACCACGCTGGACCCGGTGCTTGACGAACGGGAGGCTCAAGCCGACGATCCCGCCGAAGCGTTGCTCGAACTCACCGTCATCGATCCCGCCTGCGGATCGGGCCATTTCCTGCTCGCGGCGGCGCGGCGCATCGCCACCCGTGTTGCGCGGCATCGCACGGGCGGTGTCCCTTCGGCAGCGGATTTTCGTCACGCGCTGCGCGATGCCGCATGCCGCTGCCTCTATGGCGTGGACCGCAATCCGATGGCGGTCGAACTAACCAAGGTCGCGCTGTGGATCGAAGCGCTGGAACCGGGTCGGCCGCTCGCCTTCTTCGACGCGCAAATCCGATGTGGCGATAGCCTGGTCGGTGTGTTCGATCGAGCCATGCTGCGCGAGGGACTGCCCGACGAAGCCTATAAGCCGCTCACCGGCGACGACAAGGAACTCTCCCGCCGCTACGCGCGCCTCAACAGGGAACAGCGCGAACGGGCCAAGGGGCACCCGCAACTGTTCAAGAATTGGTCGCCGCCTGAAGTCCTGACCGAGCGCGATCACAAGCTGAAGGCGATGGTCCAGGACGATCTGGCGAGCGTCGAGGCGAAAGCACGCGGCTTCGAAGCCATACGGGCGACTGAGGATTGGCAGAACCTGAAGAAGGCCAGCGATCTCTACATCTCGGCCAATTTTTATATGGCGGCGTTCTTCACCGCGAAAGCGGGCGATACAGCAGGCACCGATGCCATGCCGCTCACCGAGCATGTATGGCAGGCGGCCGGTGGCCAGACGCCAGCCGAGCACCTGAACCAAGGCGCCGCGCTGACTTCCGAGAAGGTGAGCGCTTTTCACTGGTTCATCGAGTTCCCGGAAATCATCGAGCGCGATGGCGGTTTCGATGCCGTCATCGGCAATCCACCATGGGAGCGCATCAAACTTCAGGAGCAGGAGTTCTTCGCCGCCCGGTCGCCGGCGATTGCCGCCGCGCCCAACAAGGCGGAGCGCCAGAAGCTGATCGATGCGCTGGAAGCTGCCGATTCAGAGAGTGCCGACGGCCGCCTTTGGCGGGAATTTGTCTTTGCCAAGCGCACGGCGGAGGCTGCCAGCGAATTTGCGCGATCATCGGGCCGCTATCCGTTCACTGGACGCGGCGACGTCAACACCTATGCCCTGTTCGCCGAGCTGTTTTCGCGCCTTGCAAAACGATCCGGCCGAGCCGGCGTGATCGTGCCGACCGGGATTGCAACGGATTCCACCACGTCTCTCTTCTTCGGCAACCTCGTCGAAACCTCACGTCTTGCACAACTCGTCGATTTCGAGAATCGTGAACGGCTATTCCCGGCTATCGATAGCCGCATGAAATTCTGCGTCCTCAGCATGGGGTCGGCGGATCGCGCATCCTTCGCTTTCTTCCTCACCAATGCGGCGCAACTCGCGAATTACGAACGCCGCTTCACGCTTACTCCGGATGAGATCGCTCGCATCAACCCGAATACGAAAACTGCGCCGGTTTTTCGCTCGCGGGCCGATGCGGAGCTGACGGCGAAGCTCTATGTTCGTGCCCCTATATTGATAGAGGACGCATTTGATAAGGGAGGCCAGTCCAAGAATTTGTGGGGATTTACGTATCAAACGAAAATGTTTGATATGGCAGATGCGAGCCATCTATTTCTGAAGCCGCAGAACCTCAATAATATCGAGAGCGAGCTTGATAATAGTCAGGCTCGCGGTCCTCTCTATGAAGCCAAGATGATCCACCATTTCGATCATCGTTGGGCCACCTACGGCATCGGAGCGAACGACGACGAAGATAGCGCCCGCGACTGTACCCTTGCCGAAAAGCAGAATTCGGATTTCGAACCATCGCCACGTTACTGGGTGCCAGAAGAAGAGATAGTCCTGCGCGCCGCCCGCGTGCCATCGGCGCTGAAAAGCGCTGTCAGGCGGGGACGCGGCGAAGGCCGCAAGGAGCGGCGAAACGCCGACGCCGACGCGCAGGAAGGCGGTCGCGCCGCGGCGCTCAAAGCATTCGTCACCTGGTTGGCCGGCGCCTTTCCTGTAATCGAAGGACGACCGACCAGAGAAGCCGATATCTCCCGTCTTCTCGGCCGTACGCAGGATTACCGTGGAGCATTGAAGGCATCGCCCGAACGCTTCCTGCTTGACCCCAAGACGCTTGCCACTGGCGCCGATATGCAACGCGAAACGCCGCTGACGGCAGATGATCTCGGATTAATCGCCGAGGGACCGAAGGATGCGCTCGCGCTTGCAGAGATGTTGATCGCCGTCAAACAACCACGTTGGCTCATGGGTTGGCGCGATATCACCAACGCCACCAACGAGCGGACGTTGATCGCAAGCGTATTTCCGAAGGTCGGTGTTGGGCACACGATCCGTGTTATGTATTTGGATGTTTCCGCAGACCTTGCCGCAGCTTTCATTGCGAATTTGTCCTCCCTACCGCTCGACTATGTTGCGAGGCAAACGGTGGGAGGAACTCATTTGACAGTGGAAACTATAAAGCAATTTCCTATCCTTTCACCTGAAACGTTCTCAAAAAACGATTTGGATTTCATCCGCCTGCGCGTTCTTGAGTTAACTTATACCAGCCACACCATGAAGTCTTGGGCGGAGGATTTGGGATATTCCGGCCAACCCTTCGCTTGGGATGAAAACCGCCGCGCCCAGTTGCGTGCCGAGTTGGACGTCTTCTTCGCCCAGAAATACGGCCTGACTGAAGACGAACTGCGCTATGTGCTCGACCCCGCCAAGGTCAAAGGCGCGGACTATCCCTCGGAAACCTTCCGTGTCCTGAAGGACAAGGAGACCCGCCTCTACGGCGAATACCGCACCGAGCGTCTGGTGCTCGACGCCTGGAAGCAGACAAGAGCCGGCCCGGCGCCTGTCTCGCTTCCCGCCTCTGCCACGCCCCCGTCTCCCGCCAATCTTCCGGATGGCGCATGGGCGTGGCCGGCCACAGTTCAGCCGCGAGACCGGCTCCGCTACGCGGCACAATATGCGCTTTGGCAGATGGACCCGACAACCGATGGCGCACACATCCAGTTCACCATCGCCAGCCTCGCAGAACCTGCACTGCTCACGCCCTTGCTTGCCGCTGACGACCGGGATCATTGGATCAGACTTGTCGGTTCGGAGGCGCAGCCACTACAGGGCACCGTTCGGCTGCGCCCTGAAATTAATGCAGCGTGGCGGTCGATGTTTGAGACGCTGATTACCTCAGGCCAGTTGGCAGAAAGCGCCACCGGAGCGTGGACACAGGGGCAGCATTTCGACACGGTAGGGTTGGAAGCCAATTCCATCTATGCCCAGCGAGCCGCCTTCGCAATTCGGGCGGTGCGCGGCATGGAAATCGGCAAGGTCACCGCCGCCATCGCGCAAGAAGACAACGTGATCTGGGTGAGGTTCCGCCATGCCTAGTCAGGCCGACCTTTTCGTCCCGGTCATGACACCACCGAAGGCGCCGGAAGGCAGGGCCAGCCCTCGGCTGTGGGTTCGTCGTCTGGCGATTTTCAAGGATCGCCAGACCCTCATCCGCAATGTTCCGTTGAAGCCCGGCCTCAACATCGTCTGGACGCCGGACATGACGAGCAGCGGCCGCCGCGCTTTGGCGCATGGCAGCGGCAAAACCACATTCTGCCGGTTGCTTCGAGCTTGCCTCGGCGAGACGAGCTATGCAACCGATACCCAGCGGTTGCGCCTCATGACGCAAGTTCCCGACGGTCTGTTCGCGGCCGAGATTCTGATCGACGGCATATGCTGGGTCGCCATCCGCCCACTGGGGCTACCGGGCGGAGAATTTGTCGTTCAGGCTGACACCATAGAAGACGCGATCGCGCGGGGACGTAGCGATGGTGATCAAGGAGCTATCGATCCTGTCGTCATCCGCACGTTCTTCCCGACGTTGGCGGGAGCGACGCCGCCTGAGATCGGCCGCGAACAGGTCTGGGATGTGCTTCGGGCCTGGCTGACGCGCGATCAGGAATGCCGTCTCGCCGACATCCTCGCCTGGCGTTCGTCACAGACCCAAACCCGTTCCCGCGCACAGGTTCTGGGCGAAACCGCAAAATTGACCATGGTTCGCCTTGCCCTGCGTGCCCTCGATGCGGAAGAGCGTGCGGCCGCCGCCCGTGAGCGGGAGCTGGTGGCCACGGTTGAGGACGAGCGCCGCCGCCACACCTATCAACAACAACGATATGCTGACGGCCTAAAATCGGTAAGGCTGGCATTGGGCGTTAGCGACGAAGTTGGGTTCGAGAACACGATTGACCAGAAGGGGTTGATTTCGTTGGCAGAGGCCGCGCTGGCCGAAGCTATGCGGACGGCCGTTCCGAAGCCTCCCGATGTTGGAGCCATCTTTGCTCGCCAACAGGCCCTTAATGCTGAGCGGGAAACGCTGACGACGAAGCAGCAGCAGTTGGACAACGACGCGCGTTTCAAGCGAGGCGAGGCCGAACGCTACCGCTCCGAAGCCAACCTCGGCGTAATCGACATAACGCAAGGCCGGATCAGGGTGTGCCCCGTGTGCCGGGTCAGCATCGACGAAATCAAGGCGAACGGATGCGGAATCTCGCTCGAACCATGTGATCTGGCCGCACTGAAGTCAGCCATAGCAGACAAGCAAAAGAAGGCCACCGATCTGGATGCTGAAGCCGGCGGTGCGGAGCAGGAGAGCAAGCTCGTTGGGGTACAGATTCAGCAGTTGGAGGCGAAGCGGCTCGCGCTAGAGGCCGAGGTCAAAACCGCAGATGACGCCACCCGCGCCGCGCAAGCCGTGACGAAGGAGATCCAGGACAGAATCTATCGTGCGAGACGCACGCTCGAGGATGCGCGATCTCTCCGTGAGAGCGCGAAGAACGAAAAACTTGCTCCTTCAGGAACCGCAGCTTTGGATGCCGTTCGGGCGCAGTTGGATGCTGGGCGCTCGCGGGCGCGAGTCGCCATTAGGACGTTGGAGGAACAGTATCAAGGGATCATGGCCGCCTGGCTACCTGAGGGAATCACCAGCACAATCAAGCTGGATGGCCACGGCCTGAAAGTCGATGCCGAGTTTGCGGGACGGGGGGAGGTATCCACAGCGGCTCTGGATTCGCTCAAGATCGTGGCCTTCGACCTCGCCGCGCTGCATATGGCTATTGAAGAAAAAGCCGACCTGCCAGCCTTCCTAATTCACGATAGCCCGCGCGAAGCCGACCTGGATGGGCAGCTCTATGCTGGCCTGTTCAAGCTCGTGCATCAGTGGGAGGAAGCAGGAACGCCGTGTTTCCAATACATCGTAACGACGACCACCGCCCCGCCACCTGAGTTGCAGGACGAACGCTATGTTCGGCTTCAGATGAGTTCGACACCGAAGGACATGCGGTTGTTTGCTATGGATATTTGAGCTCGACATGGTTCATGAAGCTCCCCAATCCTTCATCGTCCGCGAAGAATGCGAAAAAGCCGCCTCGCATGCTGGCTTTCGCCGTGTTCTGGGCGAGGAAGGCGGATGGCGTGCCTTCACATCCACGACGGCGCACGGCACTATCTACTTGGCTGCGGAAGGCATCCACGGGCCGTGGTTTTTCGCAACTGACCATGCCGGTGTCATCATGGAACTGAATTCGCCCGTCGCCCTTATGGCCGGCCCCGGCGCACGGCGTTACGCGTTCAATTCGCTGAGCGATCTCTACACTGCATTGAATCGCGTCTATACTTTGGCAGTCAGTCTTCCTGACGCACCTCTCCGCGAGTTCGAGCGGCGCGTGGTGGACCTGCCTCGAACCACCGAGGTTGACCGTATGGTGGTGCAGCGGATTGGGCAGGACATCTTCCGCGATCGCCTGATGGATTACTGGCGGGGGCATTGCCCTTTGACCGGAATCTCCGATCCGGCCCTGCTGCGCGCCTCGCACATCATCCCTTGGGTCGATTGCGAAAGCGATGCCGAACGGCTAGACGTGCATAATGGCTTGTTGCTGTCCGCACTATGGGATGCCGCCTTCGATCGCGCGCTCGTGACCTTCGACGAAGCCGGAAACCCGGAGTTTTCCCCGGCACTCAGCGACCAGGCTCGCGCCGAATTACGCTGGGGCGCTCCGATTTCACTGACGGACGCTCATCGCCAGCGGCTCGCTCGCCATCGCGACGCAGCACGATCCCAATGGTAGCGCGGCGACCCAAATTGAGCCCCGTCTAACGCCACGGATCCCGTCGCCTTCGTCGCATCGGGGGATTGAAGGTTTACGAGGCTATGGCGTAAACATACCTCTCAGCGTCATCAATGACAGCGCGCCAGAGCGCAACTTCCGCCTATGGAAAACTGATAAGGGCTGCTCCGATTTTCGCCCGTTGCGGACTGGGCTTTTGCTGTGCGCTTCTGCAGGAGAGACGCGCAAAAGCTCTCGTAACCTTTCACGGCGAGACCGACGTCTCTCTTTTAAACTCCATCCGTCGGTCCACGACAAGTTCGGCTGCTAGCCTCATCAGCCGGGGCTTTTCTTTGGTCAGAAGGTCCTTGGCGGCGCGATACTCACGAGCGAGGATCGCGTTGATCTCAGAATTCATTTCTGGAGGCATGGGCCAGAGGCCGCCAATTCTGCTCCTATCGGCATAGAACCGGATATTTTTGCCCATTCCGTAGGATAGAACCATCTGCGTCGCGATTGTGGTCGCAGTCTCAATGTCGGAGCCGGTAACGCCAGCACCGCCGATGGATCGGCTTCCTTGAACTACCTCCTCGGCCGCCATGCCTGCTAGCGAGATCCGGATGCGTGCCAGCAAAGTCGCTTCCGTCGGAAAGATCTCGTCAATCATTCGATAATGCACCCGACCTCCTTCCTGCACGTCGAATCCTTGATCAGAAACGCTGTCCTCCAACTCCACAACGATATCCCCTACCAGCTTAGAGGCCAGTGCGACCAATACGTGGCCGCATTCGTGAACAGCCGTTCGCAGAACCACCGTTTCCGGAAGCTTTGTTTTCTGGGGTAGGCTTGCCTTAATGTCTTCGGCAGTGACCGTGCGCCCATGGATTCGTGCCACGCGCTTCGCCTTCCGGGCAAGCCTCTGCAGATCAGCCGGCGTCGCGGACCGAAGAGGGTCTGTAGCGTTGCGAATTTGCGCTGCATCGACGGCTCCCGCCAAGTGATGGGCAAGTATGGCCGCACGCTCATTTTCATCCGGAAGATCGATGTGGAAATGCTCTTCAAAGCGGCCGGAACGGAGCACCGCAGGATCAATGTCTTCCAGTCTGTTGGTGGCGCCGAGCAGGACGACACCCTCGACATCAACGAGCCCGTCCGTCAGCTCCAGGAAACAGTTGACGACGTTGGACTCGTAATAGGCGTTTTTCCCACCGGATCTTCGCCGGCCAATGCCGTCGAGTTCGTCAACGAAGAGAACGGCGCACTTGCTCCTCCGTGCCTCCGCGAAGGACGCCCGCATCGCTCTCAGCATATCGCCTAGGTAGCCATCTCCGCTGGCTTGCCAGGCTGCGACCGAAGTCGCGACAAGGGGTATACCAAGTTCTGCGGCGAGTGCCGAGGCGAAGAACGTCTTGCCTGTTCCGGGAGGGCCAATGAGAAGCGCTCCGTGGTCGATGTCCTTCCAGGTAAGCGTGCCAGCCTTCCAATCCTCCAGGTCTCGAGCCAGCGCCTGTACCCACGGACGCACGTTGGAAAAACCAGGTACCTCGCTGAGGGGCTTCGCAGAAGAACTTCCGTGTCTAGCCGCCCGAGTGTTATGGAGATCTTCCTTTGACAATGCGCGTCTGCCGATGAAAGAGCCGATGACGCCGAGATCAGCACGCGTAAGCTCCTGAAGCAGATCAGAAGGAAGTGCTGGCAGCCCGGCGAGACGACGCCCTGCTGCCATCTGACGTGCGGTGGGTGGAAACGCATTGACGATGACGTCCGCGGCCTTCAACAGCTCCACCGGCACCAAGTCCACCGAAGTCGTTACGATCATCGACTGGCGGTGAGGGCCTAACGGATCGATGCAATCAATCGATTTCGGTTTCGTGGACGGCCTCAGTACCTGGACGATTCTTCGCGACGCCTCCCGCGACGACAACAGGGTCCGGCGCTGCCCTGTCATAAGGAGTTCCGCAGCACGTCCGTACCGCTCGATCCAAACCTCATCGACAACGACAATCAGGATTCCACGAACATTGCCTCTGAACTGTTCAAAAGGTCGAAGGGTGGCTCGCAGCGAGCTGTATGCAAGAAAGTAGCCGAGGTTCTTCCGCAGCTCCGCGAAGGCACTAGGTGAGATCCGGTGCTTCATCCCCTGTACCTCCGGCCGGCAGATGTCTGCAGCCGGTACCAACGGTTTAACGTTCGCGCGTACATCTCTCCATCTTGCTCCAGATACGCGTGGAGCTGGAGCTCTCTTGTCAGGATTGGCCTCCCGTCCGACAGTGTGGGATGGCCGTATAACGTTCTCTCCAATGGCGCCCTGCGAGCAGACATCTTGTGATTTCGAAGCGTCGGCGCATCTATGGCCACGGCGATAACTCTGGAGGCGGCCTCATGGAGCCTCCTCAGGTCGCGCAGCAGATACTGGAGGGCGTGCACCCTGGTTAGCAGACATGAAGTCATGATTCGGTCTCCGATCGCGGACTAAGGATTCGCCGACATCGTGCATCGACGCCTCGCGCATCTTAACTGACGCCTAGGGCGTCATTCGTCAAGATCCTTTTCGGCTGGTTTGCGAGCTGGGAAGATCCGTGCAATTGAATCCTTATGTTGTTGCCGCCACCTATTATGATGAAGCTAGCAAGAGAGTTCCTTGGCCTCAGCCAAGAGATGGTTGAAGCCCATTCGGGAGTTTCACGATCAAGCATTCAGCGGGTGGAACGGGGTGTGGCGGGTATGTTAAACTCCGCGGCGGAGCTGACTAAGTTCTACGCAAGGAATGGCGTGGTCTTCCTACCGCCGGACAACGGCAGAGGATGGGGTGTGGTCAACAACAATTTCGTTCAGGACGACTCACCGCTAAATCAACTTCCTTCGGTCGAGCTCAGGAAGCGCTCGACGCCGAAGGGAGAGTAGAAGGCGCTCGAACAGGTACCTCTACCTTGGGCTTCTTAATGCGGATACGATCTTCGCGGTTGAGGTTGGCAAATCACAAAAAGGCTCAAAGCCCCTCCCTTCGGTCGGGGTCCAGACGGCTTCGCCGCAACTGACGGCCTACCGGCCGACTTCCTTCTTTCTATTTGACGCCAAGGCCTCGTCCGCTGCGAGATGAAGCTCCGCTCCTCGGCCTTGCCTTCCAAGCGGGATCCGCCTAGTCGGCGGATAAGTTGGCATAAAGTGCCACGATCAAGTGTTCACATGTTCAAACGCTGCTTTCAAAAGCAAAAGCGCCAGCTAGCAGATAACTAGCTGGCGCTTGTGAAAACGGCTACCTAACAGGTAACACTTTGAAAAACCTCGGAATGGCCGGATTTGAACCGACGACCCCTTGACCCCCAGTCAAGTGCGCTACCAGACTGCGCTACATTCCGTCACTGCCCTTCGAAGCATGGTCTGAACAAAATCGCAGATCCCGTATAACGAACCAGCGACCCCTTGACCCCCAGTCAAGTGCGCTACCGGGCTGCGCTACGCCCCGACCTGCCGAAACGGCTTGTTTCGTTTAGAGTTTAGCGTTTCCCGACGCAAGCGAAAAGTGGCGGCCTACTCAGAAAAAGTTCCGGTTCAACGGCATGCCTGTCTTGGTCCGTGACTTGGCTGATAAGTATTGTCCGAGGCGCGATAGGAGCGGTAACGGCTTGCGCAGTCGCGCGCATGACCGTCATCGTAATAGCCTTGCGCACGCTGCCAACTGAAGAGCGTGCCGGTCACGAAGGACTTGAAAAGCACCCCACTGTCCGAATTGTCGTCATAATAACTGTCGTTGCCATGCAGCCTATGGCCGCTACCCCACCGGTTGTGGTGCCAATGGCCGTGGCCATGATCATGCACCTGGATGATATCAGACTGCACAGGCGCGGGCACGGACAGAGGCGGCATCATGATGGCGCCCGCCGGCATGGCGGCACCCGCCGCCAGCAAAAGACCAAAGCCCGCGGCAGTTATCGATCTGGCAATCGTGAACATGTGCGACTCCTTCGAGATCTGACGGCGCTAAGCAAATCCGCGTGAGAACCTTGCTGCCGAGTGCGTCGACATTAATTGTATATAGTGATTTGGAGCCACACTCACAGATGCTCTTCGGCCTTTATTGCGCGATGGATTTCGCTGGGCGGAATGGCCTCGGAAAGTAAAGGCAATGAAGCCCTATGCAATAGTTCTCATGCTCTGCGCACCACTGCTTGCCGCGTGCAGCACGACCGGCCCGTTGCAGCCCGTTCCCGGCAGCATCACCTATGGCGGCCAGCCGCATATGAAGCTGACGAAATCGCCTCCCGGTTCGCAATTCCAGCATCACTTCACCAACCAATGGGGCCAGGATGTCGTGGAGACCTATATCGTCCAGCCGGACCGGAGTCTGAAACTTGTGAATCGCCAGGAAATGAGCCCGCCCAACTAAAAGCGCGCGCTGGGATCTTTCCGATGGGCTTCTTGCGCTTTAAGCGATTGATTTTTTCGATGTCATTGTTGCAAAGCCGCTGCATGCTCAGCGGCTTGTCGCACATGAAAACGAAAATTCCGTCGGCGTGCGCCGACGGAGCCTGATGCAGCACCTGCCAAAGGCCGTGCTACCAGCAGCGATAGCAGCGACGATAATAGGGACGGCCGTAATAGCCCCGATGGTGATGATTGTCGCTGACGGCGGCGCCGACGAGAACACCGCCGATGATACCGGCGGCAGCCAAGGCGGCTGCCTGGTTTTCAGCCTGTTGCGCCTGAGCGCGATTGGACTGGTAAGTCGCACCAACGCAACGGTTGTAGCGCTGCGTCCCCGGGCGAAACCCTTGCGACTGGCAGGTCATTTCGGCGTTCATCGCAGATTCCTGTGGCGTCTGACAGCTCGATAGAATAGTTGATATGGCGACGAGGCTCGCCGCCATGGTGGCACGTATGCGCATATTCCCTCCGGCAATTTAGAATACAACCCGAGGGATGCGAAATACAGCCAAAGGTAAGCTTTAGCAAGCAATGCTCATCCAGTTCTGCGCGAAATGCCGCGAAAGGCGCTGAAAATCACACGCGAAATGGCATCGTGCTTAACATCCGGATAGCGAAATGCGACAAAACGAAAAGGCCCTGCATTCTGCGGGACCTTTTCCTCTAACTTAAATTCCTGCGGCCATCGACGGGCTGCGAAGCACGGCGTCTATCAGAAGTTTCGCTCGAAGCGCAGGATGCCGGCGACCGTGTCGTCCTTGATGAAGTCGTAGTGCATATAGGTAACTTCCGGCTCGATCAGAAAGTCCTTGACCGGATGGATCTTCAGGTTGGTGGTTGCCTCAAAAATCTTCGATTCGGTGTAGGCAAGCTGCAGGTTCCACTTCAGCTTATCGTTGATCGGGACGCCGACACCACCCCAAAGCGCCCAGTCACCCCAGCCGCACTTGGCCGCATTGACAGTGCCGTTCGATGCGGTGCAAGCCGAGATATCCTGATTGGTGCCGGCATATTTGTTGAGTTTGTCGCCATCGGTATTCCAGCCACCCATCAGGAAGGCTTCCACGCCACCGATCTTGGCGTCGATACGGGCCTTGATGGCGCCTTCCTCGACGATCGAGTCATAGCCACCCACGATCTTGAAGCCCCAGTCGCCCGTCTTGTAGCCGAAGCCTGCCACGACGTCGGGAGCATAGTGGTTGGATTTGTCGTCGGTCCACCAGCTGGCGCCGTAAGATGCCGAGCCGTCGGAGGTCGAGTTGCTATCCTCGAGCGAGATAACGGCCGTGAAGCCGTTACCGGCGTCGTAGTTGTAGGTCAGCTGATTGAGCTCATAGGGGCCGTCATAGATCGCATCGTCGTTGACGACGTCGCCGGCATAACCGGCGTAGAGATTGAACTGTGAATCGAGCTTGCCAACCGTGAAGCCGGCAAGGCTGATATTGGCAAACAGCAGTTTGGCCGACGTCGCGCCTCCGTCGTGCCATTCCCAACGGAAGATGGTGTTGGTCTTCAGCGGCCCGTATTCGGTGTCCGTCGCCGTATCGACATTGAGTTCCACCCGCTCGTGCCAGAGCGTACCGACCTTGCTGCGCGGATTATAAGCGTCGTACCACTCGCCTTCGGTGCGGACCTTTCCGCCGATCTTCAGGCAGGTTTCTGTGCCGGGAATGTAGAAATAGCCTGTGCCGTACGCGTCGCAGATGCGGACATATTCAAGCGGTTCCGGCTCGGCCGCTACAATAGCGTCAGCGGCATGGGCGGCGCCCGCTGCGGCAATGGCAGCAGCGGAGCCAAGAAGAAAGCTCTTGATGTTCATGGTATCTCCATTCGACTATCATCCGTCAGAGATGGAGTCTCCCTGCAGGCAGCGGCGTGCCCCTCCATAGCCTGACCGTTCCCGTTCAAACGGGGCGAAGCAAAAGAAGCTTCTCCGGCAAGCTGAACCTGTGATCCCAACGCGGCAAGTTAATAAGGTTGCCGAACTAATTTTCACAACACTGAAGGCAGCAAGCGTGATAAAAATATCACTCGGCAACACGATCAGAAACTCCAGGCACATCACAGTCGACACATGCGCGAACCACGGCCATTCGCAGCATGGTCGCATATGACCGAAATTATGGTGCGCCTTCATGCGACGAATATCGCAAATAGAAGGAGGTCCTATCGCACCTGATCAAGCAGGCGCTTGCATTCCAGAAGATCGTAGAGTGTCTCCTGAAGCAAGGCACGATCTTCCTTGCCGACGCTGGATTTGCCGATCGAAACATCCGGCACCCCGTCATCGCCGCTGACAAAATTGAAGAAGCGGCGGCTTATCGGCGCCTTGGCGCGACCGACAATCTGATCCTCGTCGGGGTTGGCGGAGTTGATGCGCGGCTCGACGGCGGCAGGCTCCTGCGCCGCGGCAAGCGCCTCCACACTGGCGAGATCGCCATGTCCGACGGCGATGACGAACTTATTGCCATTGGTTTTCAGAAGCTTCTGAACACCCTTGATCGTATAGCCGTGATCGTAAAGCAGATGGCGGATGCCATTCAGCAGGTCGACATCTTCCGGGCGATAATAGCGCCTGCCGCCCCCACGCTTCATCGGTTTGATCTGCGGAAACCGGGTCTCCCAGAACCGTAGGACATGCTGCGGCAGATCAAGGTCTTCCGCGACTTCGCTGATCGTGCGAAATGCATCCGGGCTCTTGTCCATCATCATACTCCCACAGTGCGCGAGCAGCGCCATTTGGCCGGATCGCGCAAAAGCGGACGCCGACATTCGTATCGCAGATACGACTCACCATATTTCAACGGTTTGGCGGCGGAAATTCAAGTCACATCTTCAGCCGCTGCACAGGCTGACGACAAATCACCACGGAAGACGTCTCAAATCGACTACACGACGAAGCATGCAGCCGAACAAAAACTGACATCACAGGAATGAATCAGGAAGCCGGATTTACCGGCTTGGCTTTCGCCTTGCGGCTCGAATGGGCTTTCAGAATACGGGTCTTGAGGACATTCGACGCCTTGAAGGTCATGACGCGCCGCGGCGAGATCGGCACTTCCTCGCCGGTCTTTGGATTGCGCCCGATGCGTTCATTCTTGTCACGCACCTGAAAGGTCGCGAACGAGGAGAGCTTTACGGTTTCCCCACGCACGATGGCGTTGCAAATTTCATCGATCACGGTCTCGACGAGTTCCGCCGACTCCGTTCGGGAGAGGCCAACTTTCCGGAATACAGACTCCGCCAGGTCTGCGCGCGTCACTGTCTTGCCCGTCATAGCTCCCCGCCCATATTGCTGCGTAATCTTCTTCAAGTTTCGCGAGACTATTGCCGTTGCGCCGAACGGTCAAGCTCTTGTTCGGAACGGCTTTTAGAGATGTGGCACTACCAGCGCAACAGGACCGCGCCCCAGGTGAAGCCACCGCCCATAGCCTCCAGCATCACGAGATCGCCCTTCTTGATCCGACCGTCACCGGCCGCGACGGCGAGCGCGAGCGGGATGGATGCGGCAGACGTATTGCCGTGAAGATCAACGGTGACCACAACCTTTTCGAGAGGAATTCCGAGCTTCTTGGCAGAACCATCGATGATGCGGCGGTTGGCCTGATGCGGCACCAGCCAGTCGAGATCGTCCGGCGTGGTACCGGTCGCATCGAAGGCAGCCTGGATGACATCGGTGATCATGCCGACGGCATGCTTGAACACTTCACGACCCGCCATGTGCAAAACACCGACCGTTCCGGTCGTGGAAGGCCCGCCATCGACATAAAGCTTGTCCTTGTGCGCGCCGTCGGAACGCAGGCTTGCCGTCAGCACGCCACGGTCGGAATTGGCGCCAGTCCCTTCGCCCGCCTCCAGGATCAGCGCTCCAGCGCCATCGCCGAAGAGGACGCAGGTCGTGCGGTCGGTCCAATTGAGGATGCGGGAAAACGTCTCGGCGCCGATGACGAGCACGCGCTTGGCGAGACCGCCGCGAATGTAGGCATCGGCCGTGGTCACGGCATAGACGAAGCCGGTGCACACGGCCTGGACGTCGAAGGCGAAGCCGTGGTGCATGCCGAGCCGGTTCTGGATATTCACCGCCGTTGCGGGAAAGGTGTTATCCGGCGTCGAGGTGGCAACGATGATCAAATCGAGATCGTCTGGCGTCAGACCGGCGTTGGCGAGCGCGGCGCGAGCCGCCTGCTCTCCCAAAGAGGCTGTGGTCTCGCCGTCGCCGGCGATATAGCGCTGACGGATGCCAGAGCGCTGGACGATCCAGTCGTCGCTGGTATCGACGATCTGCTCCATCTCTGCATTGGTCATGACGCGCTTGGGGAGCGCCGCCCCGAAGCCGCGAACAATTGAACGGATCATTCTGCTTGTACCCCGTCGCTCATGCCGCTTCCGGCCCGATAGGGGGCAGCCGTTTGGCATGATATCTCTTCAAATCATTTTCGATTTTCTGCGTGAGCCCATTCTTGGCCATATCGTAGCCGACATCAATGGCGGCTGCGAAGGCTTCTACATTCGCGCCGCCATGGCTCTTGATGACGATACCGTTCAAGCCGAGGAAGACGCCGCCGTTGACCTTGCTGGGATCGAGCTTTTCGCGCAGCAGGTCGAAGGCGCCCTTGGCAAGAACATAACCGATGCGCGCAAGCAGCGTGCGCGACATGGCTGCACGCAGATAGGAGCCGATCTGCTTGGCGGTACCTTCCGCCGCCTTCAGCGCGATATTGCCGGAAAAACCTTCCGTGACGACGACATCGACCGTGCCCTTGCCGATATCATCGCCTTCGACAAAACCCGAATATTCCAGCGATTCAAGATTGGCTTCGCGGATCAGACGGCCAGCGTCCTTGACCTCTTCCTGGCCCTTGATCTCCTCGACACCGACATTCAGCAGGCCAACCGTCGGCCGCTCGATCTCGAAGAGCGCGCGCGCCATGGCACCACCCATCAGGGCGAAGTCGAGCAATTGCTGCGCATCGGCGCCGATCGTGGCGCCGACGTCGAGGACGATGCTTTCGCCGCGCAGGGTCGGCCAGATCGCCGCGATCGCCGGGCGTTCGATATTGGCCATGGTGCGGAGACAGAATTTCGCCATCGCCATGAGCGCGCCGGTATTGCCGGCCGACACGACGACATCGGCATCGCCTGCCTTCACCGCCTCGATCGATCGCCACATGCTGGAGACATAACGCCCGCGGCGAAGCGCCTGGCTCGGCTTTTCATCCATGCTGATGGCAACTTCGCATTCGTGAAAGACCGACTTTTCGCGAAGCTTGGGATATTTGGCGAGAACCGCCTCGCAGCGATCCTTCTGTCCGTACATGAGGAATGTGATATCGGGATGCCTATCCAGCGCCTTGGCCGCGCCGGGAACAACAACCTCAGGGCCGAAGTCGCCACCCATTAGGTCAAGAGAAATTCTGATCACGCGTCCCTAGTCCTTTTTCTCCGCCGAGGCCGGCGAATTTGGCGTCAAAATACCGTTTTCTCCCCCGGTTACAACTGAATTGTGCTCGAACGGCATCGGGGCCTATTCCTTTTTCCAGTCTTTCAGAACGGCAAAGGGCGAAGGCTTCCTGTCGTCTTCGCCGGTGTCTTCTACATGCGCTTCGAACTCGACGCCGGGCTTGCGCGGATAAGGATCGATGGCAAGGGCGGCAAATTCCGCAACGACCGCACCGGCGTCGATCGTATCGCCGGTAAAGGTCTCCGGAAGATCCGGACCATCGGGATCAAGTATCATTTCCCCGGCATCCACGGAGGGCGCACGCGCCAGTTTGGAATCCTCCGGCACGAAGATGTGCTCGAAGTCTTCGTCGATATCAGATTCGACCGGCTCGAGTGTGACAACGCAAGCCTGAACGATCTTTGCCTTCACATTGCCCTTGATGCGCACGCCGTCGCGCTTCCAGCGCGAAATCTTGAGATCGGCTTCAAGCTTGCCGACCGACAGAACATCCCAGAGGGCCGCAAGCCCAGCCAGTTCGCGATCATGAGCCTCGAGGTGCACATCCACCGGGTTGGCCGAGATATGCCCTACCTTCACCAGATAAGAAAACGGCGTTTCATCGGAGTCATGTCTTTTCATTTTTATCTCCTAACCGGCCTGCTGGCCGACTTTGTCCGGCACTGGCAACGTCGCCGAGCCTGTGGCGATCTGATCTTCCGTCACGGTCGCCAGATGCGCTTCCGCGGTCATCATCCAATCGGCCAATGCAGCCATGGAAGCCGCGGCCTCATTCGCCTTGGGATAGATATTGCGCTGTAACGCCGCAGCAAGCGCGGCGCGATCATCGGCATCCATAGCACCGGCATAGCTTTCGAGCCGACCGTAAAACATGCCGGCCAGCTTCTTCATGCGCTTCGGCACGCTGTTATCACCGATTCCAAGCTCGCGGATCGAATAATCGATATCTTCGAAGAATGCATCCACGATTTCCTGCGCCAGTTCCTGGCCGCTGGTCACGGAGGACCGGGTGCGGCGGAAAAACAGGATCATCATGACGGACAGCAATTCGAAACGGCCCATTACCGTATCGGGCACACCGTAGTCGGTGTAGAAAACCGGCTCCCGCGCCACGGACGTCAGAGCCTCGTATTGCCTGACGACGATGAGCTGATTGTGATTTCTTTTGCGGAAGAGCCCAAAAATCATGAAAATTCCCGGAATTGGCTCCCTCGGAGCGTGCCGTTTTTGCTTGGCCTTGTTGCATCCACGCAAAAGCTGGTTTACCGAAGCAGGCGCGAATTGCAATGCCGTTTGTGCCCGCTTCGAGGCTCCAGCCCTTACCGTCATTACGTTGTGAATGATCGGTGATGAAGAGTGCCGAACAGCATCTTTGTGCCTCTCTCAATCGCGGAAAGGCCACAATGATGTGCACAGCAAGGTCACACCGGCCGTTCGGCCATCGGATTGATTCATTAGGGGAGATGAGATGTCGTTGACCAGACGGTATTTCAAGTCTGACATATCTTTCAGCAGCACTGCCGCCATCGCCCTGGTGATTGCGACCATGGGCCTTTCGGGTTGCAAGACCAGCGAGGTCATGAACAACGGCTACATCTTCGATCAGCAGTCGCTGGCACTTGCGCCGGTCGGCTCGAGCCGCGAGCAGGTTCTGCTCTCGCTCGGTACGCCCTCCACCACGGCAACCTTCGATGGCGAGGTCTTCTACTACATCTCCCAGAAGCGCACGCGCCCCGTCGCCTTCATGAAGCCGAAGCTGGTCGACCAGAACATTCTGGCGATCTATTTCGACAAGGACGGCGTGGTGAAGCAGGAAGCCAACTATACGCTGAAGGACGGCAAGGTCTTCGACATGATCAGCCGCACGACGCCCACCGGCGGCCGCGACATCACCTTCCTGCAGCAGATACTCCAGGGCGGCGGCAACGGCGTCAACGGCGCCAGAAACTTCCTCAACAACCTCAACCCGGGTCAATAATCCGGGTATCGTTTCAAAGAAAAACCCGCGAGGCATGCGCCCGCGGGTTTTTCTGTGCGTCCAAAA
>JBCNPI010000149.1:0-13720 GCA_039593415.1 Rhizobium sp. | reverse complement strand
GGAAAGAACGTCTGCGCGGGTCAGAAGACCCAACCGCTGCCTGCCGCAAGCGGATCACCAAATCAGTCCAGTCACCGGCATGCAAATGCCCGAGCATGCATATGGGTGACAGGATTTGTGGAAAAAGGCAAGGGGCAATATGGGGGCAGGATGGGAAACGGGCGGGATAGGGTGGGGAATTTCAAGGGGTTGGAAACAACGCTCTACCATGCATATCGATGTTTAGCAGCTTCAAAGAAATCTTATGGGTTAGCGTTGACTTTCTTTATGGTTGATTTCAGAATTTTATATTCAACCAGTGATTATTTGGGCAAGTTTTAGTAACGACCTTAGGCAACGATTCTGGTTCTCGTTGGAGAAAAACATATGAGGCTGCATGAAGCTTTAAGAAAGACATCCCGTGAGCTTGGTCTCAAGGGTCCCTATAGCCACGAGCTGGTAAGGAAAAGTCGCGAAGAAGCTTAAATCGCGCGCTTCAAGATTGCTCGTGATTATTTCACCCATCCACCAGCGTAAACACCGCACAATGCTCCGCAATCCCCCGCAACTCATGACTCCCCAAGGCCAGAAGCGGCATCGTCGTCTCGGCTGCGACCAACCCCGAAACGAGGATATTGTGGCCGAGTGGCTTGCACAGTCCCTCGAGTCGGCTGACGAGGTTGACGGCGGGGCCGATGGCGGTGAAGTCGAGGCGGTCGGCGGCGCCGACGTTGCCCCAGAGCATGTCGCCGAAATGCAGGGCGGCGCCGAAGGGGAGTGGCGGCAGGCCCTGGTTCGCCCTTGTCGCGTCGAGATGCGCCATGCCGGCGCGAATGGCGGTGACGGCGCGCAGCGCGGCTTCGCAGGCTTCTCCCGGCGTTCCGGTGACCGGAAAAATTGCCAGCACACCATCGCCCATGAATTTCAGCACTTCGCCGCCGAAGGCATGCACGGCGCCAGCGACGCGGTCGAACCAGGCATCGAGCGCCGCGATCATGACGGTCGGTTCCGTCGCTTCGGACAGGGCGGTGAAATCCCGCAGATCGGCGCAGAGCAGGGCTGCGCGGATGGTCTCGCCGCTATTGCGGCTGAGCGCGCCGGCCTGCACGCGCGCCGCACTTCTGCGGCCGAGATAGGCTTGGAGCAGGGTCGATAGCGTGGCGCGGGCGGCCAGTCCCGCCAAGGGGGCCGCGGCAAAGCGGGCGATCTCCCGCAGGCTGTCCACTTCGGACGGGATGAAGGGCCGGGTGCCGGCCCAGGCAAGCACGGAATTGCCGGGCGCAATCCCGATCGTTTCCTCGCATGTCGGGCCGAGATCGGCTAGCCAGTCGCGGCCGGCCTGTCCGAGCGCCGTGCCGGCGAAGCCGAGAGCTTCGGTTACCGCTCCGGTCGCGGCGCGCCAGAGCCATGTGTGCTGCGTGATGATCGGATGGGGTGCTGCCAGCGTCAGAGCGCTGCCGGCAAGCGGGAGGCCTGCAGCCAGCAGGTGTCCGCCCAGATCGGCGAGGAAGCGTTCGGGGCTGGGCGAGGTGCCGGCCTCGTCGACCAGCCAGGCAAGGGGGGCGGGCAGATCCATGCGGCGATCATGCCATGGCGGCTGCATGCTGTCATCCTCGCCGGTGCAACCTTTGTGGCGGTGCACGGACCTTCACAATCCCGAAGGGGAAGCTGCCGATCACTGATCGGTGACGCGTCACCGCATCGAGCCATCTGTACCCGATGGCATGCGTCAAGACGCCGTCAGCTTCTGCCGTCGTGACCGCGCATCGGATCAGGACCAGGGTCGCGTCCCGCGGCCACTGAGGCCATGCGATTGAGATAATGCGCCCAGCCTTTGGCATGGGCCTCACATTGTCCGGCTGTCGGCAGGCCGGTGTGGGTAAGGCGAACCAAGGTTCCCTCGGGCTGCTCGATCAGGTCGATCTCCACCAGGCTCGATCCCGGAGGCACTTCCTCGCTACCTTCCCAGCCGAAGCTATAGGCGAGGCGGTGCACCGGCACGACCTCGCGGAAGGAGCCGCGCGCGACGCGGGCGCCGGTGACATTGACGAGATAGATGCCGCCGGGCTGTAGCTCCGTCCGGGCTTCCGTGCCCATCCAGCGCAGGATTTTCTCGGGATCGGTCAGCAGTGCGAATATGGCGGCAGGCGGCGCCGGGACATGGGTCTCACGGCGAACGATTAAAGCTTCTGACATCGGTCTCTCTCCCGTGGTTGCTGTCGCTCCCACAGGCACGAATACCTTCGTCCTCCGTGGGTCTCCCCATGCGATGGCATGTGGGAGCAGCGCCCTGGCAGCAAGACATCATTCAATGCTTGCGAGGGCGTCGCTTCTCATAAACCGGCGCGGCTGCGGTCCGCGGACTTTTGGCGGCGGTCGCCTTATCGCCCAGGCCGCCCCGTCTTGCCCTTTGTCCGCCTCTTGCGCTGCTTCTCGTCCACCGGATCCTCATAGGAGCCGACACCCGGCTTCGCCCGGGTGATCGGCTTGTCCGGCACCTTGCCCGTGACCGGCTTTTCAGTGCGGCCGACGGTCATCTCGTCTAGGGTGTTCTTTCGGAAGAGCGGCGTGCCGGCATCGCTGCCCGGACCCATTTCGTCGAGGCTCGGCTTGGCGAAATAGCTCTTCGAGGGTCGCTGCGCTCCCGCTTCAGAGTGAGGGTCTTTCGCCACGGCGCCTACTCCGTCCTCATCCTGAGGTGCGGAGGACTCTGAGCTTGTCGAAGGGGGCCGAAGCCTCGAAGGATTGGGGCGGCCACCTTTGCCGCCCTCGAGGCTCTTCGCTTCTTCGCGGGCGAGCGGATCGTCCATGGCGGCGAGCTCGACGGCCTTGAGGCGTTTGATTTCGTCGCGCAGCCGTGCCGCCTTTTCGAAGTCCAGGTCGGCTGCCGCATCGCGCATGGATTTTTCCAGTGCGTTGAGGTGGGCCTGCAGATTGTTGCCTACGAGATGGCCGCCATCGGCAAAGCCCTTGCCGGAGGCGCCGCCGATATCGGCGCGAACGTGATCCTTCTCGTAGACGCTGTCGAGAATGTCGGAAATCTTCGCCTTGACCGATTCCGGCGTGATGCCGTGTTCCTCGTTGTAAGCCATCTGCTTTTCGCGGCGGCGGCTGGTCTCGTCCATCGCACGCTGCATTGAGCCGGTGATATTGTCGGCGTAAAGGATGACCTTGCCGTCTACGTTACGCGCCGCACGGCCGATCGTCTGGATCAGTGACGTCTCAGAGCGCAGGAAGCCTTCCTTGTCGGCGTCGAGGATGGCGACGAAGCCGCATTCCGGAATGTCGAGACCCTCGCGCAGCAGGTTGATGCCGACAAGCACGTCGAAGGCACCCAGACGCAAGTCGCGGATGATCTCGATGCGCTCCAGCGTATCGATGTCGGAGTGCATGTAGCGTACGCGCACGCCCTGTTCGTGCAGATATTCCGTCAGGTCCTCGGCCATGCGCTTGGTCAGCACCGTGCAGAGGGTGCGATAACCCTTTGCGGCCGTCTCGCGGATCTCGCCGAGAACGTCGTCGACCTGAGTGCGGGCAGAACGCACTTCGACGGGCGGGTCGATGAGGCCGGTGGGGCGGATGACCTGTTCGGCGAAGACGCCGCCGGATTGCTCCATTTCCCAGCTGCCGGGCGTCGCCGACACCGCAATCGTATCCGGGCGCATGGCATCCCATTCCTCGAAGCGCAGAGGACGGTTATCCATGCAGGAGGGCAGGCGGAAGCCATATTCGGCAAGCGTCGCCTTGCGCCGAAAGTCGCCTCGGTACATGCCGCCGATCTGGCTGACCGAGACGTGGCTTTCGTCGATGAACAGCAGGGCATTGTCAGGGATATATTCGAACAAAGTCGGCGGCGGCTCGCCGGGATTGCGGCCAGTCAGATAGCGCGAATAGTTCTCGATGCCGGCGCAGGAGCCGGTAGCCTCAAGCATTTCGACGTCGTAACGGGTGCGCTGCTCCAGGCGCTGTGCTTCGAGCAGGCGTCCGGCCTTTTCCAGTTCGGCGAGCCGGATTTTCAGCTCTTCCTTGATCGCCTTGATGGCGCCGTTCAGCGTCGGGCGCGGCGTAACATAGTGCGAATTGGCATAGATCTTCACCGATTTCAGGTCGCCGGTCTTCTGGCCGGTGAGCGGATCGAATTCGGTGATAGCGTCGATCTCATCGCCGAACATGGAGATACGCCATGCGGCATCCTCCAAGTGGGCCGGGAAAATCTCGATCGTGTCGCCGCGAACGCGGAAGGAGCCGCGGATGAAATCCATGTCGCGGCGCTTGTATTGCTGCGCCACGAGGTCGGCCAGCAGCTGCCGCTGATCGAGCCGGTCGCCGACATTCATCTGGAACGTCATCGCGGTATAGGTTTCGACCGAGCCGATACCGTATATGCAGGAGACAGAGGCGACGATGATGCAATCGTCTCGCTCCAGCAGCGAGCGCGTCGCCGAGTGGCGCATGCGGTCGATCTGCTCGTTGATCGAACTTTCCTTCTCGATGAAGGTGTCCGAACGCGGCACATAAGCTTCCGGCTGATAATAATCGTAGTAGGAGACGAAATACTCCACCGCATTATCCGGGAAGAAGTTCTTGAACTCGGAATAGAGCTGTGCCGCCAGCGTCTTGTTCGGCGCGAGGATGACGGCGGGGCGCTGCGTCGCCTCGATGACCTTGGCCATGGTGAAGGTTTTGCCGGAGCCGGTGACGCCGAGCAGAACCTGACTGCGCTCGCCATTCTCCAATCCTTCGACAAGATCGCGGATCGCGGTCGGCTGGTCGCCGGCGGGCTGGTATTCGGAAGCCATGCGAATCTGGATGCCGCCTTCGGATTTTGCCGGTCGGGCAGGGCGATGCGGCGTCCATAGCTTGCCGTCCTTGAAGAGCGGATTGCCGCTTTCGATGAGCTTCGATAGAGCCTCGACGGTGGCCGTAACGCCTTCGCGCGAAATCTTGTCGGCGTCCTCAAGCGCGATATCGAGACCGGCCACCGGGTTGAGACCGGCGGCCGCACGCGTCTTCGGATCGGTCGATCCACCCATCGATGTGCCGCGTCCCGATTTGGATGCAGCTATCTCCACCTTCTTGCGGTGCTTGCCGGCTTTCGAAGCAATCTCGCGCTGGGTTTCGACGCTCGATGCTTCCGCGTCGGCTTCGAGCTGCTTCACCCAATCGGCAACGCTGCCGCTGAGCGGCGCACCTTCGAACGCTGCCTGCGGCGCCTCTTCAAAACCGGTCGGGGCGGAGGGTTTTTTCGGTGATTTGGACATTGGGGGAATATGGAGACAGATCGTGCGGATGTGAAGAGGCAAAGAGTACAAAAGGGAAACAGACTTGCGGATTTTTCCGTTCGCCGAAGATGTCAAATATGTTACAACCCAAGCGCGGCCGATGCGTTATCGCTGATCCAAAGTCCGCATAGCGCGATCCTCGCAGGCGCCAAGGGAGGAGCCAGCCGCAACGTCGATATGCCCGGTCAGTGCCGGGTTCCCCCAGCTTCGACGGCATCCGGCATCGCCCGCCTCGCCGCCGCCATCCGGTCGGAGGATCATGATGACCGCATTGGATAGCTTACGTTCCCTGTCTCCCCAGCAACGAAACACCGTGATCGCGGCTTATCTGGGCTGGACATTGGACGCTTTCGATTTCTTCATTTTGGTTTTCGTTCTCAAGCACATAGCCGAAGAATTTCACACGGATGTTCCCGCGGTTGCCGTGGCGATCTTCCTTACCCTTGCGATGCGGCCGCTCGGCGCCCTGATCTTCGGGCTTGCGGCGGACCGCTTCGGGCGGCGCACGACCCTGATGGTCGACGTGCTGCTTTATTCCGTCTTCGAGTTCCTGACCGGCTTTTCGACCGGCCTGACGATGTTTCTCGTGCTGCGCGCGCTTTTCGGCGTCGCCATGGGCGGGGAATGGGGTGTCGGGGCGTCCCTCGTCATGGAGACGATACCGGAAGACTCCCGTGGTCTGGTGTCTGGTATCCTGCAGGCCGGTTATCCCTCGGGCTATCTGATCGCCTCGATCGTCTTCTTTCTGCTGTTTCCGATCATCGGTTGGCGCGGCATGTTCTTCGTCGGCGCGGTGCCGGCGCTGCTGGTGCTCTATATCAGGCGCAATGTGGAGGAGTCTCCCGCCTTTCTGCAGCGGCAGGCCAAGCCGCAGCGGCCGTTTCTCACCGTGCTGCGCGAAAATATCCCGCTGTTTCTCTGGGCCGTGCTTCTCATGACGGCGTTCAATTTCTTCAGCCACGGCACCCAGGATCTCTATCCGACCTTCCTGGAAACCCAGCGGCAATATGATTCCTATACGGTCGGCGCCATCGCCATCGTCTACAATATCGGCGCAATCGTCGGAGGTCTGACCTTCGGTTCTCTGTCGCAGCGTTGGGGTAGGCGGCGAACAATCGTCATCGCGGCACTGCTGGCCATTCCCGTCGCTCCGCTCTGGGTCTGGGGGCAGGGGCCGGTCATGCTCGCAATCGGCGCATTTCTGATGCAGCTTTTCGTGCAGGGCGCCTGGGGCATCGTCCCCGTGCATCTCAACGAATTGTCGCCGGATGAGGTGCGCGGCACATTCCCGGGATTTGCCTATCAGCTCGGCAATCTGCTGGCTTCCGGCAATGCATCTATCCAGGCGGGGCTGGCAAAGCAATGGAATGGCGACTACGCCCTTGCGCTGTTGATCGTTGCCTGCATCGTCGCCGTCGTCGTGGCGCTATTTGCCGGCTTCGGCTTCGAGAAAAAGGGTGTCCGGTTCGGCAGCAAGGACTCCGCGCAAGCCGATAGCGCAATGCAGGCCTGATTTGGCTTGTCCTTGTTTGTGGGTCGGGGTCGGCGGTTGACGCCGGCCCTCTTGTCTATTTTCCGCAGATCTCCGAGATTTTGGCCTGGGCAAAGCCGCGGGCGAGGTCCTGCAGTCCGCCGACGGAAGATATCAGCTCGCCGATCGGACCGTTGATTCCGAGATGCATGTCGGTGATGTGGCAGGCGCCAACATCGACCGTCATGGATGCGTCGAGCTCACCCTTGATCGTCGTCTTCAATATGCCATGCGACTTGCAGGCCATGTCGGCATGCGCATTGATCTGCACGCCGCCGCCCGGAGTGTCGCAGACATCGAGAGACTTCACCTCGAATTTGTCCTTGTGATCGACACCCGGCAGTTTCGTGCAAGGATCGGCTTCGTTCACTGATTTCTCGATCTGCGGACCGAACTTGCCCTGCAGCAGCGACCAGCAGGAGCCGGGCGCTGCTTGCGCCGGCCTTGCGGATATTGGCAGCGGTGAGAGCGGCAACAGGATCATCGTCCCGACCAATGCCATGCGAAGCGTCCGCAAGCGCGGAAAGGGCAGTATGGGATAATTCAGGTTCACGGCGATCTATCCTCACAAGAGAAGAAGCAGCAAATCAGGCCCGGAGCAGCGACAGTCTCCCATGTCTTCTTTCGCCAAGGCAATCCCTACATTTTGCAATCAGGCCTTGACGAGCATCGTGTCGCAGAAGCGGTCGTAGAACATCTGGCCGCGCCAGACGATCAACGGGAAAATCCACCAGATGAGTGCGAATACGAGCAGCATCGGCGCCAAGGCGCCGGTCAGAGCGAAGAAGCCGACGGCATTGAGAAGGCTGGCCTCGCGTGCTTGCTGGATGAGCTGGTCTATCGGAGGCAGATAGGAGGGCAGGAGAAACAGGTTGATCAGGTTGACGATTGCCAACAACATCAACGGCAGAAACTTGAACATTTCGCGTTTGGCGGCAAGCCCGAAGGGCAGGGCGCCGCCTTCCATCGTTGTTACGCGCAATGAAGCCAATCGCTTGCCTGGCGTGCGCCTGTCATCGGCCGAGAAGAAGGCGAAGGCAAACGGAAGGAGGAGCAGCATGATGCTGGATGTCGGCCTTGCAGTCTCGTTCGGGTTGATCGGGTTGCCGTTGTCATCGACGGGTATGGAAAAAGCGCGATTGAACGTTGCCGCACCTTGCCTCGATGTAACCGCTGAAACGAAGAGGGTGTAACCCTTGCTGCCAAGCCACGATATGCGGCATAGCTGATTGCTTCTCACCTCGCCTGGCTGCAGCGGCCATTCGGCGTCTATTTTCGCAACGAGAGGCCCCGAAGTTGCTTCGTCGCATTGCTGCTTCTGAATAAGCGGCAAGGTCAGGTCCCACGGCGTTGCTGCCGACAGCGCCAGGAATAACAGCGTGAACGCGATCTGAAAGATGACGATATCGACCAGATAGGCACCGGCCCGTCGCAAGAAATGACGAGGCGGCAGGGAGGCCATTTGGTGATCGGAAACAGCAAAACTCATGATTTCCCCCCGGCTCAGCGCGTGTCACGACGTTCAACACGTTGCATCACGCACTTCAAGTGCGGGTATTAGCATGTTTTGCCCCGATTCGCGGAAGTGAAGGGGGACTGCGGCAGGACATGATGATATCGGTCGGCGCGATCATTCCGTCATATCGGAATGGTCTGCTCACCCGATGGTTCATCCTGTTGTTCGTTCGTGTCGCCGTCGTAGCCGAGATGCTTCGCCTTACGGAACCACTCGGTTGCTTTGGTCGCATCCGCGGCAACGCCGTCGCCGTTGCGGTACATCAGAGCGAGATTATAGGCGGCGCCGGCGTAGCGATGTGCGGCCGCCCGCTCGAACCAATAGACCGCCCGCGGGCCATTCTTGGCAACGCCTTCGCCATCGCGGAACATGACGCCGAGATTATATTCGGCTTCGACATCGTTCTGCGCCGCAGCTTTCGTGAACCACGCGATCGCCTGGGTATCGTCCTGCTTGATCCCGTCGCCATCGGCATACATGGCGCCGATATTGAACTGGGAGCTCGCATCTCCTTGCTCGGCCGCCTTTTTGAACCAGGAGAAGGCCATGGCACCATCCTTGGCGATACCCTCGCCATCGCGATACATGATGCCCAGATTGTATTGCGCCTCGACTTTTCCCTGTTCTGCGGCCTTGCGATACCACATGACGGCCTTGGCCTTGTCCTTCGCGGTGCCGTCGCCCTGGTCGTACATGGTGCCGACATTGAACTGCGCATCCGCATCGCCCTGTTCGGCGGCCTTGCCGTACCAGGCAAAAGCCTGAGGCTTGTCCTTGAGAACACCTTCCCCGGTGTCGTAGACGACGCCGAGATTATACTGCGCATTGAGATATCCTTGAGCCGCGGCTTTCTTGTACCAGAGAATGGCCTGGCTTTTGTCGGCGGCGACGCCTTCGCCCTGATCGTACATCGTGCCGACATTGAACTGCGCTTCGGCACTGCCCTGATCTGCCGCTTTCCTGTACCAGCGAAGGGCCTCCGTCAGGTTTTTCCCGATGCCGTTTCCTTCCTCGTACATTTGTCCGAGTTTGATCTGCGCCGCGACATTGCCCTTGTTCGCCAGGGGACGCCAGTATTCCAGGCCGGATTCGAAATCGCCGCGATCATAACCGTTTCGTCCGACGTCTGCATGCGCCGTACCCATGGATGCCAGCGCGAAGAGCAAACCTACTGCCCCCTTCTTCCAATTCACGATCTACCCCTCAGTCGAAATCCGTTGAATGACAATGGCGAACTCTTCGCGGCGGTTACGGTACGAGCAGCATCAGCAAATGAAATATGGCCCAACCCGTCATATCACCGGCGCCCTTCTTTCCGGCGGTGCCCCCGGCGGTCCCTTGTCCCAATGGTCCGAGATCTTTGATCGGACCCTCGCCATTGGCTTCCATATAGCCTAGCCCATGCTGCGCTTCCGGCAATCCTTTCGCCGCTGCCTTGTTGAACCAGTCGGCAGCGATTGTGGAGTCCTTTGGTACGCCATAGCCGTTATAGTACATATATCCAAGACCATATTCGGCACGCGCATCGCCCTGATCCGCAGCTTTGCGAAACAGCTCGGCAGCCTGGCCATAGTCTTTGGCGACACCGGCACCCCGATAGTAGAGGGAGGCGAGGGCGTACTCGCCTCGTGAGTTATTCTGGTCGACCGCCTTGCGATACCAGCTTGCCGCGGTCGCTTTGTCTGGCCTTGTTCCCTGGCCATTGTCATACATGTAGCCAAGCGCATATTGCGCATCCGCATGGCCCTGAGCCGCGGCCTTCCCATACCATTCGAAGGCTTTGGCATTATCCTTCGCGACGCCGAGCCCGCCCGTATACATGCAGGCGAGGGCGTATTGGCCCGGCGCATAGCCTCGCTCGGCGGACTTGCGATACCATTTGACCGCATTGACGTCATCGACCTTCACGCCCTGACCGTTGGCATAAAGATAGCCGATGGCATATTGCGCGTCGGGACGCCCTTGATCGGCGGCCTTGCGATACCAGCCAAGCGCCTGGCGATAATCCCGTGTGACGCCCGATCCGTTCGCAAGACTGTAGCCGACCGCGTATTGCGCGTCGGCGCGGCCCTTCCCCGCGGCTCTTAGATACCAGGAATATGCCTCGGTTTCGTTCCGCTCGACACCCCTGCCATTTTCATAGGCATAGCCGACGGCATACAAACCCTGGGCGTCTCCTTGATCGCCCGCCTTCTTATACCAGGCCACGGCCTGTTCCTGATCCTCTTCCGTACCTTGGCCGCTGTCGTACATGTAGCCGACCGCATACTGGGCGTCCGACCGGCCCTGATCGGCTGCCTTGCGATACCAGCCAAGCGCGATCGCCTTGTCCTGAGGGACGCCGAGGCCGTTTGCATACATGTAGCCAAGTGCATATTGCGCCTGCGCCTGATCCTGGGCGGCGGCTTTCTGATACCAGGTAACTGCCTCTTTCCGGTCGACATCCATGCCCCGGCCGTTCGCAAAGGAATAGCCGATGGCATATTGGGCGTCGGCATTGCCACGTTGCGCCGCCTTCAGATACCAGTCGTTTGCCTGTTTCAGATCCGCATCCACGCCGCGACCGCTGGCATACATATAGGCCAGTGCATATTGCGCCTGCGCATTGCCTTGCTCGGCCGATTTCCTATACCAATCGACCGCCTGAGCATCATCCTGCTCCACGCCCTGGCCGTTGGCGTAGCGATAGCCGAGGCCGTATTGTGCTGCCGGATTGCCTTGCTTTGCGAACTCCACCCAATATTTCAGGTCGATCGTGGTATTGGCCGGTCCGGGGGCGGGGTCCTCGGCATGGGCAAGCCAGGGCAGCGAAAGAGCAAGCGCCAATCCCAATGCATAGCTCTTTGTCTTCAAGGCCAGAGTCCCCCATCTGCGTCTCAGACGGCAATCGATCTGAACAATATGGCGATGCCGTGGTCAAGGATTGCGGCGCATCGAATTGCAGCCGTTCTCCCACACCATGCAATCCTTATACAGGAAGCACGTCGTAGAGGCGGAAGATCCATGTGATCTGATAGATCAGCCCGATGACCACGAATGCTGCCTGGAAACGCCGGTTGGCGGTGATCGAGGCGATGATGCAAAGCACGATATAGACGATATTGCGCGTCGGATATTCCCAGCCGAGAGATTGGAAATAGGCCTCGCCCTTCAGCATAGTGTCCACAAGATCGACGGCGTAGGTGACGGCAAGCAGGCCGAAGAACCAGTGACGGCGCGAGATGAAATACTCCTCGAAGCCGCCATAGTCCTCCACCGACGGCGGATTCAGCAATACGCAGAGGAAGTAGAAGAGGCAGCAGAAGCAGATGAGAAAGAGATAAACGCCGAAATTGATCTGCGCGACGGATTGCAGCCGATATTCCCACCACCAGAAATGGATGATGAAGAGGAACATGGACAAAACCCAGCCGATATGCACCGGGTAGATCTTGTTCTTGCCCGGCGCCTGCACGAAGCCGGCAAGCCGGGTCAGAAGCTGGGCGAGCGAAAGGCCGATCACCATGCTCATGACCGTCCTGATATAGACGTAGACTTCCGGTGTATGCGCGGAGCCCATCGCGTCAGCTCTCCTCTGGTACCGCCTTCGGCAAACCGTTTTCGTCCAGCGCGACCATGATGAAGGTTGCAGCCGTGACTTTCTCCAGGCTGTTATAGCGGGCGCGGTGCGCCCATGCTTCGACGCTCAGCGTTATCGAGGTGCGACCGACGCGTTCGATATCGGTGAAGACGCTCAGCGTGTCGCCGATCTTGACCGGCAGCTCGAACGCCATCTCCTTGACCGCGGCCGTCACTACGCGGCCGCGCGCACGTTCGGCAGCGCGGATGCCGCTCGCCAAGTCCATCTGCGCCATGACCCAGCCGCCGAATATATCGCCGGCAGGATTGGCGTCGGCGGGCATGGCAAGCGTGCGCAATGTCAGCTCGCCTCTCGGTTTGACGCTATCGTTCATTCCTCTGCTCCTGTTTCACGGCCCGATTCCAAAACTTAAACTATGCAATCCAGATAGGATGGAAAAGCCTTGGCGGCGTTTCCGTGGGGGAAGTCTTGTGGACGGGAGCTTTGCGTCATGCGTTCCGCTGGTCTGCAAGGAACCGATCTGAAACGTTGCGATCGGCTGAGGTAAGCATTCGTTCACCCTTCCCATTTAAGATTTGTAATCGTTACCGACCGTGGCTGGGGCAGCGGATCAGGACTATGGCCATTTTACCCATTCTACGGCGGGTCGCGCTGCCATTGCTATTGTCGTCGGCGCTGGTCGCCTGTACGGCAGACAGTCTCGTGCCGCCCTCCAGCATCGACAGTTCCTCGCGTGTCGGCTCCATCAAGCCGCATCGCAGCGTGCAGCAGCGGCAATTTGCCTATCAAGGGGTTCAGGATCCCGTTGTTTCTGTTTCGAACAATTACAGCCGCGGCCCTGTTCGCGCGACTGGAACCGGCGAGGCCGTGACCACGTCGGACGTCGAATCCGGTCTGGCGCAGCAATCGAACATTCCGTCTCAAGGCGTCAATATGGATGCTGAACTCGGCGTCGGCCCGAGCGAGGAGGCTCAGTCCGGATCGGTGGTCGGATTGGCGCAGGAAGAGCAGCAGAACATCGCCGAAGGTCAGTCCGATCAGCCTGTGGTCGACGGCATTGGCACCGATGCGCCGGTGCAGACCAACCACTCCACTCTTCAGCGGCCGGCCGCACAGGCTGAACTCAACCAGTCACGGATATCCAGGCCGCTGCCCGGAACGCAGGTCGCAATGCTGCCGCGCGTCGAAAATCCGATACCGCGTCTCGATCAGCAGTTCGAAGCACCGCAATCGACGCCGGGCATGATGCCGCCTTCCGAAGTCGCCTGCCGTCAGGAGCTGCGGCGCCTGGGCGTCGTCTATGTGGACAAGCCGGCCATATCGAACGGCCCGGCATGCCAGGTTCCCTATCCGATTTCGCTCGGCGGCCTTTCCGGCAACATCGCCGTCAGGCCCGCAGTCACGCTGAATTGCCAGGTGACGCTCGCCTTTGCCAAATGGGTGAAGAACGAGCTGGCTCCGGCGGCGCGTACGCGCTACTGGTCCGGCATCGGCACGATCGTTCCGCTCGGCGGCTATTCCTGCCGACGCATGAATAATAGCCGGCAACGCTACAATCCGATGTCGGAGCACGCTCACGGCAACGCCATCGACGTCGGCACTTTCGTCCTGAAAAACGGCCATGTGATCGACATACGCAAAAAGGGCCTCTTTTCCTTCCGGGAAGGTGCGCTGCTCAAGGCGGTGCGCAGTGATAGCTGCCGCTATTTCGATACGGTGCTGGGGCCGGGCAGCAATCCGGAACATTGGAACCATTTCCACTTCGATCTCAGGGATCGGAAGGGCGGCCGGCGCTATTGCAGCCTTTGATTGGCCTTTCGTCGGAACAGCAC
>JBCNPI010000148.1:0-13729 GCA_039593415.1 Rhizobium sp. | reverse complement strand
ATCCCAGCTCGAAACGGCCCTGCATCTCGCCGAAATGCGATTGCGCCGCGCCGATCGGATTGGCATGCGGCACCACGACGATATCGCTGAGGATCGCGCCTTCCGCTTCCGCCCGCCGAAGCCGCTCGCAGAGGAAATGCGCGAGGGCCGTGCCCGGCAGCTCGCCGGCATGCAATGCAGCCTGGATGTAGATCTTCGGCGCATCCGCGTTGTGGCCTGCAAAATGCAGGACGGGCAGCCGCCATGCGATCCCCGGAGTGTCGCCTTCGATGACGATTTCGGTGACGTTCATAAGCTGGCCTCCTGCTGGTGATGGTCGGAAATCCATATCAAGCGTTGACCGCAGGCCGCAACCATTTGTCGCCTGAGGATTGAGTCCGAAATGGGAGCGGCAGCCCAAACCACTTCTACCGAGGATTGCTCCTGCGCAGGCTGAAGCTCAGGATCAAGCTGAGCACAACCGCGCCGGCCCCAAAGGAGAAGGGGGCGGCATAGCCGAGATGATCGGCAAACAGGCCGGCGATCGGGCCGGTCGAGCCGAGGGACACGTCGAGAAAGATCGAATAGAGCCCGAGTGCCACGCCACGGTTCTGCGGCGGGATGCGTTCCATTGCCTCGTTGCCGAGCGCCGGGAAGACGGGTGCGAAGCCGGCGCCCGCCAGAGCCGCACCGACAATGGCAACCGTCGGGGAAGGCGCAAGCGCAATGGCCGCGAGGCCGATGATCTCGATGATGAGGGATATGCGCACCAGCGGCAGGCCGCCGAAGCGGGCAACGGCTTGGGCAAGACCCAGGCGCACGCCCATGAAGGCAAGGCCAAAGGCGCTGAGCGCGAAAGAGGCGCCATCCCAGTTGCGGCTCTGGAAGAACAGCGCGACGAAAGCCATCACCACGCCGAAACCGCTGGAGGCAAGCGCCAGTGCGACGCCGAACGGCGCGACGCGGCTCAGAACCTGGCCGGTGCCGATACCCTTTTCCTTCACGCCAGGCACGGGCGGGCGCGTTTGCGCCAGCATGAAGCCGGCAACGGCAAGGATGATGGTGACGGCGCCAATGGCGAAGAAGCCGTATTGTCCCTGCAGCCAGGCGCCGAAAGGGGCGGCGAGCGCGATGCCGCCATACGTGGCGATGCCGTTCCAGGAGATGATGCGGACTGTTTCGCGCGAGCCCATCAGCCCGATCGCCCAGGTGATCGCCGCTGTGCTCACCCAGCTTTCGCCAATGCCGAGCGCCAGCCGGCCCGCAAGCAGAAGAGCAAGGCTTGCCGCTGGGACATTCACTGTAAATGTGGAGGCGATGGTCAGCGCGCCGGAAAGCCCATAGGCAAGGAAGCCGAGGAAGACCGACCGGCGAGGCCCGTATTGATCGCAGAGCCGCCCGACCTGCGCCCTGCTGACAATGGTCGCCACATATTGTGTGCTGACGGCGATACCGGCCCAGACGACGCCGAAACCGAGACTGCTGTCGACATAGGTCGGCAACACAGCAAGCGGAAGGCCAATGGCAATGTAGCCGAAGAATGTCAGCGCGACGATCGAAAGGAGGGAGAGAGTCGAGGTGGACCGGATGGTCTCAGAGGCAGTGTTCACGGGATATCGCCTGCGGACACCGGAGGTAGTGCCCATGCTGTTTGCCACGAAGGATCGGAATTCGGATCGGATAGCAGTGACGGCGAAGGCTTGAGAGCCGTGCGCCGCCATGGGGCATGGCTATCGGGGAAAGCACGCGAGGTCAACGAATTGCTGCCTTGCAGCAAACGCCATTGACGGGATGAATTGATTGTGCGTGGCCAATCGCCTATGGGCGGTGCGCTCACAATTCCTCCATCTCGACTTCCGACATTTCTGGCGAAAGCGAGGCCGGGCTGGTACGCCTGCCAACGGCGATCCCGTCGCCGATGCGCGATCTTTGGCTCGTCACCTATCCTGATCTGTACGGCTCGCCTGCCATTCGCGCGGTCATGGACTATGTCGCGGATGTGGTCGGCCAAAGCTGCCCGTTGCGAGACAGCGCGGACACCACGGCGTAAACACAAGTTCGATCAGCATTTTTTCTATTGCAGCCGCATGGCGAATCTCTATCCATGGATGGATGGGCCATACTTACGGTCGGTGATCGATGACGAAGCTGGGCAGTTGGTTCGCGGTGGATCGGGCGGATCTGATCGCGGGCATATCGGTTGCCGGACTGATGCTGCCGGAAGCGGTCGCTTACGCCGGCATCGCCGGTCTGCCGCCGCATCGGGCCATCCTCGCCGGCATTGCCGGATGTCTCGTCTATGCCATATTCGGCCGCAGCCGCTTTGCCATCGTCTCCCCCACATCCTCGTCCGCGGCCATTCTTGCGGCGACATTGGCGGTCGTGCCGGGCGATGCCACGGTCAAGGCGGCTCTTGCGACGGTCGCCGTGGCGCTCGCCGGCATTCTTTTCGTCGTCGCCGGTGCATTGCGCCTCGGCGGCATCACGGGTTTCATCTCGCGGCCCGTGCTGCGTGGCTTTGCGCTCGGATTGGCGATCACCATCATCCTGCATCAGCTGCCGATCCTCGTCGGCGTGCCTGCGCAGGGTTCGAACATCCTGACCTATGCGGCCGCATTGTTCGGCGCGATCCTGCGGTGGAATCCGGTCAGTGTCGCCGTCGGCGTCGTCGCGCTGGCGGCGTTGCTGCTGCTGAAGCGGTTGCCCGGCATTCCCGGTGCCTTCCTCGTGCTCGTCGCCGGCATCTTCGCCTCCTACCTGTTCGGCCTGGAAGGGCATGGCGTCAAGCTGGTCGGCCCCATCGAGATCCTGCCGCAATGGCCGTCGCTGCCAAATGCCGACTGGAACGCCTATTCGCGGCTGGTGCAGTTCACCGTGCCGCTGGTGCTCATCCTCTTTGCCGAGTCCTGGGGGACAATGCGGGCCTTGGCCTTGCGCTATGGCGAGACGCTGGAGGTCAATCGCGAGCTTGGCGCGCTTGGTGCCGCGAATATCGCCAGTGCCGTTGTTCAGGGCATGCCCGTCGGCGCCGGCTTTTCCGCCGGCTTTGCCAGCGAGGCCGCCGGGGCGAAGACGCGAGTAACCACCGTTTTCGCCGCCATCGGCCTTGCTATCCTGATTGCCTGCGCCGGGCGGCTGGTGGCCCTTCTGCCGGAACCGGTGCTCGCGGCAGTCGTCATCGCGGCGCTGACCCATGCGCTCGATCCGAGCCCCATCCTGCGCCTGCGCCGCTTGCATCGGGATTTCTATGTGGCGCTCGGCGCTGCCATTGGTGTGCTTGCGTTCGGCGTGCTCAACGGCATGCTGCTGGCGATCGCGCTCTCGCTCGCTGCCATGATGCATCGCCTGGCTTCGCCCTATGTCGCCCGGCTCGGACGGCTTGGCGACAGCCACAATTTCGTTGACGTCAGCCGCCATGACGATGCGGTCGAGATGTCAGGCATTGCCATCTGGCGGCCCCGCGAAACTCTTTTCTTCGGCAATGCCGATACGATCTTCGGCAAGATAATGTCAGGCAGCCATGCCGAAGCAGGCTTGCGGGCCATTATCCTCAGTCTGGAAGAGAGTTCCGATATCGACAGTACGGCCATGGATGCTTTGATGGAATTCGATAACGCCATGCGGCGCACCGGTCTGCGCGTCCAGTTCGCCCGCGTCCATGACCGTGTCCGCGATCTCATGACCGCCGCGGGCGTTGCCGACCTCGCTAGCCGTTGCAGCTTCAGCGTCGATGATGCCGTGGCGGCGGTGATGGCGGATCACAACCCGCCGAGAGCGTGAGCGGCCGTTCAATCGTGCAAGGTCCAATAGCAGAGATGATCGTGCTTGGCCTCTCCCTGCAGGCTGTTGATGAGGACGAAGTCCCTGGCGGTCCAACTCACAGGTTTCTCGAGCATGATGTCGGGAACGAGATGTCCCTGATAAAGCAGCGTCATATGCGGCTCGACGGGCTTTCCCCTGGCTGGCGCAATGCCAGTCAGGCGCATGGCATCGGCCAGTTCCTGATGGAGCGCCTTTAGTTCGGCATTTCCGTCCTTGTTCCAAAGGACAAGTGGGCGGTTGTCGCCATTGCCGAAGCTGACAGCTCGATCGAAAATAACCGGGAAGGGCGGCTTCCTCACCCGAGAGGCAGCTTCCATCGCCGCAAATGCCACCTCCTCGGGCAAGCAGCGAAACGAGCCAATCGGGTAGAGTGTTACATGAAAGAGATCCGCCCGACGCGGCTTCGTGGAAAAGCGGTACTGCCGGCGAAGATGTCCTGCAAGCTCATGACTTAGTGTGGCAACCGCCGCATCGGGCAGGAGGGCGAAATAGAATTCATTGATGGGCGCTTGATCGACTGGCGGCGGTGTTCTCGTATGCGCTCCCCCGCAAGATAGAGCGAAAGCTGCCCATTGTTCTTCATGGTCACTGCAAAGCTGTACCGCTTTGTCCTCCTCCTTATTTTGATCGCAAAACGATAGAATAAAGCAGTCGCCAATTCAAGAACAAAAAGCGAACATTCTGCTCGTTTAAAAAGCCATCGAATAAAAAGTCGGCTGATCCGTTCATTCCAAGTTCGGGCCGGCGTGCCCTATCTCATCCAAAGGAATCATGATCATGTTCGCCAGATCAGTTTTTGCGGCCGTTGTCTTCGCTCTCATCGGCTTTGGTATCGCTTCCTGCTCCACCTCGGGCGGGCACAATTCCGGCGGCGGCATGGTTCAGAATGCCCCTCCGACCGGCGGCGGATATTGATACGCCTGCCTGGATCGTCTCAGGAGCGGCCGTCATTGCCAAAACGGTGGCAATTCTTCATCTTTGCAAGAATCGGGTTGAATTCGAGGCTTCCGAGGACGATTTTCATGACAAGTGGAAACACGGGAGCTTTCGCCATGAACGAGACAAGGCAGAATTACCTGATCTTCGAAACCGCCAGCGGCTTCTGCGGCATCGCCTGGAACGATGTCGGCGTGCTGCGTTTTCAATTACCGACCAGGGATGCGGGCGCGACCGAGCGCCTGCTTCTGCGCCGCCTGCCGAATGCGCAGCCCGGGACCCCAAGCGCGGAAATCGCTGATGTGGTTGCCAAGGTGAAGCGCTATTTCGCGGGCGAAGAGATCGATTTTTCCAACGTCGCGCTCGACCTCGGCGAGCAGGATGCCTTCTTCAGGCAGATCTACGATGCCGCCCGTCAGGTCGGCTGGGGCCATACGACGACCTACGGGACATTGGCCAAGCAGCTCGGCGCAGGGCCGGAAGCTGCGCGCGATGTCGGGCAGGCCATGGCGCAGAACCCGGTGGCGCTGATCATTCCCTGCCATCGCGTTCTGGCGGCAGGCGGCAAGATCGGCGGCTTTTCCGCACCGGGCGGTTCCAGCTCCAAGGCTCGCATGCTGGAGCTCGAAGGCGTCCAGCTTGCGCCGCCGAAGCCGGTGCAGCAGTCGCTGGCATTCTAGGTGCACTGGCAACGATAACTGACGAATTTCTGGATGATCGCACCGGCCGGGCGGGCCGAGAGCGCCAAAGCGTGGCCGATCGCGCGATCTGGCCACCGAGTTATACTGCCTGTTCCGGTGATTTCGTCCGCGATAGGACCATGAAGGCGAGAACGTGGCTTACAAGCAGCAGCGGCACGTAAAGCGCCGGTATATAAATGCCGGCGCCGAAGAGGCCGGGATTTCCGATTTTCGTTATGCCCATGTAGTAGGCATTCAGAAGATCCAAAGTGCCCCAGATGTTGAATATCCAGACAATCGGAACGGCGATCGGCCACCGCCGGGAAAGAGCGGCCATGGAAACAAGCGCGAGAACAGCTGCGGCGAGATCGCCCCATCCGACTTCGTTGGCGAAATCCGAACTCAACTCGGAAGATACGAATCCGGATACCAGAAAGTTCATCCCCAGGAACCGGAACGCATGGAAAGCAGCAAGAAGTCTTAGAGCCTCATAGCGCGGCATTGTTCGAAGCGCCGGCCAGACATAGACATAGGCCATCACCGAACTTGTGAGGAAGGCGCCAGCGACACTGAGAACGAATGGAAGATTGAGATCCGGTGGCATTTCGGTTTCCTTTGTGCTTGTCTCTGTGTGGTCAGACGAAGGCGAAGTCGATGAATCTATCTCGCTGCCGTCGGGTGCTCAGGCATTGGCCATCAGCAGGCGGAGCGATACCAGCGGACCGATTGCGATGTATTCATGGTCCATGAGATTTTGTTTGGCCAACGGCAGGCCTTCCATGATTACGTGGGCGTCGGCCACATCCTTCGAATCCAGCAGGAACACCGCGCCCCGGCCATCACCTCGCGAATACCACTCGCGTATCTTCCCATTGAGATAGAGCTGCGCGGTCTGCCGGATTTCATCTGGCATGACGGCCATGACCTGTTCGCGTGTGACGCCAGCCTTAACTGTAAGGATGACCATCACGCCGGTAGTTGCGGGTGAGAAGGCTTGTGCTTGGGTCGGGGTTGACTGGTCGGTCATGGAAGTAGCTCCCGCGAGAGTGAGATCGGAAGAGGTTGCTGAGCCGGCGCGCCGCCAATGTTTGAGCTCGACGTCAGCAATGCTCCCGGTTTGCAACTCAGGTATAAGACTGCTTTTCATGAGCGACTATTCTCGATAATGTCGATGAGTTATGAAGCAGAACTTCACAGTCAGACAGGGTGCGCTCGATGGCGTGGAAGCCTTTCTGAGCGTCGCCCAGCATCGCAGTTTTCGCAAAGCGGCCGCCGAGCTCGGAGTAACGCCATCCGCGATCAGCCAGGCGGTACGCACGCTTGAGGCGCGCGTCGGTGCCGCGCTTTTCATCCGCACGACGCGCAGTGTCGGCCTCAGTGAAGCCGGCGAACGATTTTACTTGCGCGCAAAGCCCGCTTTCGAGGAGCTTGTTGCCGCAAGCGAGATTGCGCGAGACCTTGGGCAGCGGCCCGCTGGACTGCTGCGCCTCACCGTGCCGCGGGCAGTGATACCGATCCTGCTGGAGCCGCTGATCGCGTCTTTCTGCCAAGCCTATCCCGAGGTCGAGGTGGAGATCGCCGCGAGCGCAGATCTCGTCGATATCGCGGCCGAGGGATTTGACGCCGGCATCCGGCTGGGGCAGTTCCTTGCCGCGGACGTGGTCGCGGTTCGGCTGACGCCGCCCTTTCCGCTGGCGGTCGTCGGCAGCCCCGAATATCTGCGCCGGCGAGGAACGCCCGAACATATCGACGATCTGCGCCGGCATGCCTGCTTGCGCATGCGCCGCTCGGACCAGTCGATCGCGCCTTGGTCCTTTATCGACGGCAACAAACCGATCGAGGCGATCGTCTCAGGTCCGCTGATCGCCCGCGATTTTCCCACCATTCTTGGCGCGGCCGGGGAGCATATGGGGCTCGCGCAAGTACCTGAGCCGATTGCCGTGAGCCTGGTGAAAGCGGGCAGATTGGTGCAGGTTCTGGAGCCTTTCGCACCAATGGCGCCGGGAGTGTTTCTATACTATCCCAGCCGCCATCAAATGATGCCGAAGCTGCGCGCATTCATCGATCACGTAAAGAGCCGCTCGGGCGCGATCACAAAAGTCAGAGGCGGATTGACGACGAACGAACGCGCGAGCTGAAAATGCGCCGACGTCGGAAGCGCAGCCCAAATTGAAGTTGCCAGAAGCCGCAGGCCAGGAGTGATATCTCGACTGCGGCTGCAAAGGCGACATTGCATCCAATACGCCGCGCTGAGCTGCCCCATCCAGCGCTGCCATTCCCTGTTCTCGTTCGATTCCTGGCTATGCTCTAACGCATTGTTATTGCCATGCTTTGGAACCAATGATGCGCAAGAACGTTCATCTATGACTTTGATACGACGCTGACGTCGTGCCCGGCCGGCTGGGTAAGCGGCGCATTTGAGGAGCAGCTCATCATGAATATTTCATCTGGATTTCGTTCAGTTGCGGTTGCAGCCATTGCCGCAGCGGGAATTGGCTTCGCCAGCACTGCACACGCCGATAGCGGCACGATCCGTTTCTCCGTCTACAAGGCGGCCTTCTTCGTCGGAGGTTCCGGAGGCGAAGGCACGCTGACCTTCCATGGTCGTCACTATCCCATCTCGATCGGCGGCATCTCGGGCGGCCTCGCCTTCGGCGCCTCCAAGACATATTTCCAGGGCACTGTCCGCAATATCCGCCGCGCCCGCGATGTTGCCGGTGTCTATGGCGCCGCAGGTGGCGGCGGCGCGGTGGGCAAAGGCGCCCAGATGATCGTCATGACCAATGACAAGGGCGCCAAACTCGAGCTCACGGGCAGGCAGGTCGGCTTGCAGGTCAATGCCGATATCAGCGGCCTGAGCATCACCATGAAATAAGCGTGGGATTCAGCTCGTGTAATTGCCCGGAGGCCTGATCTGCAGGATGGCGGTCAGGCCTTCGTTGCGAAGCAAGCTACCCCATAAGGGCTTTCCTTTTCACTCCCACTCGATCGTGCCAGGCGGCTTCGACGTCACATCATAGACCACGCGGTTGATGCCGCGGACTTCGTTGATGATGCGGGTCGCGGCGCGGCCGAGGAATTCCATGTCGTAGTGATAGAAATCCGCCGTCATGCCGTCGACGGAGGTGACGGCGCGCAGCGCGCAGACGAATTCGTAGGTGCGGCCGTCGCCCATGACGCCGACGGTCTGGACCGGCAGCAGCACCGCGAATGCCTGCCAGATCGCGTCGTAGAGGCCGGCCTTGCGGATTTCGTCGAGATAGATGGCATCGGCTTCGCGCAGGATTTCGAGCTTCTCGCGGGTGATGCCGCCGGGGCAGCGGATCGCGAGGCCGGGACCCGGGAAGGGGTGGCGGCCGATGAAGCTGTCGGGCAGGCCAAGCTCCTTGCCGAGCACGCGCACTTCGTCCTTGAAGAGTTCGCGCAGCGGCTCGACGAGCTGCATCTTCATGCGGTCCGGCAGGCCGCCAACATTGTGATGCGACTTGATGGTGACTGAGGGACCGCCGGTGAAGGAAACGCTCTCGATCACGTCGGGATAGAGCGTGCCCTGGCCGAGGAAATCGGCGCCGCCGAGCTTCTTGGCTTCTTCCTCGAAAGTCTCGATGAAGAGGCGGCCGATGATCTTGCGCTTGGTCTCGGGATCGGAAACACCCTCCAGCTCGCCGATGAAGCGGTCGGCGGCATCGACATGGATCAGATGCAGATTGTAGTGCTCGCGGAACATGGCGACGACGCTTGCCGCCTCGTCCTTGCGCATCAGGCCGTGGTCGACGAGGATGCAGGTCAGCTGGTCGCCGACCGCCTCGTGGATCAGCAGTGCGGCAACGGAGGAATCGACGCCGCCGGAGAGCGCGCAGATGACGCGCTTGTCACCGACCTGATCGCGGATCGCCTGCACCGCCTTGGCCCGATAAGCCGACATCGACCAGTCGCCCTTGATGCCGGCGATGTTATGGATGAAGTTGCCGAGCAGCTTGGCGCCGTCGGGCGTATGCACGACTTCCGGATGGAACTGCACGCCGTAATATCTGCGCTTCTCGTCGGCGATGAAGGCATAAGGAGCGTTCGAGGAGGTGGCGACAACTTCGAAGCCCTCGGGCAGCGCGGTGACGCGATCGCCATGGCTCATCCAGACTTGATGGCGCGAACCGTTCGACCACAATCCTTCGAAGAGGGCGCAATCCTTGTCGACCTCCAGGAAGGCGCGGCCGAATTCGCGGTGATGGCCGCTCTCGACCTTGCCGCCGAGCTGCATGCACATGGTCTGCTGGCCGTAGCAGATGCCGAAGACCGGGATGCCGCTGTCGAAGATGATCTGCGGTGCCCGCGGCGAGCCTTCGTCCACGGTCGAGGCCGGGCTGCCGGACAGGATCACGGCTTTCGGCTGTAGCCGCTTGAAGCCGGCTTCGGCGGATTGGAAGGGAACGATTTCGCAGTAGACGCCCGCTTCGCGCACGCGCCGTGCGATGAGCTGCGTCACCTGGCTGCCAAAATCGACGATGAGAACGGTATCTGGATGTGCTGTCTGGGTCATGGCGAGCCTTTAAAGAAAAGCGCTTTCCCTGGCAATCGGGCAAATCACGCAAGGGCCGATTTTATTGTCCCGATTGTCCTACATTCTCTGTCTTTTTTCGCAATTCCGGACGGAAAACCGCTGCACACTTTTTCTGGAATTGCTTCAGTGGTTTTGGGCCGATCAAAACCAGAATACCCCGTCTTCCAGCGCCGTAAACAGTCCATCGACGGCATAGGAGAGCTTGCGGTCGATCACATGCAGATATTCGCTCCAGTCGGAGATGTGCTGAAGCTCGACCTTCCCGTCGGAAATGCCACGCAGGCCGATCAGCGGCAGGCTGTAGATCTGGCAGGCGCGCAGCACCGCGAAAGTTTCCATATCGACCATGTCGGTGCCGATGCGTTCATAGGCTTCCAAGCCCGAGACGATATTGGCGCCGGTCGAAAGGCTGCCCTCGGCAATGGTGGGGATGCGCAGCGGCAGTTCGATCGTTGCCGGCAGATCGAGGAAGGGCGTGCGGCCTCTCTCGAAGCCGAGCGGCGAGGCATCCATGTCGCGGTAGGAAACCGAAGTGACCTGATAAACCTCCGTCTGCTCCAGTTTGGCGGAGCCGGCCGAGCCGAGCGAAACCACGAGATCGGGAAGGTCGCCCTGCGCCTCGAGTTGGGCGAAGGCGCGGGTCAGCGCGATCGCCGCTTCGACGGGGCCGACGCCTGTCATCAGCGGATCGATGCGCGAGCGCAGAAAGGGTCCGTACTCGGCCTCGGCCGCCATGACGAACAGGATCGATTTGCCCGATACCCGCTTCAATTCGAATTTCATCCGCTAATTCCCTCTCTGCCCCGGATGACCATCATCGTTCCCGTCATCGAGGCAATCAGCTTGGCCGGCCCGTCGCCAATGGCATAGCCACGGCCGTCGGCGACGATGATCGTCGTGCCGGGCTTGGTAACATCGCCACGAAACAGGAAGCGCTCGCCGCGCCCCGGCGACATCAGGTTGACCTTGAATTCGATGGTGAGGATCGATGCGGAAGGATCGATGACGCTATAGGCGGCAAAGCCGCAGGCCGAATCCAGCGCTGCAGCGATGATGCCGGCGTGCAGGATGCCATGTTGCTGCGTCAGCTTGATATCGAAGGGCAGCTCGATCTCGACCGTACCGTGCTCTACGCGCGTCAGTTCGGCGCCGATCGTCGCCATCGCCGCTTGCCGCGCGAAGCTCGTTCGGATGCGGCTCCGAAAATCGCCGTTGGTCCCCGTCTGGTCTGCCCCTGTCATGCCGTCCCCTTTCGCGGGTGCGAAATTGGCATGGAGAGGCCGTTTGGACAAGGGTTATCCGGTGGAAAAAGAAAAGCGCCCCAAGCTGCTGGCGGACGTCGAATTTTCACGATCAGATCATCGCGCTACCCGACGCTATGAAGCTTGTCATGAGGGTGCAGATGACAACGATCCGGCAATCGGCAGCGCCGATGAGAGCTGGATGCGGACCCGGCTCGCCGCGGAGCTGGTTGAATCCGCTTGATCAATGCCCGGCGGCTTCCAGGATCAGATGGGCGATCGTGTCGGGATGCGAGATCAACGAGAGATGGCTGGCCTTCACTTCGATCGTCTTCGCGCCCATGCGCTTGGCCATGAAGCGCTCGAGATCCGGATTGATCGTTCTGTCTTCGGTAGAAACGGCATACCAGCTCGGCTTGCTACGCCAAGCGGCCTGGGTAGTCTTTCCGGTCAGCAAAGCTTTCTGGAAAGGCTGCTGCACGGCATAAAGCACTTCGGCCTTGGCCTTGGGCAGATCGCCGGCGAAGTCGCGCAGGAAGGCTTCCTCGGTGAGCCGTCCTTCGTCGCCGTCGAAGACGATACCGGCCGAAGCAGGGGGCGTTGGATATGTCTTGGCGAGCGCGGTATAATCTTCGCCGGCATCCGGTGCGCGGGCTGCGACATAGACGAGCGCCGAAACCTTTGGATGCACGCCAGCTTCCGTCACCAACATGCCGGAGAAGGAATGGCCGACAAGGACGGTCGGGCCGTCTTGGCGGTCGAGCACGCGCTGTACCGACGCGACGGCTTCGGGAAGGGTCGTCAACGGATTCTGCACGGCCGTGCAGTTCAGCCCCTTGGTCTGCAGCCGGGCAATGACTTCCGTCCAGCAGGAGCCGTCTGCGAAAAGTCCATGCGCTAGAACGACGTTCCGGGCCTTTAACGGCGCGGAGGCAGCTGCACCCGTGGTGGAGTTGCTGGCGGCCGTGCCCCGCGTGGACATGAGGGAGGCGGCGGCGCCGGCGATAATTGCGGTCGAGAAATTCCGTCTGGTCATCATCATCGTGATACCTGTCGTTTAAAGATTAGCACCAGAAAGCCGTCGCGCCGGATGCCGGAGCGGTAAAGCTTCTGAAGTTTTGTATTTCTGAGAGACGGCATCTGCCCGGATCCCCCGGATCAAATTTGCCGTCTGCATTCCGATTCAGCGTGAAGCTTGCTTTGTGTATGCAAAAGCAAGCTCAATGGCTATTTTTGTATTCCCAATATCGATGCTGGTCAATAATTGTATGCGTAACGCTTGCGTGATTGATAAATTGTATGCAAATGTGAGCCGGGGATGATATTTTGCATACAAGTCGCAATGGTTATCGGAGCATTGGGAACGATGGATGGACTAGATGATGCGGCTGACGATCGTGAGTTGTTATCCGACCGCATCCGCAACGCGCTGGAAGATGAGATCGCGACCGGCAAGCTTGAGGCGGGGACCGCACTGGACGAACAGCAGCTGGCCGATCGTTTCGGCGCCTCACGCACGCCCGTTCGCGAGGCGCTGAGACAGCTGTCGGTAAGCGGTCTCGTCGAAATGCGAGCGCGGCGCGGGGTCGTCGTTGCCCGCATGACGCCTGAACGCATCATGGATATGTTCGAGACGGTTGCCGAAATCGAATCGATGTGTGTGAGGCTCGCCACCTATCGCATGACGCCGCTCGAGCGCAGCCACCTGATTGAACTGCACGACGCATCCGAAACGCTGGTGAAGACAGGCGATTTCGATGCTTACGATATGTTCAATCGCGCCTTCCATGAGGCGATCTATCACGCCACCCACAACAGCTTTCTTGCCGAGCAGGCGATCACGATCCGCAATCGTCTGGCGGCCTTCCGCCGGGCTCAATTGCAGCAGGAGCAGCGGCTCGAGCGATCTCGGGCGGAGCATGAAGCTATCATGCAGGCGATAGCCGAGGGAGATGGAGAAATGGCGTCGCGGCGCATGCGGGCGCATATGCTGAATGCAGCGACGGCATTGCGGCGCTTCATCGAAGCCAGCAAGCTTACTTAGGCAGTCCGGCCAAGTCCGGATCAGCCACGGGCGATGCGGACGATGTGCTGGTCCCAGGCGACGCCACTATGCTCGTTCAAGAAATCACCGTCATAGGAAGAAACGGCAAAACCATGCCGCGCCGGCGCGATGCCGGCCGCATCGGCGATGCTCTCCACCTTCAGCACCGCGCCCGTCTTGGCGTCCAGTGTCACCGAAGTCCCTTCGACCGGCGATGTGACGCCGACGAGGTTTTCGCTGCGATTGACGGCGATGGCGCCGACGTAATTGCCGAGTGCCCGCGTCGTCTCGTCGGGCAGGGTGACGAAACTCAGGTCCTCGCCTCTGGCGAAATGACCGACGAGCGGCGGCATGTCGTTGCGATGACCTTCATATTGGCAGGCAAACCAGATCCGGCCGCCGGCATCGATATCGACATGCCGGGTCGAGACCCGGGCATATTGCGACGACAGGGAATGCTTCTCGATCA
>JBCNPI010000147.1:0-13743 GCA_039593415.1 Rhizobium sp. | reverse complement strand
GAGAACGGCAAGCACGGGGCCGCCATGCCTGACATAGAACAGAACCAGGCCGGCCAGGAAGGCGAGGCCCGCCACGACATAGAGCCGCTGCAGCGCGCCGAGCAGATCGCCGCGCTTCCAGGCCAGCAGCGGGCCGAACGGCACGGCGATGAGGATCGGCGTCATCAGCAGCCCGAAGGTCATGTTGAAGAAGGGCGGGCCGACGGAGATCTTGTCGCCGGTGAGCGTTTCGAGCGCCAGCGGATAGAGCGTGCCGGTCAGCACCGTGCCGCAGGCAACCGTCAGGATCAGATTGTTCAGCACCAGCGATCCCTCCCGCGAGATCGGTGCGAACAACCCGCCGGCCGTAAGCTTCGGCGCACGCAGGGCGAAAAGAGACAGCGCTCCGCCGATGAAGACCAGAAGGATGCAAAGAATGAAGATGCCGCGCGTCGGGTCGCTGGCGAAGGAATGGACCGAGGTCAGCACGCCGGAGCGGACGAGGAAGGTGCCGAGCAGCGACAGGGAGAAGGTGAGGATCGAAAGCAGCACCGTCCAGATCTTCAAGGCGTCGCGCTTTTCCATGACGAGGGCCGAATGCAACAGCGCCGTGCCGGCAAGCCAGGGCATGAAGGAGGCGTTTTCCACCGGGTCCCAGAACCACCAGCCGCCCCAGCCGAGCTCGTAATAGGCCCAATAGGAGCCCATGGCGATGCCGAGCGTCAGGAAGCTCCAGGCGGCGAGCGTCCACGGCCGTACCCAGCGCGCCCAGGCGGCATCGATGCGGCCTTCCAGCAGTGCGGCGACGGCAAAGGAGAAGCAGACGGAGAAGCCGACATAGCCGAGATAGAGCAAGGGCGGATGGATCGCCAGCCCGATATCCTGCAGGATCGGATTGAGATCCTTACCCTCGGCCGGCGCCGGATCGAGCCGAATGAAGGGATTGGAGGTCAGCAGGATGAAGACCAGAAAGGCCGAGGAGATCCACGACTGCACGGCGAGCACATTGGCGCGCAGCACATCAGGCAAATTGCGCCCGAAGAGCGCGACGAACGCACTGAACAGCGCCAGGATCAGCAGCCAGAGCATCATCGATCCCTCGTGATTGCCCCAGACGCCGGAGATCCTGAAGATCAGCGGCATCAGCGAATGGGAATTGGCCCAGACGTTAAGGACGGAGAAATCGGAGGCGACATAGGCGTAGGTCAGAACGCCGAAAGAGAAGGCGACCAGTAGGAACATCATGATCGCGCCGGCGGGCGCAATATCCATCATGGATACGTCGCCACGGCGCGCACCGATCACGGGAATGACGGAGACGATGAGCGCCGTCGCAAGCGCCAGCACCAGGGCGTAATGTCCAAGCTCGATGATCATTGGCTGGCCTCCCCGCCCTTCCACACGCCGTCAGCCTTCAGCTTGTCGGCGACCTGTTTCGGCATGTAGCGTTCATCATGCTTGGCAAGCACGCTGTCGGCAACGAAAACATCGCTGCCCGGTTCGAACTTGCCTTCGGTGACGACGCCCTGCCCCTCACGGAACAGATCGGGCAGGATGCCGTCATATCTGACCTTGACCGTATCGGTGCCGTCCGTGACGGAGAACTGCACCTCGGTTCCCTGACCGCGCACGATCGAGCCCTGACCGACGAGCCCGCCCAAACGGATCAGCGTCCCGGCATTGACCGGCGTCCTGGCGAGATCCGCCGGCATATAGAAATAGGCGACGGACTGGCTGAAAGCAAAGAGCACAAGCAGAACGGCGGCGGCGATGAATCCCATGCCACCGGCGATGACAGCCAGACGTTTCTGCTTGCGGGTCACGGCTGCTTCACCTCCGCCGGCAGTCCCAATTCCTTCGCCAGCGCCAGAAGCTGCCGGCCCTCTCCTCCATCGGCCGGGAAAGCGGCAAGCCCGCGCTTCAGCGCATCCACTGCACGCTCCCGTTCATTCAGCACAACATAGGAGCGGATCAGCCGCATCCAGCCCTCGAAATTCTTCGGATCGTCCTTGAGCTTAGCATCGAGGCTGTCGACCATGCCGCGGATCATCTGCCGGCGATCGCCACTGCTGAGCGCATTCGCCGCAGCCACATCCTCCGCAGTCGGATTGCCGGGCGCGGCGGCATTCGCGGATGCCGCCGGCTGGCCGCCATTCTTGACGATGTGTTCGTTGACGGCAGCAAGCCAGGGCGCATCCGCCGGCGATTGCCTGGCCAAAGCCTCGAAGGCCGTCTTCGCTTCGACCGCCTTGCCTTCCTGCTCCAGCGCCAGCGCCAGATAGAAAAGCGTGCGGGGATTAGTGGCATCCAGCGCCCGCGACTGTTGCAGCACGCTGCGCGCCTCCGCGGTCACGATGCCATCGGCCTTGACGACGAGGACCTCGCCCAGATCGCCGAGACGGGCGGCACTCGGCCCCAGCAAGCGAATGACATTGCGATAGGCAAGCTCGGCATCGCCGATGCGATTGATCCTGAAATAGATCGGCGCGAGCACTTCCCAGCCCTTGGCGTCATCCGGATTCTTGGCCAGATGCTGTTCGATCTTGACGATCGAGATCGCAAGATCGCTTCCAGGCTTCTCAAGCCGAGCTTCCAATGGCTGGGACGGCAAACCCGGGTCGCCCTTGGCAAGGTAAAGACAGAGGCCCACAACCGGAAGCACTGTGATGATGAAGGCCTGGGCAAGACGATAATTGCCGCGCACGGGCGATTTCGCCTGCTGCTTCTCGGTTTTGGTAATTGCAATAAGGCGACGGCCGATCTCGGCGCGGGCATAACCGGCCTCCGGCGCGGAGATCAGACCTGCGGCAAGATCGCGGTCCAATTCGCGAAGCTGATCGCGATAGACTTCGGCTTCCCCCGAGCGACAGTCCTCCGCCTCTTTTGCACTACGCAAAAGAGGATAGAGCAGCACAGCGCCGACAAAGGCCGTCAGAACGGCCACGAGAATCCAGAACAGCATAAACACGCCCAATACTTTAACGGGGCGCTTATTCCAACCGAGAAAGGGGCCTCTGACGAAGATTTGAGGCGTTTCGTCGCGGCTTTCGTCGCGGAAACCAGGTGCCTTTCCAGTTTTCTTCGAATCGGGAAGCGCTCCATCTTTTTGTTTTTACGCAATTCCGGACGGAAGGCCGCTGCGCATTTTTCCTGAATTGCTTTAATCGAGCGGTGTCCAGGTGCCATCGTCATTGCGGCAGGCCGCGCCCCTTGCCGTCGTCGACTTGCCGTCGACGGTAACGGTATGGGTATATTGCCGGCAATTCTGGGACCCAACCTGATAGGGCGCGGCGGGCGTAACCTCGCCACTTGCATTCCTGCCCTTCCACGCCACGGGCTGGCCGAGGGGCGAGGTCTCCAGCGCGCGATACTCCGCTTCCAGCGCGCGCTGCTTGTCGTTGTCGCTGAGCTTGACACCGGCGCGCTCGACGATGCCACCATCAAGAGCATTGATGAAGGTCGCTGAAGCCGGAGGCTTCGCAGACGAAAACAGACTTTTGCCGCCCCCCAAGCCGCTCGTCGTGGAGCAACCGGAAAGCGCAATCGCCGCGAAGAGAGAGGGAATGACAAGAAAAAAGGTACGAAGCTTCATACAACCGAACCAGTATCAAAAAGCAAAACCATAGGTACTGCGCTGCGGCATCATCATGACCCACAACGTCTTTTTGGCATCATGCCGTTCCTCACGCAACATCCTTCGTCAGACCCGGCAAAATTAGGCTCGCACGAAGTCCCCCCCAGGTGCCCCGAGAGAGTTCGAAACGGCCCTGATATTCGTTGGCGATCTCGCTGACGATCGAAAGGCCAAGCCCCGTACCGGGCTTGCTTTCGTCCAGCCTGCGCCCGCGCTTCATGGCCTCGCGGATCTGATCCGGCTCCAGCCCTGGGCCGTCGTCCTCAACCACCAGTTCCACCCAGTGGCGCCGCGCCTGATCGATGCCCTTGATCTCGGAGGGCGCCTCATTTGCAACCACCCGTACCTTGCGTTCGGCAAAGCGGGCAGCATTTTCCAGAAGGTTTCCGACTGTTTCCTCAAGGTCCTGCTGCTCCATGGCAAGCGCCAGATTGGGCGATACGGAAAGTTCGAACTCCTTGTCGGCGTTTAGGCGCCGCATGACGCGGATGAGCCGCTCTAGCGCCGGCTCGGCCTCGGTGCGCGCCAGCACGGATTCGCGCTGCGCGGCGATGCGGGCGCGATTGAGATAGGATTGCACCTGACCCTGCATGACCTCGGCCTGGTTCTTCACCAGATCGCCATGCGAGCGCTCCAGCACTCTCGATTCGTTGAGCAGCACGGCGATCGGCGTTTTCAGCGAGTGCGCGAGATTGCCGACCTGCATGCGCGCGCGCTCGACGATGCGGCGGTTGCTTTCAATCAGTGCATTGACCTCGTTGGCAAGCGGCAGGATTTCACGCGGGAAATCGCCCTGCAAACGCTCGCTTTCGCCGGCGCGAATGCGTTCCAGCGCCCTACGCGCCTTATCGAGCGGTTTCAGACCGTAGAGAATGGCGAGCGCGTTGACGATCAGGCTACCGACGCCAAAGCCGACCAGCGCAAAATAGAGGCTGTGAGAGAAATTGCGGACGTCGTCCTCGACGACGGCGACATTGCCGGTGACGCGAAACCGAGCCGCATGGTCCGTATCGAACTGGATTTCGGTTTCAGCGACCTGCACGCGGTTTCCAAAGGCGTCGGTGACGACGTAGTAGCGCTCGTAATTCTTGTCGAAAGGCGCTTCCAGCACGGAAAGCACTGGCAGGTTCGACGCTCCGAGCGACGACGATACCAAGGGTGTCGACGTATAGGTGCCAAGCGGCTCCACTATCCAGTACCAGCCCGTCTTCGGCTGCGAGAAGCGCAGATCGCCAAGCTGCGGGCTGCCCGACAATGCGCCCTGATCGCCGATCGTCACCGAATTGATGACGTTATAGAGCTGCGCTCGCAGCAGGTCCTGAAAGCCGCGTTCGGCGCTTTTGCGGTAGATATTGGAGATGACGAGGCCGATCACCACCAGCGCCACGGCCGACCAGAGCGTGGTCAGCAGCAGGACGCGAGCAGTGAGCGACTTAATTCGCATTGGTCGGAGCTTGGATTCGGTAGCCAAGGCCGCGGACCGTTTCAATCAGATCAACACCCATCTTCTTGCGCAGACGACCGACAAAGACCTCGATCGTGTTGGAATCCCGATCGAAATCCTGGTCGTACATATGCTCGACAAGCTCAGTACGCGAAACGACCTCGCCCTTGTGATGCATGAGATAGGCAAGCAGGCGATATTCGTGGGAGGTGAGCTTCAGCGGCTTGCCGTCGACGGTCGCCTTCGAGCTCTTGGTATCGAGCCGCACCGGCCCGCAGACGATTTCCGAGGAAGCATGGCCGGCGGCGCGGCGGATGAGCGCGCGGATGCGCGCCAGCACTTCCTCGACATGAAACGGCTTGGCGACGTAATCGTCGGCGCCGGCATCGATACCGGCCACCTTGTCGCTCCAGCGATCGCGCGCCGTCAGAAGCAGCACCGGCACGGTGCGTCCGGCGCCGCGCCATTTCTCAAGCACGGTGATGCCATCCATCTCCGGCAGGCCAATGTCGAGAATGATGGCGTCATAGGGCTCGGTATCGCCGAGGAAATGGCCTTCCTCACCGTCAAAGGCCGTATCGACAACATAGCCTGCCTCCTTCAAGGCTTCGGCAAGCTGGCGATTCAAGTTGATATCGTCTTCGACTATGAGAATGCGCATGTCTGAATCCAATTTCCCCGGTTCGAGAAACAGTAATGTAAATCGCGCTGCAGTGGAATCACTGAAACAATAAGATTTTGTGGAGGATTCAAGGCTTTAGAATGTCGGTTGCATGCTGGCGCCTCCGGTGCCCCTGCTTCACATCGGCACTTTCATCGTCACCTTGCGCGGACGCTGCCCGTTACCCTGAACAAGGACCGTGATGATGCAGCTATCGCCGGAGGGTTGTGCGGATAGGAGCTGTCCGCCGGTCTTGGCGACGACTTCGGCTGCCGCGTCGCTGCAGTCGCTGTTGGCGCGGGCCACCAGGGTCGACGTCGGCGCTGGCGCCGGCAAAACAGCCGAACCGGCCAGGACAAGGGCCGCTGCTGCTATGCTAGAAATTGAGGCCATGCTTCGGACTTCCCACAGGGATATTAATTGGTCGATTATTTACCCAAACACGTCTGAATGGCAAATGAATGGGCTGTAATTTTCGGCCCGGCAGGTATGCGGGACCCTGAATTTCCAGATTAACTATATGAAATCATTAGATGCGAGATTGGAAGATCGCCACGAGAGCAACCAACTGGCGCTCCATCGCTTGCCATCGATACAATCTGTAGGCGATATGCGCAGGCAAACGCGTATTTGAGTTCACGACACCAAACCCGACGCAGCAGGCTTAGTTATTTTTAATCATTCTTGTTTAACATCCACTCATAGACACGACATGAACAGTCATGCCTATGAGACCACGCAACCGGCCGGCAGGTGCTTTATCTCGATAAAGCACGGGGATTTCCTTGAGCCCTTTGAATCGCTTGGCGCAATTCCTTGCGAAATTGAGTCCGGCACTTCAAAAGTTGATTCAAGGATCTTCCGTAAAGAATCCGCTCGCCAACGATCAGATTCCGCAAGGGCGCTTAATCGATTGAAATCTCAAGCAATTGAGACGATCCGCAATTGAAACGGCCGACTGGACGACCGCGTTTGAGTTTCCCATTCAGAACGGCTTTCGGACGGCTGCCGCGGTCTCGTAATCGGCGGCGATGCGCATTTCCCGCAGCGGGCGTACACGCTCGATGGAGCGCTGGTAATTCGGATGAGCCTTATATGCGGCCAGCGCCTCCTCGTCGTCGAATTCGCCATAGACGACGAGATCGACTTCGGTTCCAAGCTGGTCGGTCTTGACGTTCGTGCCGATCTCCAAAAGCCGCGCGTGCGGAATGGCCGTGAGGATCGAGAGACCGGAACGGACCTGCTCAAGCTTGGCGCGATCGGAAACGGTGAAGAAGACGATACGACGGATCACGCGGCGGCTCCTTGTGCATATGCGGGGGCATGGCGCGATATCATGCGGAATGGCTCAGTTCAATGAACTGGCCTCAGCTGCGAGACCGCTTTGCCGCACTCCGTGCGAGCTCCCTTTACCGCATGACGGCGGGACGTGATATCGTCGCGGGATGACCGACGAGGAACTCGTATCCCTCGCCCTCAGCTTGCCGGAGACAGCCGAGGGTTCGCATTTCGGGACCCGCGACTTTCGTGTGCGGGGCAAGATCTTCATGACCATGCCAGGTTCGGATTTCTGCGTCCTCAAGCTGACACCCGATCAGCAGCAGATGGCGCTGGCGACCGTATCGGGCCAGATTGCGGCCGCGCCGGGCGGCTGGGGTCTGAAAGGGTGGACGCGACTTTTCCATCGCAATGCCGATAATGACGGGGTCGCAAGGCCTGTGCGCCTGGCATGGCGAAATGCTGCGCCGAAATCTATGGCTTTGCCGGAGGATTAGGCTCCATATCGTCCTCGACAGTCAATGGCCAATCGACGACATAATCCTCAAAATCGTCGAGATCGACATCGTTTTCGCTGACCGTGCGTCCTCGAGCGGAAACACCGGCGATATGCACCGTTTCCGGATCACCCGAGATCAACGGATGCCACCAGTAGAGATCGCGGCCATCATTGACGAGACGGTAAGCGCAGGTGGGCGGCAGCCATTCCAGCTCCGGCACCTTCTCCGGCGTCAACTGCACGCAATCGGGCACGAAATCCCAGCGGTTCGGATAGCTCGTGCAGCGGCAGCTTTCTCCATCCATCAGCTTGCAGCGGATCGAGGTGAAATAGACGTCGCCACTATCCCACTCCTCCAGCTTGTTGAGACAACAGAGGCCACAGCCGTCGCAAAGGCTTTCCCATTCCGGCGGGCTCATCTCCACCAGGGTCTTGCTTTTCCAGAAGGGCATTTCGTCTGTCATCGTCATCATCCTCGCCACCCGACAAAAAGGAGGAATTCGGGCTGCGGCATGCATGTCTCTTGTTCTTTTCTCTAAATCAACCAATTATTCAATCAGCCGTTCTATGAGATAATAGGCTTTGCGTGTGTCACAAGGAGACACGCAGCAGTAAAGTGGTCGGGAAGTAGAGCGTGGAAGACCCATCCAATCCAGAAAACGGGCAGAAGATGGAGCCCGAGACGCCGAAGGACAGCCGGACCGAAAAACCACGCCGGCGTAAGCGCTATTTTTTCCTGCGCCTTGATTCCTGGATCGACTCCACCCTCTGGAACGCGGGTTTTCGCCTGGCGGAAGCCTGGGAAGACATTACGATCTTCTTCCGCCGTTTCCGTATGCGCGGCTGGAAACGCATCCTTTTCGAACTGCTCGGCGAAGGCCTGACGCTAGGCACAGCCGGCTCTGTCGTCATGCTCATGCTCGCTATGCCGGCCTTCGAAGCGACCCAGGGCGACTGGCGCAATCGCGGCAACTTCGCCGTCACCTTCCTCGACAGGTACGGCAATGTCATCGGCCATCGCGGCATCATTCACGAGAATTCCGTACCGGTCGACCAGCTGCCGGATTATTTCATCAAGGCGGTGCTGGCGACCGAGGACCGCCGCTTCTTCGATCATTTCGGCATCGACGTGATCGGCCTGTTTCGCGCGGTCACCGTCAATGCTCAGGCGGGCGGAGTCGTGCAAGGTGGCTCGACGCTGACGCAGCAGCTTGCCAAAAACATCTTTCTCAGCAATGAGCGCTCCATAGACCGCAAGATCAAGGAAGCCTTCCTCGCGATCTGGCTCGAAGCCAATCTCTCCAAGAAGGAGATCCTGAGCCTCTACCTCGACCGCACCTATATGGGTGGCGGCACCTTCGGCGCAGCGGCGGCGGCACAATTCTATTTCGGCAAGAGCATTACCGACGTCAATCTGGCGGAAGCCGCGATGCTGGCCGGCCTTTTCAAAGCGCCGGCCAAATATGCGCCGCACGTCAATCTGCCGGCGGCCCGCGCCCGCGCCAACGATGTCCTGTCCAATCTCGTGCAGAGCGGCCTGATGACCGAGGGACAAGTCATTGCAGCAAGACGCAACCCCGCTTCGGTCGTTGACCGAGCCCAGATCGAATCTCCGGATTATTTCCTTGATTGGGCATTCGACGAGGTGCAGCGGCTTTCGACCCGCTTTCCCGAGCGCTCGCTGATCGTACGCACCACTATCGACATGGGGCTGCAGAAGGCCGCGGAGGATTCGGTCCAATCCAGCCTGATGGAATTCGGCGAACGCTATCACGCCAAACAGGGCGCCTCCGTCGTTATCGAAAGCGGCGGCGCAGTGCGTGCCATGGTCGGCGGCAGCGACTACGGCGAAAGCCAGTTCAACCGCGCCACCAAGGCGCTGCGCCAGCCGGGTTCGTCGTTCAAGATCTACACCTATTCCGTTGCGATGGAAAACGGCATGACGCCGACATCCACCATCGTCGATGCGCCGATCAGCTGGGGTAACTGGAGCCCGCACAATTACGAGAACCGCTATGAGGGCAAGGTGACGCTCACCCAGGCGCTCACGCAGTCGATCAACACGATCCCCGTGCGTCTCGCCAAGGAGAAATTCGGCATTCAGCCCATTCGCGAGATGGCCAAGGCCATGGGTGTGGAGACGCCGATCCGCAACGACAAAACCATTCCGATCGGCACGTCCGAAGTGACGGTTCTCGACCAGGCGACCGCCTATGCGGTCTTCCCCGCCGACGGCATGCAGTCGCGCCGTCACGGCATCGAGCAGATCACCGGTTATGACGGCAAGGTCCTTTACGATTTCAGCCGCGACGAAGCGCCTGCCAAGCGTGTCCTCAGCGAAAAAGCCACTTCCTATATGAACCAGATGCTGACGCAGGTTCCGGTCATCGGCACGGGCCGCAAGGCAGCCCTCGACAACGGCATTGTCGTCGGTGGCAAGACCGGCACGACGCAGGCTTATCGCGACGCCTGGTTCATCGGCTTTACCGGCAACTACACCTGCGCTGTCTGGTTCGGCAATGACGATTATACCTCCACGAACAACATGACGGGCGGCACGCTGCCGGCCATGACATTCAAGAAGATCATGGATTATGCCAATCAGGGCATCGTGCTGAAGCCGATCCCCGGCATCAGCAATCCCTTCCCGGTGCAGAAGCCGCAAACCGTCGCCGCCAAGAAGCCGGCCGATCCCGCCAATGGAGGCTTGCCGCCGCTGGTGCGGCCGCGCTCGCTTTCGGTGGACTCCACGAATATCCTGCGCGCTATCGGTGAAAGGCTGAAGACCGCAACACCGCTCGGCGCGCAGAAAGTAGCGGCCGCCGAGCGTCGCAGCCCGACGGCGCCCGAGTGACCAACTCCCACAGAAAACACACTGCGGCGCAATACAGATGATGGCAGCAGATCTGCCCTCAAGCCGACGGACGGAAGCGGGCCTTTGATATCCACCTCCGTTCCCGATCCTCGCCATTGTTCCCAAGAGAGCCGTAAATAGCGGCCTGCCCTTTCCCCTGCCGCCAGAATCAGGAATAAATCGACACTGATTTGTCACGAGGACGATCCTAGGGTGTTCCGAGTTCCCCTTCTTGTTGCGCTTTCGCTTGTCATCGCCTTCGGCGGTGGGATCGTGTTCACGCTTCTGGCGCTGGACGCCACATCGGGCTTCGGCGCGATCAAGCTCGGCGCCTGGCAGGCCTTTCCGGAAATGCAGACCGCGGATGCCGACCCTTATGCGAAATCCCATAGAGCGCGTGCCGGACGGCTGCTCTACGGCACGGCCGAAGGGTTGGTGTTTACCGCATCCGACGACGATAGCGGCGCGAGATTGACGGCGAGCTGCACCTACCGCATCAGCGGCCAGACGCCGCCGGCGAGATTATGGACCCTTTTCGTCGCCGGCAATGATGGGAAGCCGATCGGAGACGCTGGCACCCGCCCCTCCACCATCAATTCCTGGGTGGTGCTGCGCAAGCCGGATTCGACCTTCGACATTACCGTTTCATCCACTGCCCACGCAGGCAATTGGCTCGCCGTGCCGCCGTCCGGCAATTTCCGGATGGTCTGGACGCTGCTGGATTCGCCGGCGGCCAGCAATTCCGGCCTGATCGATCTCGGCATGCCGAAACTCGAAAAGACCGGGTGCGGCAATGTTTAGGCTTGTCTTCGCGATACTGACCGGTCTGTTCGGTGCGGCGCTGCTGCATATCATCATCATTCTGTCGCTGCCGCATTTTTCCGACCGCGACGCATACACCCGCGTATCGGACGAAGGCGACGAGAACCACTTCTACATGCTCGACGACAAGGACGACGATGCGGGGCTTTCCAACACCGATCCCTATATGCGTACCGCCGTCTGCGCCTTCGACATCGAGGACAAACCCGTTCACCTGACCGCCAAGGGAAAGGTGCCGTTCTGGTCGCTTGCCGTCTATGACGCTGCATCCAATGAGGTGTTCAGCATGAGCGACCGCACTTCGGTCGGTGGCGCGCTCGATTTGCTTCTGGCATCTCCCGTCCAGTTGACCGGCATACGCAAAGCATTACCCCCCGCGCTCGCCCAATCGATTCTGGTGGAAGTGCCACGCACTCAAGGCTACGCAGTGCTGCATACGATGGCGCCACAGGCCAGCTTCGACGCCGCCGCGCGCGAATTCCTTTCGGAAGCCGGCTGTGACGAATTCGACAATGGTTGAATACGGTGACGGATTCAGAGGCGCCACTTGTAGCGGGCCCTGAAGCGGTGGGACGACCCGGCATGAATGCCGTATCGATCAGAAACCGCAGGGATGAAGCGGCAACCAATAGGCGTACGTCGACGCGACATCCCTTCTGGTATGTTTAGCCACGCTATTTTCCCTTAGCCCGCTTCGGTCCTGTTCCGGGGCGGTGTGTGGGCGTGTCCAGATGCTCGTAACGTACGCCAGTGAATAAAAGTATCTTCGCTTCCACCGGCTCCTTCTGGGCTCGCGGCGGCATGCGCAATCGCCAATCCGAAAGAGATATGATCTTTGCCATTCTCGTCTCCATTTATGTCTCGAGACGGATGAATTTGCGACTTGATTTCACCCTGCCCGCCATTGAAACGGGCCAACGTCGTCCCTCGATCCCAACCATTTTCCTCCTGGTCGAGACAAGGGCATCCACGCCTTCTCACGGCTTTCCTCAGATACCGTGGCATGGGGCTGATCTCAGCTTCCATGCTGTCTTCACACTCGATCACATTCTGCCAATCGCTGCTTACAGCCGGAATTCATACATATCGCAGTTAACAGAATGCTAATTCCCGTCGCTCGTCATCCTTGGCATGAGACGCCGTGCTCTATTAACGCTCCGGCAGCGGCTTTGGTTTCATCCCGCACGGAAAAATTCGCAAGATGGATTTCGCCAAAAGATTCAACAATATCAAAGATCTATACAGAGTATCCGTATCGCCGACGAGGCGGCGGTCGGCAGTCGCGTTGCAAAAAAGCGTCACGCAAATATTATTTGCCCTCACGAAAAATTAACGTATTGTAAGGTCGGAATCAGAGGGCAATCGATGTTGGCGGCGAGAAGTTCCGTCTTTTCTCCAGAGGATGTCACGGTCCTGCGCGACGCGTTGGACGGGTGGTGCCTTGAAAAGCGGATCGACATAAAAAGTGCGGAGGCCCAATTCGCGGCCACGGCGGCTATCGGCCTTTTTCAATCCGGCCACAATACTTCGGAAAAGCTGCTCGCCGCCCTGCGCGAGCATAAGGGCATCTGAGGTATTCCCCTATTCACGCCAGAGACAGACCGGAGCCTGATATCCGCCTGGCAAGCGTGATAACGTCGCCCTTGGCTATTTTTTCAGCACACACCTTTAGATTGAATTTCGCTTTGGGCGCGTCTGCCGCGAAAGGTTTTCCACAGTCCGGCTTGCGCCACAAACCGCGGTCCATGCGCGCAGAATCCCACCACCGCCCCGGCGCAAGCTTAACGGGCAATTTTTATTTGGATTTTAATAAAGTTTTCACGAACCATTAACCCTGCCGGCCTTAGTCTTTCGCGAAAGCCAGATAAGGACGACCGTGTCCAAACCCGTTTCGACAATCGCCGCCGAGAATGCCCTCTTTATCGGAAGGGCGGACAGAAGCGAGATGCGGCGGGTTCCACGGTCAACCATCCGGCTCCCTGCTTTTTTGTTCGGCGTATCAGTATGGGTGTTGGCGTGCGTGACCGGTTTCGAGACCTTGAAGAGCCCGCGGCTGTCCGCAAGAAGGACGTGGTTCTGATGGCGACGATCACCAGTTTCGAAGGCATCGGCCATCCATCCAAATCGGAACTCCGCCAGTTCGCCGAACTCTTCACGCCGGTCTTCCAGGCGTCCTCAGACGAGGCAAAGCGACAGGCGGTAGCCGCCCTCTCCCAATGTGCAACCGTCCCGCCAGCCGTTGCCCTGTTCATCGGCTGTCAGCCGATCGCCATCGCCGCCCCCTTCCTCACAAGCTCGCAGGCGATCGATGACGACACGCTCATCACGATTGCCCGAACGCAAGGGGCCGCCCATGCACGAGCGATCGTCCGCCGATCGTCCCTCTCCCCCAAGGTCATCGACGCGCTCGTCGGCCTGCACCAGGCCGAGCCGGAACGTGGCATGACTGTGCCGGAGCAGCGGGCGGATGCCGTTTCGCCGCAAGCGGAGAGAGCGGAAACCGAACGGTTGTCACGGGAAGAGGTTTTGCGCCAGCAGATCAAGCAGGCTGCGCGCCATCTGGCCCGCGACG
>JBCNPI010000146.1:0-13763 GCA_039593415.1 Rhizobium sp. | reverse complement strand
GGCACCTGCTGGCTGCGCTGCGCCAGGCCCGGCAGGATGCGAAGGTCGCGCGCCTGCCCCGGCACGGCGACCGCGCCCGTCAGAATGGCGGCGAGCGAGGTCGGCGTGTCGATATATCCGGCTTCCACCCATCCCTGGCGCGCTCCGGCCATGCCGCAGACGATGACGGGAATGGCGTCAGGCGCCGATACGGCGTCGAGATGTGCCTGCAGAACCCTGGCGAAGCCGGTGTGGGCCGCCGCGGTCATGCCTTCGTTGCTGCGGCGCTCCGAAAGAATACTGCCGTCTTCGCCGATCAGCCACAGCCGGAAACTGCTGGTGCCCCAGTCCACCGCGACATATGCGGGTTTCGTCATGAGAAATGCTCCAAGTCTTAGGTCAGAAATCGCAAGGTCAGAAGATGCCGCCATCGACGGTGATGGCCTGTCCGGTCATGGCGCCCGAGCAGTTCGAGGCCAGGAACAGCACCGGCCCGACCAGATCGTCGGCGTTCAGCACGCGCTTCAGACATTGCCGGTCGAGCGTCTTGGCCATGCCATCCTCGGTCAGCCAGAGATCGAGCTGCCGTTGCGTCACGATCATACCGGGCAGAACGGCGTTGACGCGGATATTGTCAGGACCGAAGCGTCCGGCAAAGCTCTTGGTCAGCCCAATGATGCCGGACTTCGCACTGGCGTAGGAGGACAGCAGCGGCGGATTCATCTTGAAGGCGATGGAGGAAAAATTGATGATCGCGCCGCCGCCGGCAGCCCGCATGCCGGGTGCGGCGGACTGCGAGACAAAGAAGACCTGTTTCAGGTTGATCGCTTGATTGTTGTCCCAATATTCTTCGGTCGTCGTGTCGATGTCGTGCCGGTCGTCCCAAGCCGCGTTGTTGACGAGTACGCGGATCGCCCCGAGATCGGATTCGACCGCTGCAACCGTGCTTTTGATCGCGCCGACATCGCGCAGGTCAGCGTGATAGAAGGAAACGGGATGGGCCGATTGGCCCGAAAGCTTGGCCGCCAGCGCCTTGCTCGGCTCGTCGGCGATGTCGATGAAGGCGACCTTTGCGCCTTGCTTGGAAAAAGCCTCCACCAGGCTCGCGCCGATGCCAGAGCCGCCGCCGGTGACGAGGACGGTGCGATCTTTCAGATCGGGAAATAGCGCCTGAATATCCACCAAGATGTCTCCTCCCATGCCAGGGCAAGTTCCATTATATGGAACATAATTTGACTATATGGAATTATCGGACTACACTTTCGCGGTGTCAAGGATAGAGCATGATGCCGAAAGGTGTGATCTGTTTTCGCGGCTCTGGTGCGGCTTTGCCAGTGAGAAATGAATGAAAGAGAATTTGGGTTCAGAGAGTGGAAAAAATAAACTACGCCGCGGCCGGGAAACCGGAACGCTGGGAAAGCTCGTCTCCCTGCTCGATCTCGTTGCGCTTGCCGATGGTCCGATGCGTTTTACGGACATTCTCTCGTCTTCGGATCAGCCGCGCGGCACGCTGCACCGGCAATTGTCGCACCTCGTCGAGGAAGGGCTTCTGGAGGTCGATCGCGACGGGCGTTATCTCATCGGCCTCAGGCTCCTGACATTCGCCTCGCGTAGCTGGGCGCGCAATGAGTTCCGCGCCGTTGCCGAACCGCATCTGCACCGCCTGCAGGAGGATACCGGTGAAACGGTCCACCTCGGCGTCCTGCGCGGCGCTGAGGTTATCTACCTCGACAAGGTGGAAGGCCGCCAGTCCGTGCGGATGTATTCCCAGATCGGTAATGCATCCCCGGCCTATTGCACCGGCGTCGGCAAGGCCGCCCTCTCCGCGCTCGAGGAGACCGAGCTTGCAGCGAGGATCTCGGGCCTCGAATTTCGCCTCTATACCGAGCATACGCTCCGCAATGTTGCCGAATTGCTGGCTGATATCTCTGCAGCCAGGACGCGTGGCTATGCCTTCGATCTCGAAGAGCACGAAAGCGGCATATGCTGCGTGGCCGCCCCGATCCGCGCGGATGATGGTCATATGCTGGCGGGCGTCTCGGTGACCGGGCCGGCCTATCGCGTCACGCCGCAGAAGTTGCAGGCATGGGCACCGTTGGTGGTCGCGGCTGCTGATTCGATCATGATGGACATGCGCAATCGCCTGGGGCCAAAGCGTTGATTCAATAAATCCTTCGCAGAGGCTCTTCGCACCCCGCCGATTTAATGCTGCCGGTGCCGGACCTTAGCCAAATTGCTCGCTTATCTGGAATTTTACTGTTGAGATATGCGCAAGAGCTGCCATTATCTCCCAGTGATTATTGGAATCCTGCTGGATTTGACGAGGTTGCGAGAGGACATAATAGTAACGAGCGTTGATGCGGTCACGATTTTGAAAAATTTATATTCATCGAGCGACTGATACCGGCGCCGGTACGATCGTCGTGTGGGGCAAGAGACGGAAGTTTCGTATTTTTTCCCTATTTTACATAAAGAAGACTGATGATGGCGGCATTGATACAAGCGGGAATGTCCCCTCGCGGCGAGGATTTTATCGAGGAAATCAGCAGACTTAAAACGCAGTTCGATGTGTTTCGCTTCATGAAGGGCGTAACGGAGATTTATCGCTGCCGAGCCTTCATGGTGCTCAACCTCCCGCTAATCACGTCGTGCGACCTGCAAGGCAACTCGGTCATCAACAATTGGCCAGCCGAACTTCTATCGATCTACGATCAGGAAAACCTGCTGTCGACCAGCCCCGTCTTGCAGCGTCTGCGCGGTTCCGCGCTGCCCTTTCTTTATGAGGTGGCGGCGAGTCCCAATCGCGATGAAAGCAAGTCACGGCTCGCCGTCGCTCTGTTCGAACGCTTTCGCATGACGCGTTTCATCTATTTGCCGACCCATGATGCCTCCGGCCTTCGTGGCGCGGTCTCGCTGGCTGGCGACCGCGATCTCTTTTCAGCCGAAGAGATCAAGGACCTTTTCTACATCGCAATCCACGTTTTCGATCGGCTTGCGGAAATCCGCAGCCTCGATGTACGGGTCGTGGATGCCCTGACCGACAGGGAAATCGACTGCCTGAACTGGACAGCGGCTGGAAAGACCAGCGCGGAAATCGCCGAGATACTTGCGCTCTCGGAACATACGGTCAATCACTACCTGAACAGGGCCACCAAGAAGCTCGATACGGTCAACCGCACACAGGCCGTTGCCAAGGCCTTGCGGGTGGGTTTGATCAAGTAGGCCTCCATTCCGGCTGCAGCTTCCTCCACCCTTCCGGCTTTGGCGTGATGTTCGCCATCCACGTCGATGACCGAGATTCGGGCAACTTGATGAGCGATTTTTGTGCGTTGCGAATAAAATAGGATGAGCGTTTGCTGCCGCCGATTGGCCGATTTAACCCCTCGATCAGTCAATCAATTGAAATCAAACGATTTTTCTCAATTTTTCTAAACTGGCACGCTTCCTGCTTGTTAATTGGCAGAGGTCCAGAGGGGACTTTGATAACAGCGCCGATGAAACGAGCGCGGATCAAACGACCGTCGCCAATGCCGTCGCCGTAGCTTCTCCAGGCGAAGGCGTTGGCGACGGTTGTTGCTTATTTGACACATCCAGGAAGATCGAAGGCGCGGGTGAGACGATTTTCATGCTCTTGCCCTATTCCTTTCGGATCGTTGCTCTATCTCGGCCGGCGAAAACGTCTTCCCCTGATTGGGAGAGTGTTGCGGCTAGTAGGGTCATAGATGGACCCGGCGGACCTGCTGGCCGCAACGAAGGCGTTTTTTATCTGTACATCCCGGATTTCGTTTGGCGAAGCCCTGCCGCTCCACTATCTAAACCGAGAAGATTTCGAGAAGCGTGCGGCATAGGCCGGGCTTTGCGCAAGATAGTGCAGTGAGGATGGAATGGCAGGCGTCACCAAAGAGCAGGTGCTGGAAACATTGAAGACGGTTCGCGGCCCGGACCTTGAGCACAGCATCGTCGAGCTCGGCATGGTGTCGGACGTTTTCATTTCCGATGGCAAGGTCTATTTCTCCATCACGGTTCCCGCCGAGCGGGCCAAGGATCTGGAGCCGCTGCGCCTTGCGGCCGAGCGGGTCATCAAGGAATTGCCTGGCGTCAAGGGCGCTCTGGTCGCCCTGACTGCCGATAAGAAGGCCGGCGCCCCCCCGGCCCGGCCGGCGCCCGCGCAGGCTGCTCCGCACGGTCATTCCCATCCGCACCCCCCGCAGCAGCCGCCCCGCAGCGCCAAGATCGGCGTTCCTGGCGTCAAGGCCATCATCGCGGTCGCTTCGGGCAAGGGCGGCGTCGGCAAATCGACGACGGCGGTCAATCTGGCGCTGGGCCTGCTTACCAACGGCCTGCGCGTCGGCATTCTGGATGCCGATATCTACGGTCCGTCGATGCCGCGCCTTCTGAAGATTTCCGGACGGCCGACCCAGATCGACGGCCGCATCATCAATCCCATGGAGAATTACGGTCTCAAGGTCATGTCGATGGGTTTCCTCGTCGAGGAGGAGACCGCGATGATCTGGCGCGGGCCGATGGTGCAGTCCGCCCTGCTGCAGATGCTGCGCGAGGTCGCCTGGGGTGAGCTTGACGTGCTTGTCGTGGACATGCCGCCCGGCACGGGCGACGTGCAGCTCACCATGGCGCAGCAGGTGCCGCTTGCCGGCGCCGTCATTGTTTCCACTCCGCAGGATCTGGCGCTGATCGATGCGCGCAAGGGCTTGAACATGTTCCGCAAGGTCGAGGTCCCCGTTCTCGGCATCGTGGAAAATATGAGTTATTTCATCGCTCCGGACACCGGCGCGCGCTACGATATCTTCGGCCATGGCGGTGCGCGCAAGGAAGCTGAGCGCATCGGCGTGCCTTTCCTCGGCGAGGTGCCGCTGACCATGGGCATTCGCGAAACTTCGGATGCGGGCACGCCGCTCGTTGTCGCCGAACCGGACGGAGCCGTTGCCGGCATATATCGCGAGATCGCGGCTAATATCTGGAAGCAAGTGACCGGCTCGCCGCAGCGAGCGGCGCCGGCGATCGTGTTCGAATAATTCATGAAGACATGCTGGCTTTCCGTATAGTGGCGGATTGTCTTGTCATTATCCTGTGCTATGACTTCGCTGGGTTAGCCAAACTGCGGTGAAAGCGCGCGATGAAGAGGTTGTGACTTGATTCTTTGCGAGCTTTGCTGCATATGCGCCGCCTGCGTGGAACCGGTCGGTCGTTTCCGATGACCGCTCTCCGCCGAACGGTGGTCTTACTTCGTCCGAGCAGGTGGCCTCGCCGGAACGGACGAAGGATTGGCACAGCAGCGCAATGGAACGTGAACACGGATTCCTGGCCCGACCGGCGGGATGCGACCGGGGTTTTATGAGCTTTTTTCATCGGCCATTGGCGGGATTGTCGCGAGTGCGCGCAAAGCGCCTTGGCTTCGGCTTTGTTCGCGCCGCTGCAGGAGCAAGCAGTTGATAACTGCCTATTGCTCAGATCGAAAGCCGCTTGAACTCCCCGATCTTTCGGTCGCCGACCGGCTGCCCGACGATGCCGTATGGATCGACATGATCGATCCCTCGCGCGAAGAGGAAGACAATATCGAGCGCCTGCTTGGGCTCGAGGTTCCGACACGCGAGGACATGAAAGATATAGAACCGTCGAGCCGCCTCTATATCGAGAAAGGCTCCGTTTTCCTGACGGCTTCGCTGATGTGGAAAGCGGACACCAATCTGCCGATGCTGACCGACGTCGCCTTCATCCTGACGGGGAATCGGCTGGTCACGATTCGCTATGCGAAGCCGAAATCCTTTGCGCTGTTCATCGCCGCTCTGCAGCGCATCCCGCCGGAGCGGCGCACCGGCGTCGCGCTTCTTGCCAAGCTTCTCGAAACCATAGTCGACCGAACCGCGGAGGTGCTTGAACAAGCGGTTGCCGGTATCGATATATTGTCGGTGCATGTGTTCGGCGATCGCGTGAAGAAGATCCGCCGTCCGTCGAATTATCTGGAAGAAAAGCTCAAGGATATCGCAGGCTATCACCGTACGATCAGCAAGGTGCGCGATAGCCTGAGTTCGCTCTCCCGGTTGCTGACCTTTCTCCATACCATCCCCGCCATGCAGCAGGACCATGAGGCCAGGGAACTGTGCCGCAATGTCTCGCGGGATGTTCAATCCCTGTCGGAGCATGCGTCGTTTGTCGCAGGAAACGTGACCTTCCTGCTCGATGCCTCGCTCGGACTGATCAATATAGAGCAGAATGCCATTATCAAGATCTTCTCGATCGCTTCCGTGGTGTTCCTGCCGCCGACGCTCGTGGCGTCCGTCTACGGGATGAATTTCGAGCATATGCCCGAACTGCATTTTGCCTACGGCTACCCGACATCGCTGTTGCTGATGGTGGTTTCCGCCATCGTTCCGTTTTTCTTTTTTCGCTGGAAAGGCTGGCTCTGAGAGTCTAGTGATCCTGAATGTCTAACGAAACCCATCATTCTCCCGACGGGAAAATGGACGCTCGCAAGCTCGCCTATCTCGCCCTTGGTTCGATCGGCGTGGTCTACGGCGATATCGGCACAAGCCCCCTCTATGCCTTTCGCGAAGCGTTGAAGCCGGTGGCTGCCGACGGTTTGACACGCGGCGAAGTCATCAGCGTCATTTCGCTGATGTTCTGGACGCTGACGATCATCGTCACTATCAAATATGTCCTTTTTCTGCTCCGCGCAGACAATGACGGCGAAGGCGGCACGCTCTCGCTGCTGGCGCTGTTGATGAAGACGGCAAACGGCCACACCGCCGTTCTCATGCTGCTGGGTCTGCTGGGCGCTGCGCTCTTCCTCGGCGACGCGATGATCACACCTGCGCTTTCGGTTCTCTCCGCAGTCGAAGGTCTGAAGCTCGTAACGCCGGAATTGTCCGACTATATCGTGCCCATATCGGTCGCGATCATGGCGCTGCTTTTCGCAATCCAGTCGCATGGCACCGGCGCAGTCGCTCGCTTCTTCGGTCCGATCATGGCCATCTGGTTCATCGTCATGGGCCTTGCCGGCATTATGCATATTTCCGATGATTTCAGCATTCTAGCCGCACTCAATCCCTGGTACGCCGTCAGCTTCCTCTTGCGGGAAGGTTTTCTCGGCGTTGTCGTCTTGGGCGCGGTGTTCCTGACCGTAACGGGTGCGGAGGCTCTCTATGCCGATCTCGGCCATTTCGGTCGCCGCCCGATCCAATGGGCCTGGTTTGTGGTTGTGTTTCCGTCGCTGGCCTTGAATTACCTCGGTCAGGGCGCGCTTGTATTGCGTAACCCCACGGCCATGTCCGACCCGTTCTTCCTGATGTATCCGCACTGGGCGATCCTGCCGGTGGTCATTCTCGCTACCCTTGCGACGATCATCGCCAGCCAGGCCGTCATCACAGGCGCTTTTTCGCTCACGCGCCAGGCAATTCATCTGGGCTTCCTGCCGCGCATGGAAATTCTGTTCACGTCGGAGACCAATACCGGCCAGATCTTCCTGCCATCGGTCAATGCCGTGCTGTTTTTCGGCGTCATCTTCCTCGTCTTGAGTTTCAAGACCTCGGATGCGCTGGCGACCGCCTACGGTATTTCCGTGACTGGCGCGATGGTCGTCACCTCGATCATGGCTTTCGAATTCGTGCGCGTTCGCTGGAATTGGACGCTGCCGATGGCGGCCGCCGTGCTGACGCCGTTGCTGCTGCTGGAATTCGTCTTCCTCGGCGCCAACCTTTTGAAGATCCATGACGGTGGCTACGTTCCGGTTACGATCGCAACGGCCTTCACCGTCGTCATGTGGACTTGGCGGCGCGGCACCGCGATCCTCATGGAAAAGACGCGCCACACCGATATCCCGCTGTCGTCCTTCGTCAGCTCGATCGAGCGCAAGAGCGACCATTCGCCCGCGCATGTGCCAGGCACGGCGATTTTCCTGACCAGCGATCCGGAATCCGCGCCGGCAGCGCTGCTGCATAATCTGAAGCATAATCACGTCCTGCACGACAAGAACGTCATCCTGACGATCCGTACCACCAATAAGCCGCGCGTCGCGCAGGAGGACCGCTACTCGGTCGAAAAGGTTTCAGAGCGTTTCTCGCGCGTGGAACTGCGCTTTGGCTTCATGGAATCGCAGAACGTCTCCCAGGCTTTGGCGACCCTGCGTAAGACGGGCCTGAAGTTCGACATCATGTCGACCTCCTTCTATCTCGGGCGCCGCAAGCTGGTGCCGGATGCCAAGTCGGGCATGCCGCATTGGCAGGATCGTCTCTATATTGCGCTTGCCAATGCGGCGACCGATCCGTCAGACTATTTCCGCCTGCCGGCAAACCGCGTGGTGGAACTGGGCTCGCACGTCATCATCTGACGCGGATGTTTCTGCCGTTTGCTCAAAAGGCCCTGTGGATATCCACCGGGCCTTTTTCCGTTTTCGCTTCACCATATTCATGACCATAGATCCGCCCGAATTAACCATCCATCAAGGTTAATGAGAGATTATTCCGGCTCCTGGTTTCGAGTGCCGTTGGAGTCCGGTGTTGTCTCGTTCGCGTTTTGTCAGCCGAAAATTCAGATTCTTGCCAAAAAACTGGACTTCCCCAGCCGTATTCGGGCTTTGCGCCTGGCTCATCTTTCCATCGAATGCTGCCTATGGCGATCTTGCCGGCCTTCTCGCAGGCATCGACCGGGAGGGAGCCAACTGGCGCATGGTGATGACCAGATCGCCGGCCGGTTCGACCCATCAGGCAGAACTGGCATTCGGCGATGCAAAGGCGGCAGCTGCCGTCGGTGATGGCGGCCTGATGCTGCCGGACGGAACTCGGGTCGCATTCCAATCGGAACAGAAGGGTAGCGATCCCCGGCCCGACGAGGACCGTATCAACCGACAGGACAAGAAGGGCCGCGTGGTGGCCGTCGCGCCGATGCAGCCGCCGAAGGATTTTTCCGCGGGCTCGGTGCTGCAGCGCCAGAGCATGTTGCTTCGGCCGGAATCCGCGACCGGTGAGCGTACCGCATTCTTGAAGCCGAAACTCGGCGGCAAGGAGATCCAGATCGCCACCGCTTTCTATAAGAAGCAGCCGCCGAAGCCTGATGATAGTGTGCCGACCTATATCGCCAATCTCGTCACCAATCAGAATGCCGACATCCTGGCGGCTGCCTATGCCTCGCCGGCGCCCGACTATGCCCGAGTTTCGCCCTTCGATTCCATTCTGGCCAAGGATCAGGACGGCGAAGGCCGCTTCGTACCGCAGATCGGGCCGAAGGATCATGCCTGGGCAGCCAATGTTCTGCCGCCCTCGGTCTTCTCATCGGACGAACAGCAATGCCTTGCCACCGGCATCTATTTCGAAGCGCGCGGCGAATCCGTGAAAGGGCAGGCGGCCGTCGCTCAGGTCATTCTCAACCGCGTCCGCAATCCCGCCTATCCCAAGACCATCTGCGGCGTCGTCTATCAGAATGAGGACTGGCATAATGCCTGCCAGTTCTCCTTTGCCTGCGACAGCGTCAAAGAGCGCGTCAATTCACCGGAACATTGGCGCATTGCCCGCCAGGTCGCCATGGCCGTCACCGCCGGCAAGATCTGGCTTCCGGAGGTCGGCTCCGCCACCCATTACCATGCCGTCTACGTCCGGCCGAAATGGGCGGCCGAAATGGTGAAGGTCGGCCGCATAGGCATGCACATCTTCTATAGGACCTATGGCGGCGGCTGGAGCTGAGGTGGCCTGTTCCGGCGAGTTGACATCGCGCGAAGGCCTGCACCCCTGGCAAAAAAGCCACGGGAATGCGTGGGCAGAAGAGGATTCTTCGGCTCAATTTTCAACGAATATGGCTCTTTCAACCTAAGATGATGATTTAATTGGGCTAATTTATGGCTGGACAGATATCGTCTACGCCTTGACTATGCTTTTTCCTAAAACTATGTTGCGCGCGACTTCAAAACGGGCCGAAAGGTGGCGAAACCCGCTATTGGTTTACGCGTTGACCGGGGAATTGGGATAACGCGCAACGAAAGGGGAGGGTGCCATCATGACGGATGATCGCGATGAAGGTCTGGAACAGCGTCGGGCGCAGCTGGAAGTCGAATTGGCGAGCAAGCGTGCTGCGGTGAGAGAGGATGAACGCGGGGAGGTTCGCGCCGAGGAAAGCCGTAAAGGCTACGCTCAGGCGATGAAGCTTTCCAGTGAATTCATTGCCGCGATCGTCGTCGGCGTTGTTCTGGGCTATGTCTTCGACCGTTTTATTGGTACGACGCCGTGGGGCATGATTGTTTTTCTGCTTCTCGGATTTTGTGCCGGCGTGCTGAACGTGCTGCGCTCCGCAGGCAAGGTGGCGACACCCATGCCGGATGAGCGCAAGACTGACAGGAAATGAGCGGACGCAGCGCTGCGGCGTTGTTTCCAGGTAAGAGGCATCCGCTCGAAGGGGCGGAAAAATGAAAGAGAACAAGCGGTGGCAAACGGACCTACCCATCAGTTCCTGATCTTCAAGATTATCCCGATCGATATCGGCGGAATTGATTTTTCGTTCACCAACGCTTCCTTGTTCATGGTTGCCTCCGCGGTGATTTCCGCCGGCTTCCTCTATTTCGCCACCGCGCCGCGCAGCGTTATCCCTGGCCGCTCTCAGTCGGTTGCGGAAATGGCCTATGAGTTCATTGCCTCGATGCTGAAGGAAGGAGCGGGAACGAAGGGGATGAAGTTCTTCCCGCTGGTTTTCTCGCTTTTCATGTTCGTGCTGACGGCAAATCTGCTCGGTATGGTTCCGTATTTCTTCACCGTCACCAGCCAGATCATCGTCACCTTCGCTCTGGCGCTTCTCGTCATCTTCACCGTCATTCTTTATGGTTTGATCAAGCACGGCTTCGGCTTCTTCAAGCTCTTCGTGCCCCAGGGTGTTCCGGGTATTCTCCTCCCGCTGGTGGTGGTGATCGAAATCATCTCCTTCCTGTCTCGGCCGATTTCACTCTCCGTTCGTCTTTTCGCCAACATGCTGGCCGGTCATATCACGCTTAAGGTGTTCGCGGGCTTCGTGGCCTCGCTTGGAGCCCTTGGTGCGCTCGGCATCGGTGGCGCAGTTCTTCCCCTCATCATGACCGTCGCCCTAACCGGTCTCGAATTCCTTGTCGCCTTCCTTCAGGCTTACGTCTTCGCGGTACTGACCTGCATGTACCTCAACGACGCGATCCATCCGGGTGGCCACTAAGGATAAAGACGTTGGCGTCTAAGGGCGTCAGTTATTCACCGCACAACCATTTCAAAGGAGTTCAACATGGACGCGGAAGCAGCAAAGTTCATCGGCGCAGGTTTGGCTTGCTTTGGTATGGCCGGCACGGCTCTCGGCCTCGGCAATATCTTCGGCAGCTACCTGTCCGGCGCACTGCGCAACCCGTCGGCTGCTGACAGCCAGTTCGGCCGTCTGGTATTCGGCTTCGCCGTTACGGAAGCTCTGGGCATCTTCTCGCTGCTCATCGCTCTCCTCCTGCTCTTCGCCGTCTGATTTCAGCGGCGTCATAGATCACGGTTCGCGGGCAGCGAGCCGTGATTCTTTGTATTTGCAGACCACCTGGAGGTGAGCATGTTTGTGACCCCGGCATATGCTGAAGAAGCACCGCCGGCCGCCGGAGCGGTGCACACGGAAACGGGTGCGCCGAATGAAGGCCATCACGGCGGCGTATTCCCGCCGTTTGACCATACGACGTATCCGTCACAGCTGCTTTGGCTGGTGATCACCTTCGTCATCTTCTACGTGGCCATGCAGAAGATCGTCATTCCGCGTGTTGGCACGATCCTGGAAAGCCGGCATGACCGCATCGCCCAGGATATAGAGGAAGCCTCGCGTCTGAAGGCTGAAGCCGACGCCGCTGTCGCGACCTATGAAAGCGAACTGGCGGCTGCGCGCGCCAAGGCGAATTCGATCGGTGCGACCGCCCGCGACGTCGCCAAGGCGAAGGCGGAAGAGGATCGCAAGATGATCGAAGCCAGCCTTTCCGAAAAGCTCAAGGCTGCGGAAGTGCGTATTGCCGAAATCAAGGAAAAAGCTTTCGGCGATGTCGGCGCCATTGCCGAGGAGACGGCAGCAGCCGTTGTCGAGCAATTGGTTGGCAACGTCGCTGGCAAAGCCGATGTCGCGTCGGCCGTCGCCGCAGCATCCGCGAAGCGGGAGGGTTGAGCTATGACATTTGGTCTTGACGAAACTTTCTTTGCATTCGTCGCGCTCATCATCTTCATTGGCCTGATCGTCTATCTGAAGGTTCCGGGTATGATGGCGAAGTCGTTGGACGACCGCGCCGATCAGATCCGTAACGAACTGGCGGAGGCCAAGCGCCTGCGCGAAGAGGCCCAGCACCTGCTGGCCGAGTATCAGCGCAAGCGCAAGGAAGCGGAAGCTGAAGCAGCAAACATCGTCGCGGCAGCCGAGCGCGAAGCCGAGATGCTGACGACGGAAGCCCGCAAGAAGACGGAGGAGTTCGTCGCCAATCGCACCGCTCTCTCCGAGCAGAAGATCAAGCAGGCTGAAGCCGATGCGATGAAGGCTGTTCGTTCAGCCGCTGTCGACCTGGCGATCGCCGCCGCTGAATCGGTGCTTGCGAAGAAAGCTGACGGAAGCGTCCAATCCGGCCTCTTCAACGACGCGGTCAACGAAGTGAAGACGCGGCTGAACTGAGCACGCGGACAATCGAAATTCGTGAGAGCCCTGCTTCGGTGGGGCTTTTTCGTTTTCCGTTCATGTGGGTTGATCATTGCCAAGGCAGTCGGCAAAGTCACCAGCTTCGGGAGAGGGGCGGATGCTGACGAGGACAGACGGACCAGTTCGTCAGGGTGATCTTATTGTCAGGCCGGCACGACCCTGGACACCGGGTGTACACGCCTTGTTGGCTGCGCTGCGTCGAAATGGTTTCGAAGCGGCGCCGCTTCCGGAAGGATATGACGACGTCTGGGAAAGGGTGACCTATTTGCCGGGAGATACCGGCGATCTCGATAGTCGCACCGATATGCGCAGCGAAAAGGCATTGCGATCCGCAGCATCGCTGCTGTGCCGCTATCATGATTGTTCCGCCTTGTTCGCCGGGAGCCTTGAAGCCGGCTATGCTTGGCAATTGCCGACCCGTCGGCCCTGCGACGTCATCTGCCACGGCGATTTCGCGCCCTATAATGTCGTCCTGAACGAGGGCGAGGCGGTTGGTATCATCGATTTCGAGGCAGCGCATCCCGCTTCCCGTTCCTGGGATCTGGCCTACGCGATCTATCGCTGGGCGCCATTGTCCTCGCATGTCGCGGTCGAGGGATTGGACAGGCCAGCCGACCAGATCCGTCGCGCCCGCATCTTCGTTGACGCCTATGGGCTGTCCGCCGCCGAGCGGTCTTGTCTACCGGATATCATTGTCGAACGGCTGCAGGCGTTGCTGTCCTTCATCGAGCATGAGGCCGCGCGGGGCATCGAGAGATACTGCCGAAATCTGCAGGATGGACATGATCGCATCTACAGGGAAGACATCGCCTATATTACGAAATGGTCGGCCGATATCGCCGCAGGGCTGACGAGCTGAGAGCTCAGACAGCCTCCTTGCGCAAGGGACGGAAGGTCATGCGGTGCAAGGAACAAGGACCATGCTCCTCGATGCCGGCGCGATGCTGTGCCGTGCCGTATCCGGCATGGTCTGCAAAGCCATAGGCGGGGAAGACGATTCCTGCGCGTGCCATCATCCGGTCGCGTGTCACCTTGGCGACGATCGAGGCGGCGGCGATGGAGAACGAGCGCGCATCGCCCTTGACGACGGCTTTTCCGGGGCATGCCAGCCCAGCCGGCAC
>JBCNPI010000145.1:0-13861 GCA_039593415.1 Rhizobium sp. | reverse complement strand
AGCTATGGACCGACTTACCATGTCATCGAGGCGGCCGGAATAGACGCCGGCATAGATGGCGATGCGGGAGAGGCGGCCGGAACACCGCTGCCCGTCGTGCGCACCACCGATCTGGAAGCCGCACAGCGCGCCGTCGAATTTGCCGGCGGCGTCATCACTCGCCCGGCTTTCGATTTTCCCGGCGGCCGTCGGTTTCATTTCCGCGAGCCGGGCGGCTGCGAAATGGCGGTCTGGATTTCCGTGCCATAAGCTTCGGGACATCGCCGATTGCAGATCGGCAGGGGCTGGATGGCAGGCTTTCTAAATAAGCTGAATATGAATTTCATATTTTGGAATTGTTCAAAACTAAGAAAGCCACTATATACGGGATCAGCCCTAAGCAGCCTCGATTCCAGGAGATCGGCATGCGCTTGACGAAACAGACCAATTACGCCGTGCGCATGTTGATGTATTGCGGCGCCAATGAAGGCCATCTGAGCCGCATTCCGGAGATCGCAAAGGCATACAATGTCTCCGAGCTGTTCCTCTTCAAGATCCTGCAGCCGCTGACCAAGGCGGGGCTCGTCGAAACGGTGCGTGGCCGCAATGGCGGCGTGCGCCTGGGAAAGCCTGCGACCGATATCAGCCTTTTCGACGTCGTCCGCGTGACCGAGGACAGCTTTGCCATGGCGGAGTGCTTCGAGGACGGCGTTGTTGAATGTCCGCTGGTTGATAGCTGCGGCCTCAATTCGGCGTTGCGCAAGGCGCTCAACGCCTTCTTCGACGTCTTGACCGAATATTCCATTGACGATCTGGTCAAGGCGCGGCCGCAGATCAATTTCCTGCTCGGCCTGACCGACCAGGATCGCAAGGCGATCGCCAAGAAGCCGGCGATCGCAGCGCCGGCCGCCTGATCAGCCATCTGAAATTCGGAGATGTTTGGTCCGCAGTTGCCGCCGGCAGCTGCGGATTTTCGTTTGTATTGCCTCCTATCCGGGCAATAGGCAGTTTGTGGATTGAAGAAGCAAAACGGCAAATCGTTCTGAATCTACTAAAAGCATGCAAATTTTTGCCAGAAAATTATCAATTCAGAGGATTTTTTGTCCAAAAATTTCCAAACGCCATAAATTGGAAAAATTTTAGGCGGCGCTTGTTGCTTTCAAACTTAAAATAAAGTTCCATCGGCGCGATCCGGATGGGAACCTCTGGTGGTGTCCACGGCTTCAAAAGAATAACAAATCTGGGAAACGATATCATGAAAAAGATTTCTGTCCTGCTGGCAGTGACAGCCCTGGCTTCGGTCATGGCGACGTCCGCCTGGTCAAAAACGCTTGTCTATTGCTCTGAAAGCTCGCCGGAAGGTTTTGATCCGGGCCTCTACACGGGCGGCAACACCTTCGACGCCTCGTCGCGTACGATCTATAGCCGTCTTGTCGAATTCAAGCATGGCAGCACCGAAATTGAGCCGGGCCTCGCCGAAAGCTGGACCGTGTCTCCGGATGGCAAGGAATACACCTTCAAGCTGCGCAAGGGCGTGAAGTTCCAGACCACCGACTTCTTCACGCCGACGCGTGACCTGAATGCCGACGACGTCATCTTCTCGATCAGCCGCCAGCTCGGCACCGACAGCCCGTGGGCAAAGTATGTCGCCGGCGGCTCCTACGAATACGCCGATGGAATGGGCTTCCCGAAGCTCATCAAGTCGATCGACAAGGTTGACGACCTCACCGTCAAGTTCGTCCTGAACCGTCCGGAAGCTCCCTTCCTCGCCGACCTGGCGATGGACTTCGCCTCGATCCTGTCGAAGGAATATGCCGACAAGCTGCAGGCCGACAAGAAGATGGAGCAGATGAACCAGCAGCCGCTCGGCACCGGCCCGTTCACCTTCGTTGCCTACCAGCCGGATGCCGTCATCCGCTACAAGGCAAACGAGACCTATTTCAAGGGCAAGCAAAAGATCGACGATCTCGTCTTTGCGATCACGCCGGACGCCTCCGTTCGCGCACAGAAGCTGAAGTCGGGCGAGTGCAACATCATGCCTTACCCGAATGCGGCCGATATCAAGGACCTCAAGGCTGACAAGAACCTCAAGGTTCTCGAGCAGGCTGGTCTGAACGTTTCCTACCTCGCCTACAACACGATGGTTGCTCCGTTCGACAAGGTCGAAGTGCGCAAGGCGATCAACATGGCCGTCAACAAGCAGGCCATCGTCGATGCCGTCTTCCAGGGTTCCGGCACGGTCGCAAGCAACCCGATCCCGCCGACCATGTGGTCCTACAACAAGGACATCAAGGACGACGCCTATAATCCGGAAGAAGCCAAGAAGATGCTTGAAAAGGCTGGCGTCAAGGATCTCAGCATGAAGATCTGGGCCATGCCGGTTTCACGTCCGTACATGCTGAACGCTCGTCGCGCCGCCGAATTGATGCAGGCTGACCTTGCCAAGATCGGCGTCAAGGTTGAGATCGTCACCTATGACTGGGCTCAGTACCTGAAGCTCTCTTCCGCCAAGGACCGTGACGGTGCGGCCATCCTCGGCTGGACCGGCGACAACGGCGATCCGGACAACTTCCTCGACACCCTGCTCGGCTGCGATGCCGTCGGCGGCAACAACCGCGCGCAGTGGTGCAACAAGGAATTCGACGATCTGGTAAAGAAGGCCAAGCAGACTCCGGACGTCAAGGAACGCACCAAGCTCTACGAACAGGCTCAGGTCGTCTTCAAGCGTGAAGCACCCTGGATGACCATCGACCATTCGGAAGAGTTCGTCCCGATGACGAAGAATGTCTCCGGCTACCATCAGGACCCGGTCGGCGTTCACCGCTTCGATGGCGTCGATATCGCCGAATAACGAAAAATCTGTGAGAATGCCCGGCTAGGACCGGGCGACCCGGCGGCCAGGCACTTTGTCTGACCGCCGGAAAAATTTGGACAACTGTCATGTTGCGATTTTTTTTCAGCCGCCTTGCGGTGCTGATCCCGACATTCCTCGGCGTATCGATCGTCGCCTTTTCACTCATTCGCCTGCTCCCTGGTGATCCCGTCATGCTCATGTCGGGCGAACGCGTCATGTCGCCGGAACGCCACGCGCAGATCTCGCACGATCTCGGATACGACCAGCCGATGGTCATCCAGTACGGCAAATATCTCTGGAACGTCCTGCATGGCGATTTCGGCGCCTCGATCACGACAAAGCGTGATGTATTGACCGACTTCTTCACCTTCTTTCCGGCAACGCTCGAATTGTCGCTCTGCGCCATGATTCTTGCGGCCTGTCTTGGCATCCCGGCTGGTGTTTTCGCTGCCGTCAAGCGAGGGACATGGTTCGACCAGAGCGTGATGGGCGTGGCCCTTGTCGGCTTTTCCATGCCAATCTTCTGGTGGGGCCTGCTGCTGATCATCCTGTTCAGCGGTTATCTGCACTGGACGCCGGTTTCCGGCCGCATCGGCCTCATCTATTTCTTCAAGCCCATTACCGGCTTCATGCTGATCGACAGCCTGCTCTCCGGTCAGAAGGGCGCCTTCTGGTCCGCTCTCAATTCGCTGATCCTGCCGACCATCGTGCTTGGCACTATCCCCCTTGCCGTCATCGCCCGCCAGACGCGTTCGGCGATGCTCGAAGTGCTCGGCGAGGATTATGTCCGCACCGCCCGCTCCAAAGGTCTGTCACCGCTGCGCGTCGTTTCGGTGCATGCGCTGCGCAATGCCATGATCCCTGTCGTGACCACGATCGGCCTGCAGACCGGTGTGCTGCTCGGCGGTGCCATCCTGACCGAGAGCATCTTCTCCTGGCCGGGCATCGGCAAATGGATGATCGATGCGGTCACCAAGCGCGATTATCCGGTGGTGCAGGGCGGCCTGTTGCTCATCGCCGGCATCGTCATGTCCGTCAATCTCGCCGTCGACCTGCTTTACGGCTTTATCAATCCACGCATTCGTCACTAGGAGCGGTCCATGAGTACGGTAAGCGTCAAAATCGACCGTCCTTCCGCTCTAGCGGAGTTCTGGTACTACTTTTCCCGCAACAAGGGCGCCGTCATCGGACTGGCGATCTTCGTCTTCGTTCTCTTGCTGGCGATCTTTGCCAGCGTCGTCGCGCCTCATAATCCCGACGCGGCCTATGGCAGTGACATGCAGCGTTTGCCGCCGGTCTGGGCGCAGGGCGGCAACAGCAGCTTCCTGCTCGGCACGGATGCCATTGGCCGTGATTTGCTGTCGCGCCTCATCTACGGCACCCGGTATTCGCTGTTCATCGGCCTCGTGGTCGCTTCGGTTTCCGCGGCCGCCGGCGTGCTGATCGGCCTCGTCGCCGGCTATGCCCGTGGTTACACGGACACGATCATCATGCGCGTGATGGATATTATCCTCGCCGTTCCCTCGCTGCTGCTCGCGCTGGTGCTGGTCGCGATCCTCGGGGCTGGTCTGACCAATGCTATGATAGCCATCGCCATCACCTACCAGCCGCATTTCGTTCGCCTCACCCGCGCCTCCGTCATGGCCGAGCGCGACAAGGAATATGTCATCGCCTCGCGCGTTGCCGGCGCCGGTTCGTTGCGGCTGATGTTCAAGACGATCCTGCCCAACTGCCTTGGGCCGCTGATCGTCCAGACGACGCTCTCCTTCTCGTCGGCCATTCTGGATGCCGCCGCTCTCGGCTTCCTCGGCCAGGGCGCCCAGCCGCCGACTGCGGAATGGGGCACGATGCTCGCGGACTCGCGTGAATTCTTCCTGAGCAACCCTTGGCTCGTCACTTTTCCCGGTCTCTGTATCCTGATTACGGTGCTCGCCATCAATCTGATGGGCGACGGCCTGCGCGATGCCTTCGACCCGAAGCTGAAGAGGTCGTAATGGCACTCCTCGATATTGAAAACCTATCTGTTGAATTCCAGACCTCGTCCGGCCTGTTCCGGGCGGTCGATGGCGTCTCGCTGACATGCGACAAGGGCGAAATCCTGTCGATCGTCGGCGAATCCGGTTCTGGTAAGTCCGTCTCCATGCTTGCCATGATGGGCCTTCTGCCCTGGACGGCGAAGATCACCGCCGACCGTATGATGTTCGATGGCAAGGACCTGCGCGGCATCTCTTCGCGCCAGCGCCGGAAGATCATCGGCAAGGACATGGCCATGATCTTCCAGGAGCCGATGTCGAGCCTCAATCCGTGCTTCACGGTCGGCTTCCAGCTCGGCGAGACGCTCCGCATCCATATGGGCCTCGACCGCAAGGCACGCCGCGAGCGCTCGATCGAGCTCTTGAATCTCGTCGGCATTCCAGCGCCGGAAGATCGTCTGTCGAACTTCCCGCATCAGATGTCGGGCGGCATGAGCCAGCGCGTCATGATCGCCATGGCGCTCGCCTGCAATCCGAAACTGCTGATCGCCGACGAGCCGACCACGGCGCTCGACGTGACGATCCAGGCGCAGATCCTCGACCTGCTCGTACGCTTGCAGCGGGAGCAGGGCATGGCGCTCGTGCTCATTACCCACGACATGGGCGTCGTCGCCGAAACGGCGGAGCGCGTTCAGGTGCAATATGCCGGCCAGAAGGTCGAAGAGCAGCCGGTCAAGGACCTGTTCCGCGACCCGCACCATCCCTATACGGCGGCCCTTCTTTCGGCTCTGCCGGAGCGCGCCGAAGTCGGCGAGCGTCTGCCGTCGATCGCCGGCGTCGTTCCCGGTCAGCACGACCGTCCCAGAGGCTGCCTCTTTGCGCCGCGCTGCTCCTTTGCAACGGCGGAATGCGACAAGGGCGTGAGGCGTCAGGGGCCTGAACTGGGCGTAGCCCTTTGCAACTATCCGCTGGAACATGGCAAGCCGCTCGGCCACCCCGGCATTGCCACCACGCAAAAAGCAGGAGGTGCCGCATGACCGGCGCTGTTCTCGAAGGGCGCGATCTCGCCCGCTTCTACACCGTCAAGCGCGGCAGCTTCAAACCCGAGGCGACCGTCAAGGCATTGAACGGCGTCAGTTTCAGCCTACAATCAGGCCGCACGCTCGCCGTTGTCGGCGAATCCGGTTGCGGCAAGTCGACGCTCGCCCGCCTGGTGACGATGATCGAAAATCCGACGGCCGGCGAATTGCTGATCGATGGCAAGCCCGCCAAGTTTGGTGACCGCAGCCTGCGCAGCGCCGTGCAGATCGTGTTCCAGAATCCCTATGGTTCGCTCAATCCGCGCCAGAAGGTCGGCTCGATTCTGGAAGAGCCGCTGAAGATCAACACGGATGACGATGCTGCCACCCGCCGCCGTAAGGTGGAGGAGATGATGGCGCGTGTCGGTCTGCGCCCGGAACACTATGATCGTTATCCGCATATGTTCTCAGGCGGCCAGCGCCAGCGCATCGCCATTGCCCGCGCCCTGATGCTGCGGCCGAAGGTACTGGTGCTCGACGAGCCGGTCTCAGCGCTCGATCTGTCGATCCAGGCCCAGGTGCTCAACCTCCTGATGGACCTGCAGAAGGAGATGGGCCTCGCCTATCTTTTCATCTCGCATGGCCTCTCCGTCGTCCGCCATATCGCCGACGACGTGATGGTAATGTATCTCGGGCGTCCGGTCGAAACCGGCACGGCGGAAGAAGTATTCAACAGGCCGCGCCATCCCTATACGGCGGCCCTTCTTTCGGCGACACCGATCGCCGATCCTGAGCGCGAGAAGAACCGCATTCGTCTGGAGGGTGAGCTGCCGTCGCCGCTCAATCCGCCGAAGGGCTGCCACTTCAATCCGCGCTGCTGGCGCGCCCAGGACAAGTGCCGGGAGGTGACGCCGGAGCTGGCGGGCGAGGCAACGCATAAATTTTCCTGTTTCTTTCCGCTGGATTGATCCAAGTTGCGAATCGGGCACGGCTGAAGAGCAGGCGTGCCCGGTTTGAAATCAATCATTTCGGATAGGCCTATGCACGATAATCAGGACACCCCCCTCGCCATCATCGTCATGGGCGTCAGCGGCAGCGGCAAATCCTCGATCGGCGAGGGTGTCGCGGCCAAGCTTGGCATCCATTTCATCGAAGGCGATGCTCTGCATCCGGCTGCCAATGTCGAGAAGATGAGCAAGGGCATCCCCCTGACGGACGAGGATCGCTGGCCCTGGCTGGAAAAGATCGGCCAGGAGATTTCGGCAAGTCTTGCGAAAGGCGAGGGCGTTGTCGTGACCTGCTCGGCGCTGAAGCGCATCTATCGCGAACGCCTGCGGGCGTCTGCCGGTGGCCATCTCTATTTCATCTATCTCGAAGGCTCGAAAGAGCTGCTGACGAAGCGCATGGGCGAGCGCAAGGGGCATTTCATGCCGACCTCGCTGCTCGAAAGCCAGCTGCAGACGCTGGAAGCGCCGACCGGTGAGCCCGGCGTCGTGACCGTCGATATCGACGCCACGATCGAGGAGATCGTCGACGCTTCCATCAGAGGCCTCAAGGCTATCCTTTAAATCAAAGGTTTAAGGCGCAAACCGGTTGGGAGCATAAGCCGAAATATCGATGAACGGCGTCTCGCCGGTGATGAGCTCGGCAAGCACGCGTCCGGTCACCGGCCCGAGCGTCAGCCCGTGATGGGCATGTCCGAAAGCGAACCATAGGCCGTTGTGCCGCGGCGCCTTGCCGATGATCGGCATCATATCGGGCGTGCAGGGACGGGCGCCCATCCAGGGTTCCGGATCGAGCCGCTCGCCGAGCGGAAAGGTGGTGCGCGCGACGGCCTCGGCGCGGTCGAGCTGCACTGGCGTCTTCGGTGCGTCGCGCAGGGCGAATTCTGCGCCGGTCGTCAGCCGGATACCACGGCTCATCGGCGCCAGCAGGTAGCCGCGCTCGGCATCGAGCGTCCAGTTGTTGAGGACGGCATTGCCTTCGGCCGCATAATGCATGTGATAGCCGCGCTTGACGCCGAGCGGAAAGGCATAGCCGAAGCGTTTCGTCACGATATCGGCCCAGGGGCCGAGCGCCACGACGACATCCTCCGCCTCGATCGATCCTTCTGCGGTCACCATTCTCCAGGCTTTGCCGGCCATGCCGAGGGAGACTGCATCCCCTGTCGTCACACGGCCGCCTATGCTTTCGAAATAGCGGCGATAGGCTGCGGTCAGTCCATGCGGGTCCAGTACCGACCATGGATCGCGCCAGCGCAGGGCGCCGGCAAAGCTGCTCTTGAGATGCGGCTCGGCGGCGGCAAGTTCCGCACTGCTCAAGGCATCGTAGCCGATCCCGAATTCGCCGTTGAGGCGTTCGGCTTCGGCAAACTCGGCGTCACGCTTCTCGTTCGAGCGGAACAGTTCCACCCAGCCGTTCTTGCGAATGAGCTCCTCGGCATGGGAGGCTTCGATGAGATCGTTGTGCTCGCTGACGGAATGCTCGATCAGCGGCGCATAGGCGCGCGAAATTATCTGGTGGCGCTTCGCATTGGAGTTCCACCAATAGCGGGCAAGAAAGGCGAGCTGCGCGGGTAGCGCCCGCAGATGATAATGCGCGTCGATGCGATTGTTGAAAGCATAGCGCAGCAGCAGGCCGAATTGCTGAGGAAAACCATAGGGCACCACGCCCTCGCGCTGGATGAGACCGGCATTGCCGAAGGAGGTTTCCCGGCCGGGCTCCTTTCTGTCGACGAGGACGACCTGCCGTCCCCGCCGCTGCAGATGGATTGCCGTGGAAACGCCGACGATGCCCGCACCGAGAACGATTGCGTCCTTTGTCATTTTATCCTGCTACCCGCGTGCTCATCACATTGCCGCTCGATCCTTACGCATCGCCTAGACCGCAGCGTAAGCATCGAAAATGCCTGCCAAATTTCTGCGGCGCAATTGAAAAATGCCGTTAGGCCGCACTCTGTTTCAGACAGGCATTCTCGGCACGAATGCGGATCGCAAGAATGATGCCGTTGAGCACCGAAAAGATTGCCGCGTAGAGCGGAAGACCGAAGGCGAGGGGCAGCACCGCGATCTCGCCGATGACGACGGCATAGTTGGGGTGGCTGAGGAAGCGGTAGGGGCCTTTGGTGACCAGTGCCGCGCCGGGCAAGATGATGATGCGCGTTGTCCATCGCTCCTTCAGTGTCGCCAGCACCCAGAAACGTGCTCCCTGCAGAGCCATAAAGAGCAGGAACCAGATGGGATCGACCGGCCGGCCGGCGGCGAAAAGCCACAATCCGATCAGCCAGGCCGAGTGCATCGCCACCATGAAGGGATAGTGCTCCGGCGCATATTCCCGGGCGCCGCGGGCAAGCAGAGCAGCAGTATTGTGCCTGGAATAGGCGAGCTCCGCCAGCCGCTGCAGTGTCACGAAGCCAAGAAGTGCGATCGAGGGCCACAGCATCATGCCGCCCTCTTCAGGGTGATGCAGCTTGCCGAAAATCCTGGCCCCATGGCGAGCAGCGCGGAACGCTCAGGCAAGTCGGCGGCGATTGCACGCTCCAGCACGAAGAACACGGTGGGAGAGGACATGTTGCCATAGTCGCCGATCACCTCACGCTCGATATCGAGCGATCCCTCTTCGAGGCCGAGTGCGCTCTCGAGCGCCGTCAGCACCTTGGCTCCGCCGGGATGGCAGATGAAGCGGCCGATATCCGCGATCAAAAGCCGGGATCGTTCCAGAATGCCGGCAACGGCGCTCCTCAGATGCGTTTCGGCAAAGACCGGCAGCGATTGTTCGAGCACGATGCCGAAACCGGTATCGTCTATCTTCCAGCCCATGATGCCGAGACTGTCGGGAAAGAGATGTTCGCCTGACGATTCGATCTCCGCAATGCCGCTTTCGCCGGCCCGCAGCACGCAGGCCGCCGCGCCATCGCCGAACAGCGCGGTGGCAATGATGTTTGGGCGGGTCAGCTCGTCCAGGCGGAAGGCAAGCGAGCAGAGTTCGACCGCAACGAAGAGTACGACGGCGCCTGGCCGACTCCTCGCCAGTCTTGCCGCAACGGCCAGGCCGGATACGCCAGCCGCGCAGCCGAGCCCGAAAATCGGCACGCGCTCGATGTCGCGGCGGAAGCCCATCTCGCCGGCGAGCCGCGCCTCAAGGCTCGGCGTCGCTAGCCCGGTGGATGAAGCCGTGACGATGCAATCCACCTGGCCGGCCTTGATGCCGGCGCGTTGCAGCGCCTTGGTTGCGGTACGGCGGAAAAGTTCGGACGCGACTTCGGTATAGGCGGCCATGCGGTCCTGCCAGCCATGCGGTTCTTCGAACCAGGAAAGCGGTCTTGCCACATGGCGCTTGCGAATTCCGGTGCTTTCAAAGACGCGGGCAAGATATTTGAAATCCTGAAAGCGGTCTGAGAACAGGCGGCCCGCCGTCTCGGCGGCGTCCGTTTGAAGGATGATGTTGTCGGGTGTTGCGACGGCGAGGCTTAGAAGTTTGACGGTATCGGTCACGAGTTTCACCTGTTGTCCTTGAGGGGCATGTGACGGAAACACGCGATGACGACGGTCTATTCGATGCCGGAGCGGTCACGAAAGAGTGACGGTGCGAGAGCATGCGATGGCTCAAAAAAAATCTGGGACCGTTCGAATAAAAGGTGCGGGCGGTGTGTTCTCCTCTCGCAACGTTCATTTTGCCAAGGAGACACCCCATGACGACCAAAGTATTTCGCCTGGCTTCCATAGCCCTCGGCGCAAGCCTGACCCTCGGCACCTTCGCCGTTCCCGTCTTCGCCGCGGGCGACAATTCGAGCACGACGCCGACCTGCAAGAAGGGCGAGATCTACGATCAGAAGGCGAAGAAATGCGTCAAACAGCAGGGCGCCAACGTCACCGACGAGAACCGCGCCGATTACGCTTATTCGTTGGCCAAGAAGGATCACCGTTACGAGGAAGCCCTGGCCGTTCTGGATACGATGGAGAACCCGAATACGGCAGAAGCGCTGAACTATCGTGGCTACGTCACCCGCAAGCTCGGCCGCACGGATGAAGGCATCTCCTACTACCAGAAGTCCGTCGCCATGGACCCGAAATATACGCTGGTTCGTGAGTATCTCGGCGAAGCCTATGTCATCAAGGGTCAGATGGATTTGGCAAAGGACCAGTTGAGCACGATCAAGACGCTCTGCGGCAATACGAGCTGCGAGGAATATCGCGATCTTCACGCTGCAATCATGAATCCGTCCAGTCTGTGACGGCAGGTTCAGGTCGGTGATGAAGACTTAGGCAGGGAGCTTTGCGAGGGATATGGGAGTGATACCGGTCGCTCGTGGCGCGATTTCCGCTTATAGTCTGACGGTAACGGAGCCGCCGAATAGGTCGGCGGCTCCGCGACATGCGAACGCGGCGGAGGATGTCATAGCGAGCGAACGGGATATCAGGGCAGGCCTGTCCCAGCACCTGACGCGGCTGTGGCGTTACGGCGTGGTGCTGTCGCGCCAGCGGGACATTGCCGACGATCTCGTTCAGGCGACCTGCGTCAGGGCCTTGGAACGGGCGGCGCAGTTTACGGCGGGTACGCGATTGGACCGTTGGCTGTTTGCCATCCTCCACTCGATATGGCTGAACGAGGTCCGTTCGCGCCGGGTGCGCATGGGACAGGGCTTCGTCGATGCCGACGAGACGCTGGTTTTCGATGGCGCGCAGGAAACCGAAACGCACATCCTGGCCGGGCAGGTGTTGCAGCGCGTGCAGGCACTGCCGGAAGCCCAGCGGACCGCCGTGTTCCTGGCCTATGTCGAGGGGCTTTCCTATCGCGAGGTGGCCGAGGTTCTGGAGGTGCCGATCGGCACCGTCATGAGCCGGCTGGCGGCCGCGCGAGCGAAGCTGGCGGATGGAATGGGGGTGGCGGCCGACGGAAAATCGTCCGGAGGCGGGCGACTGGGGAATGGCAATGAGTGAATTGAACAAAGGACAGATGGTCACGGACGAACAGCTCACCGCGTTCATCGATGGCGAGCTTGACGCCGCCGACCGTAGGAGGATCGAACGATTGATCGCCGATGACGAGCGTGTGGCGGAGCGTTTCGATTTTCTGTCGCGTAGCGCGTTGCCCTTCAAGATTGCGTTCGAGCCGATACTTGCCGAGGCCCCTGCTGCGAAGCTGGAAGCCATGCTTGCCGCTATTCCCGCAACCGAAGAACCCAAAACACGCGCTACCGGCATCGGCCGTCGCGGCTTTCTTGCGGCGATTGCCGCCAGCTTCATAGCCGCCATCGCCGTCGACCGCGCTGTAATCGGCATCGGCCGTCGGCTTTCAAAGCCGGATGAGGATAGCGAATGGCGTGCCGTGGTTGCCGAATATCTTTCGCTCTACACGGCGGATACGCTGAACGCGCCGGCCGGCGACCGTGCGCAGCAGGTGGCACAGCTGAATGAGGTCGGCGACAGGCTTGGTCTCTCGCTGGCGCCGGAGTCCGTCGCCATGCCGGGTGTTGCGTTCAAGCGCGCCCAAATCCTGAATTACGACAGCAAGCCGCTCGCGCAGATCGCCTATCTCGATCCGGAAAACGGCCCGATGGCACTTTGTATCGTCCAATCCTCCAAGGGTGCGGCGGCGCCGGACATGGAAAATCGCCGGGGCATGAATATCGTCTATTGGTCGAGCCCGACCCATGCCTTCATGCTGATCGGCCACGCGCCGATTGACCGGATGCAGCAACTTGCGGCTGATGTCAGGGCGCATCTGATCGCCTGACGGCTGCTCCTGCCAGCGCCAAATAGGCGTGATCCAAAAAGAATTTGGCGAAAACCCATCCTGCTGGTATTCTTTGCCCAACGAAAATCGAACGAGCGCCAGCAGCATGCCCCAAAGGCCTTGCGCGGCGCGGTGGAAAAGATACGTGAGTGACCCCGACAGCGGCCCAGCGCCGCAGGCAACCGGGGCGTCGTCAGCAGAGCGCGGGAAGGGCAAATCCTCCCGGCGCGCGAAGCGTAAGCGTGGCCCTGGCCGCCAGAACGCTCATTCTGCGGAGGCCATCCAGGCAGGCAAGTCCAGCCAGGTGGCGCAACGCCCAGCAGAGGATGAGGCCGGCTCGCCGGCCAGAAAACGCAAGCGCCGACGCCGTGCACGCGGCGCAGCCCCGGGTGTCGTGCAGCCTGCTTCCCAGACGCAACAACTTTCGGCACCGGCGGAGCATCGCGCTTCGTCGGAATATGGGCATTCGTCATCTGCGCGCAAAAGCGGCAAGAATCGGCGCAAGCATCGCAGCAAGCGTGGGCTGCAGGGCCGGCCGCTGGTGCATGAGAAAACAGCGCAGATCGTCGCTCCTGTAAATGCGCCTTCGAGCGCGCAGGTCGCAGCGCATGACGATCACCGTCAGAACCGGCAATCGCAGCCGCGGCGTGAAGGGCAGGGGCCGCAGCACCATGCCGACGCCGATTCCCGCCCACTCGACCTCTATGCCGCCCTCGATCTCGGCACCAATAATTGCCGCCTTCTGATCGCGCAGCCGACCCGGCCGGGGCAGTTCCGCGTTGTCGATGCCTTTTCCCGCATCGTACGCCTGGGTGAAGGGCTTGGTGCCAGCGGGCGCCTTTCGAGCGACGCAATGGACCGGGCTGTCGAAGCGCTGCGTATCTGCGCGGCCAAGCTGAAGACCCGGGAAATCCGACGCATGCGGCTGATCGCCACCGAAGCCTGCCGCGCCGCCGACAATGGCGAAGCGTTTCTTGCAAGGGTGACCGAAGAGACGGGATTGCGGCTGGAGATCATCGACCGCGAAACCGAAGCGCGGCTTGCCGTCTCGGGCTGCTCGTCGCTCGTCGGGCCGGAGGCGCGATCGGTCGTGCTGTTCGATATCGGCGGCGGCTCTTCGGAAATCGCCGTCATCCGGATCGGCGAAAATCGCTCCAGCCGCCTTGCCAATCACATCACCCATTGGACCTCCCTGCCTGTCGGCGTCGTGACGCTCTCGGAGCGGCATGGCGGACGCGACGTGACGCCGGAGTTGTTCGAGACCATGGTATGCGAGGTCGAACGCATGCTCGAGCGTTTCG
>JBCNPI010000144.1:0-13864 GCA_039593415.1 Rhizobium sp. | reverse complement strand
ACGGCAGCATCTTCACCGGCCGCCAGGCGCTGCAGAACAAGCTGATCGATACGCTCGGCGGCGAGGACGAAATTCTCGCCTATCTCGAAACGCGCAAGGTCAAGAAGGACCTGCCGGTCGTCGATTGGAAGCGGGAAGACAAAACTTCGCCCTTCTTTTGGCCGGGGGCCGCTTCCTGGTTGCTAAATCGTCTCGGTTATGATGATTTGATCAAGGGAGAGAGTCTTCAGAAAATCATGACCGATAAGTTGTTTCTTGACGGCCTGCTTTCAGTTTGGCAGGGTGCAGCCAATTGATAAATCAATGATTTAAGGGGATAGCCGTGATCAAGTCGGAATTGGTGCAGATTGTTGCCGCTCGCAACCCGCATCTCTACCACCGGGACGTGGAAAATATCGTCAACGCCGTCCTCGACGAGATCACCGATGCACTCGCGGCTGGAAACCGGGTCGAACTTCGCGGGTTCGGCGCTTTTTCCGTCAAGAACCGCCCTTCGCGCTCCGGTCGCAATCCGCGCACCGGCGATACGGTCTTCGTCGAAGAAAAATGGGTTCCCTTCTTCAAGACGGGCAAGGAACTGCGCGAGCGTCTGAATCCGGGCAGCCCCGACGAGGAAGACGATAACTGATAGGTCCTGTTCCGGCCGAATTTTCCCAAATGCTTCGGCGGATACAGCCGTCGGACATGATTGTGCCGCGACGCGGTGACACTTGATTTCGGCCGCCTCTTTCCTAGAGTGCGGCAGAAGGCGGCTTGGGTGCGGGCATCCATGGCTGTGGACAAAGGAGCTGCGCAATGGCCAAGAAGATCGTCAATCTGCTGATATTGCTGCCGCTCGGCATCATTCTCATCATATTCTGCGTCGCCAACAGGCAAGCCGTGACCTTGGCTCTCAATCCCTTCCGGCCTGAGGATCAGGTGCTGTCGCTGAATGCGCCTCTGTTCGTGCTGCTGTTTGCCGCGCTGATCCTCGGCATGATCGTCGGCGCCGCGGTCACTTGGTTCAATCAGAGAAAGCATCGCAAGCGCGCACGTAACCAGTCGCGGGAAGCGGTACGCTGGCAGGCCGAAGCCGATAAGCATCGCACGCGCGCCGAAGAGATCGCCGGGCAGCTGCCGTCAAAGTGAAGCGGCATCGCCAAGCCGCATCTCTTTATAATCTCCTTCCGGCGATGCGCCATCGCCGATGATCTCGAAGCCGAGCATTCGATAGAACGCCATGGCGCGGATGTTTTTGACCAGGCACTTCAGCCGATAACGGCGCCGTGGCCAATCCGGCAGTGCGGCGAGCAGTGCCTTGCCCGCGCCGCAGCCCTGGAAGGCCGGCAGAATATAGAGCATGTGGATGAAATCGTCCGGCTCCCAAATCGCGGCGAAGCCGGCAATCGCGCCATTTCCATCTTCGCAAACGAACAGACGCTCGCCATTCGTGTGAGTGGCGAAGTCTTCCAGTGTAAAGCGATCGGGGTCGACCCAGCGGAATGTCTCGCGGCGAACTTGGAGATAAATCTCCGCGAGTGTCTGCATATCCTGTTCATGTGCAGGCCGGATGGCCCATGTCTGAAATTGCGATGTCATGATCGACTATATGGGCGCCAAATATGCGCTCGGCAATCAGCCGCTGGACTGACCGTTGATCGCCGCGGTGAAATCGGCAAAAAACTGCTGTGCCAGCTTCTTGGCGCTGGAATCGACCAGCCGCGAGCCGAGCTGTGCGATCTTGCCGCCGACTTGCGCCTTGGCTTCGTATTGCAGGATGGTCTCGTTGCCGTCTTCCCTGAGCACGACATCGGCGCCGCCCTTGGCGAAACCGGCAATGCCGCCCTTTCCTTCGCCAAATATCGTGTAGCTTTCCGGCGCCTTAATGTTGGAAAGCGTGACATCGCCGTTGAAGGTTGCGGAAACCGGACCGATCTTCAGCTTCACGGTGGCCGTCAACTCCGTGGGCGAAATCTGCTCCAGGCTTTGGCAGCCGGGAATGCATCGCTTAAGGATCTCGGGATCGTTCAGTGCCGCCCATACTGCATCCCTGGGTGCTGCGATCCGCTCCTCGCCGGTCATGTCCATGCGCAATCCTCCCAATGTGACATTTTGTGCGTGGATCATCGCAGATCGGAAAGCGCTTTGCCAAGTGGCGGCCAGATGCTATTTGCACGCACATATCAATTTTGAGACAAGCATGGTGAAATATAGGGAAAGCCGGCCAGGCCAGAAAACTGCGGGCGGCCTTGGGGCAAGACCCCAGCGTGACAAGGCCGGCAAGCCATCGGCAAAGCCGGCGTATGCTTCTAGGCCAGCCAAGCCTTCGCGCGATCATGGTGAGCGGGTGACCGAGCCGCGCGATGCTGCGGCCGGTTCTGCTGCGCCCGAACGGCCGTTGATCGCGAGAAGCGGCGAGCGGCCTGCCGAGCGCGTACCCGTCATCCTCGAGTCGTTGGGCGCCGGGGATTTTCACCTGATCGATAGCGGCAACGGGCTGAAGCTCGAGCAGTACGGCCCCTATCGCATCGTTCGGCCGGAAGCGCAGGCGTTATGGCCACCCTCGCTTGCAGCGCATGTATGGGACAATGCCGACGCCATCTTCACCGGCGACACGGACGAGGATGGCATGGGCCGCTGGCGCTTCCCGCGCGAGGCGCTCGGTGAAACCTGGCCGCTGCAATTGCTCGGCGTCGATTTTCTCGGCCGCTTCACCGCATTCCGTCATGTCGGCGTCTTTCCGGAGCAGATCGTGCACTGGGCCTGGATGAAGGAGCAGGTCGAGGCGGCGAAACGGCCGCTGAAGATCCTGAACCTATTCGGCTATACCGGCGTCGCTTCGCTGGTGGCTGTGGCGGCAGGTGCGGAAGTCACCCATGTCGATGCCTCCAAGAAGGCGATCGGCTGGGCACGCGAAAACCAGGCGCTGGGCCGCATGGAAAAGCTGCCGATCCGCTGGATCTGCGAGGATGCGATGAAGTTCATCCTGCGCGAGGAGCGGCGCGGCAACAAATACGATATCATCCTGACCGACCCGCCGAAGTTCGGCCGCGGCCCCAACGGCGAGGTCTGGCATCTGTTCGAGCATCTGCCGCTGATGCTGGATGTCTGCCGCGAAATCCTGTCGCCGAAGGCGCTCGGCCTCGTGCTGACGGCCTATTCCATCCGCGCGAGCTTCTATTCGATCCATGAGCTAATGCGCGAGACAATGCGAGGCGCGGGGGGCGTGGTCGAATCCGGCGAACTTGTCATCCGCGAGGCCGGTCTCGACGGCCGCACGCCGGGCAGGGCGCTTTCCACCTCTCTCTTCAGCCGCTGGGTGCCGAAATGAATCAGGATTTCCGTAGTGACGGCCCGCGCAAGGTCGGACAGGTCAAGGAGGTCACCTCGCTTGCCAATCCGATCGTCAAGGACATCAAGGCGCTGACGGTCAAGAAGTCGCGCGAGGAAAGCGGTGCCTTCCTGGCCGAAGGGCTGAAGCTCGTCATCGACGCGCTCGAACTCGGCTGGACGATCCGCACGCTTGTTTATGCCAAGGCCGCCAAGGGCAAGCCTCTGGTCGAGCAAGTGGCAGCCAAGACGGTGGCGGCCGGCGGACTTGTGCTTGAGGTCAGCGAAAAGGTCATCGGCTCGATCACCCGCCGCGACAATCCGCAGATGGTGGTCGGCGTTTTCGAACAGCGCTGGCGGCAGCTTCGGGATATTAGGCCGAAGACGGGCGAGACCTGGGTGGCGCTCGATCGCGTGCGCGATCCCGGCAATCTCGGCACCATTATCCGCACCGCCGATGCGGCAGGTGCATCCGGCGTCATCCTGGTCGGCGACACGACCGATCCGTTTTCCCTGGAAACCGTACGTGCCACCATGGGGTCGGTCTTTGCCGTTCCCGTCGTCAAGGCCACGCCGGAAGAGTTTCTGGCCTGGAAGAAGACCGCGGGCGTTGCCGTCGTTGCCACCCATCTGGCCGGCGCCGTCGACTACCGCACCATCGATTACAAGAGGAAGCCCGTCGTCATCCTGATGGGCAACGAGCAGTCCGGCCTGCCGGATGTTCTGGCGAAGGAGGCCGATGCGCTTGCCCGCATCCCGCAGGCAGGCCGCGCCGACAGCCTCAATCTGGCGGTTGCCACAGCAGTCATGCTGTTCGAAGCTCGCCGCCATATTCTGACCTTGAGCGAGACCCGATGACCGAAAGCGAGACCCATGAACAGCCGACTGCAAAGCCGGCTCTGTTTTCACGGCCCCTGCCGATCCTGATCTTCATCGTGGTTGCGGTCATCCTTGACCAGGCCATCAAGATCATGGTGGACAACTGGCTGCCGCTGCAGGAGATGGTGCCTGTCATTCCGATGCTGGCGCTCTATCGCACCTACAATCTCGGCGTGGCATTCTCGATGCTGTCGGGCATGGACGGCTGGTTCATCGTCGGCATGCGGCTCGTCATCGTCGCCTTCGTGCTGTGGCTTTGGCGGCGCACGCCGGATCATCGCTGGCTCGCGCATATAGGCTTTGCCCTCATCATTGCCGGCGCGCTCGGCAACCTGATCGACCGCTTTCTCTACGGCCATGTGATCGACTACATCCTCTTCCATACGCAGACGTGGTCTTTCGCAGTGTTCAATCTTGCCGACAGTTTTATTACCGTCGGCGCGGGATGCGTCATTCTCGACGAGCTTCTGATGCCGAAAAAGGCAAAAGCTTAAAATTCTAGCGAATCCCTGAAGGCATCGGGAACTGTGCCTGTGATAGCCAGGTTGCATGAGCACTCTGGCAAATTTGCAGGAAAAGCTTGCCGCGGCAGCTGTTCGCGGCCAAACGGAACCGACCGGGCCGGCCGCAAACGCGTCGGTGCTCCCGAAATCGCTCGAGTCGTCCCAGGATGCGGTTCGTCAGCCGGCGTTGCCCATGCGGCCCTGGTGGCTGCAGGACCACTGGCTGAATGGCGGCGGGCTCGTGGTGGGTGCCGCTCTTCTTGCGATCGGTTTTGCCGGAGGTCCGCTGACGCTGGCGGGCGTTTTGGCCGTTGTTGCCCTCGCCCTAGCCACCGCCAGCATCATCAAAAGCCGAGGTGCGGTCCAGAAGGCCGAGGTGGCCCTTACCGATTTCAGCGAGAACGAGCACGACCGCCTGTGGGAACACAAGGAAAGCATCGGTCTGCTTGCTACCATCCATGATGCGCTTGGGGACATCACGGTCACCCGCAGCATCGATCGCCGGATTCTGCACGCCAACGCCACCTTCCGCAAGCTCACGGGCAAGTCGCATCCGGAAGGCCTGACGCTGGAAGAGGCCGGCCTCGTATTTCGTGCAGTCAGCGACGCGAAACATCAGGATGCGGAAATCGCCACGCCCGAGGGGCGGCGCATCTTCGCCTGGCACGATGTCATGTTCCGTGATCCGGCGACCGGACAATTGTGCATTCAGAGCATCGCGCGTGACGTGACGGAAGAGCGGCAGACCACACGGCTGCGCGAGGATGCGCGGCTGAAGGCTGAGTATAACAGCGCGGCCAAATCGCGGTTGCTCGCCACCGTCAGTCACGAGATCCGCACGCCGCTGTCTGGCATTCTCGGCATGAACCATCTGCTTGCCCAGACGCCGTTGACCTTGGAGCAGGCAAATTACCTGACCGGTATTCGCCAGTCGGGGCATGCGCTGGTGCAGCTGGTCGAAGATCTCCTGGATTTTTCCACGATCGAAGTCGGCCGCTTCCAGTTGCATCCGCGGCAGGAGGCCCTGCGGCCTCTGCTGGAGGGTGTCATCGAAATGCTCGCCCATCGTGCCCACGAAAAGGGCATCGAAATCGCCGCGAGCGTTGCCGCCAATGTCCCGGAAAGCATGGAGTTCGATCCCGCCCGTCTGCGCCAGATCCTGTTCAACGTCATCGGCAATGCGGTAAAGTTCACCCAGACCGGCGGCGTTCTCGTCGGTGTCGATCTTCAGGATCGCGACTTGACGATATCGGTGCGGGATAGCGGCCCAGGTATGACGGAGGAAGAACAGGCGCGCGTCTTCGGTGAATTCGAACAAGCCGGCTCTGTCGTGGAAAGAAGCGCCGGCACCGGCCTCGGCCTTGCCATCTCGGCCCGCATCTTGCGTGAGTTCGGCGGCAGGCTCAGTGTGGCCAGCGAGCGTGGCAAGGGCAGCGAGTTCGTCATCTCCTTTCCGATCAGTCTGGCTGCCGGCGAAGATGGATATGGCCATCGCGGCAAGATGCTCGGGGGATCTCGCGTCTTGCTGCTGGCTCCACAGGGAGCCGCAAGCACGGCCATCATGCGAACCATTCAGACCCTCGGCGGCCATTGCAGGCTGATCTGTGCCGATGACATGGAGGATCTGCTTCGGTCTTTCCCGATGAGTGAAGCGGGAGCCTGGACGGATCTGATCGTCGACCACCGCATGGCGCCCTGGTATTTCAGCGAAGGAAATGCACTCGCGGTGCCAAGGCTTCGCAAGATCTTCCTGGTCAATCCCGAGGAGCGCAATACCCATCCGCTCGATCTCTTCGACGCGTGGCTCATCCGGCCGCTGCGCGAACAATCGCTAATCGACGTGCTGAGAGGCCGCATGCGCGGCATGGAAAAGCGCGAGGCCTTGATCGAAGCTGTCTCGGAGATGGGCATAACGACACCCGAGGCGGAGGACCGCACGCTGGATATCCTGCTGGGCGAGGATGATCCGGTGAACGCGATGCTGGTTCGCGCCATGCTCTCCAAGGCCGGCCATAGGGTTCGTCTGGTCGAGGATTTCGATGGTCTTCGTGCCCGTGCTGAAAATGCAGAAGCGCGGCCCGAAGTGCTCGTGACCGATTTCAACATGCCCGGCGGTACGGGCGCGGCCGTGCTTGCTCAATTGCGCGCCCACGAGCGCCGGCAAGGCTTGCCGCCGCTTCCCATTGTCGTGCTGACGGCAGACAGCCGCGATGCGATCCGCCGTCAGGCGCTTCTGGCGGGGGCCGACGCCGTCATCGTCAAGCCGGTCGATCCCGAAAAGCTGACGACGGTGTTGCAGGTCCTGTCGAGATCGGTTTTCGAGCGCGCTTAGAAATCCGCCCCGGCTTTGAGAGAGGATTATCGGAGCCGGCTCATCAATGCGCGATAGAGGGCGATATGCCACTCAACCTGTGGCAATTGCCGCCGCTAAGTTGGGGACGGCGCGTTTATTCGAAAAATTGCAATGGGCACGCTTCTTGCATTTAGCCAAGCTGCGTGTCACTTTCCTGTCGCACGAATTTGGTTTATGGCGCTATATCGGCCCGCAGGGGGAGAATCGCCATGTCCATCGAAATCTTGAATCGCGAAGCTCAGGGCGAAATGGTTCAGTCTTCAAAGGCAACGGTTGAGCCGGTTGCCAGCGATGTGCTCGGACGCATCGGAAATCTCGAAACGCGCCTTGCCCGCACGGCGCGCGAAATCGATGCCGCTCAGGCCGTACGCTACCGCGTTTTCGTCGAGGAGATGAACGCGCAACTTCCGGCCGATGCCATGCGCCGCCAGCGCGATATCGACAGCTGGGATGCGATCTGCGACCATCTTCTGGTGCTGGACCGTTCGATCGAAGGCGATCCGGAAGATCAGATCGTCGGAACCTATCGCCTGCTGCGCCAGGAAGTTGCCATGGCCAATGGGGGGTTCTATTCCTCTTCGGAATTCGATATCGACGCGCTGCTTGCCCGCCATCCGGACAAGCGCTTCATGGAGCTCGGCCGTTCCTGCGTGCTGCCGGATTACCGCAACAAGCGCACAGTGGAGCTGCTGTGGCAGGGCAATTGGGCCTACGCTCTGAAGCATGGCATGGGCGCGATGTTCGGCTGCGCATCCTTCCCCGGCGTTCTGCCGGAACAGCACGCTCTAGCTCTGTCCTTCCTTTACCATAATGTCCTCGCCAAGGACGAATGGTCTGTCGGCGCGCTGCCGTCGCTTGCCCGCAACATGGATCTGATGCCGGTCGAGGCCGTCAATCCGAAGAAGGCGCTGATGTCGCTACCGCCTTTGATCAAGGGCTATCTGCGTCTTGGAGCCATGGTCGGATCGAGCGCTGTCGTCGATCATGCCTTCAACACGACGGATGTTCTGATCGTCCTGCCGATCGCCAGCATTTCCAACCGCTACGTGAATTATTACGGCGCAGATGCCGGTCGCTTTGCCAGCTGAACCGCTCTAGGGGATCGCGAAAATATCGATCGCGTCCGTGATGCCGCGCAGCGCGACATGATGCGATTGCGGCGTGAGGCCGCGCCTTGTCATCAGTTCGGCGGCGCGCGGATGGTCGAGTACCGAGCTGGTTGCGAATATTTCGCGTGACGTGGCGAGATGCTGGACGCGGGACGCGATATTGACCGTTTGCCCGAAATAATCCTGCCGTTCGTTCAGGCTCACGGCGATGCACGGCCCCTCATGGATGCCGATTTTCAGAAGAAGATCGTCATTGCCACGCTCTTCATTGAGGTTGAGCATGGCCTCACGCATCCGCATGGCCGCAATCAGCGCCCGGTCCGGCGTCGGGAAGGTTGCCATGACGGCGTCGCCGATGGTCTTGACGACCGCACCCGCCTCCGCTGCGACGATCTCGTGCAGGATGCCGAAATGGGTCTTGACCAGGTCGAAGGCCGCGAGATCGCCGACCCTTTCGTATAATTCCGTCGAGCCGCGCAGGTCGGTGAACAGAAAGGTGAGGCTGGTGATCTTCAGCCGCTGATCGATGTCGATCGTATCCGTGCGGTAGATGTCACGGAAGGTCTGGTTGGAAAGCAGATGCTTGGCGGTCAGGAATGGCCGGCGCTGTCCGAGCAGCGTGTGAAGAGCCTCATTGGCCACGCAGATCGACGGCAGCACGCGAATGTCCGTATGGTTCTCCATTTGGATGCGCAGGGGACCGGGTCGCAATTCGATGGCCTCGCTGTGGCGATGCATGCGATCGAAAACGAGCGAGAGAGCCTGCCGCTCCTTCGATGGTTCTCCCTTCACGTCGAGGAATTGCGCCGCATGCGTGACAGGCTCGAAGATGATGGTAAATTCCGCCGGCAGTTGAAGCGATATCACCGCCTTCTCGCCGGGCGGCAGCTCAAGCGATTCCAGGACGAACTGATCGACTTTTTCTTCATACCCTTCGTCGGGAAGGTCGATACCCGAACCCCAATAGATCTGGCGGAAATATTCAAGCGGCGGCAGGTCGTGCGGATTGTGCGCTTCTATGTGGCGCACGCGCGGACTGACAGTGAAGGTGACTTCCACCATCTCATCGAGCGTCGGCTCGTATCCGGCTGCGCAAAGCGTACAGTTATAGGTGTCGCTTTGCACGGTTTTCAGCGAGGTATTGGCATCCAATACCCCGCCGCAGCCGGGGCAAAGAACATTCCACGACATCTCAAACAGGCCAAGGCGCGATGCGTGCAGGAAGGCGTTGACGGTCTGTTCTTCCTCGAAGCCGAGGGCGGCCGCGAAGGCCAGTGGGTTCACGCGGTTGAGCTTGCGGTCGGGTGCCTCAAGGACGAGCCGCTCTATAGCATCGACAATATCCGGCTGCGCTGAATGGCGCAGCACTCCAAACAGGACCTGAGCTTCACTCATCCCGCTATTTTACACTGAATTGACACCGGAGCCATCACCTTTGTTGGGTCTCCGGCACAGCTTTATGAGATAGCGCTTACGACCCCGCACCATAGGCCGCGATGGCGGCCATATTGACGATATCGGAATCCTTGGCCCCCATGGAGGTGATCTGCACCGGCTTGTCGAGGCCGACGAGCAGCGGCCCGATCACGGTGGAGCCGCCGAGTTCCTGCAGCATCTTGGTGGAAATCGATGCCGAGTGGAAGGCGGGCATGACAAGCACGTTTGCCGGTCCGGAAAGCTGCGAGAAAGGATAAAGGCTCTCCATGATCTTCCGGTTCAGTGCGACATCGGCAGCCATTTCGCCGTCGAATTCGAAATTCACATGGCGCTTGTCGAGGATGCTGACGGCTTCGCGCACCCGCTCCGAGCGCTCGCCCGAGGGATGGCCGAAGGTGGAATAGGCCAGCATGGCGACGCGCGGCTCATAGCCCATCCGCCGAGCGAACCCGGCCGCTTCCTCGGCGATATCGGCCAATTCTTCCGAGGTCGGCATGTCATGCACCGCGGTATCGGCGACAAAGACGGTGCGGCCTCGCGCAAGCACGATCGATATGCCGATCACTGTATGCCCCGGCTTCGCGTCGATGCAGCGGCGCACGTCCCCGAGTGCCGTTGAATAGTTGCGCGTGACACCCGTCACCATGCCGTCGGCGTCGCCAAGCGCTACCATGCAGGCGGCGAAATGATTGCGGTCGTTATGGATCAGGCGCGTTACGTCTCGATGCAGGTAACCCTGACGCTGCAGGCGGGCATAAAGATAGTCGATATAGGCATCTCCCCGCTTCGAGATGCGGGCATTGACGATCTCGAGGCCGGGGCGGTTGAGATCGATGCCGGCGCGCTCTGCCGTGGCTTCGATCAGATCCTCGCGGCCGAGCAGGATGGCCGTGCCGAGTCCCTGGTTGGCATAGGAGAGAGCGGCGCGCATGACCTGTTCCTCCTCCGCCTCGGCAAAGACGATCCGCTTCGGATGTCGGCGTACACGCTCGTAGAGCTGTGCGAGGGTCGAGGCGATCGGATCGCGCCGGGCCGAGAGTTCGCGCGCGTAGGCGGCCATATCCGAGATCTCGCGGCGAGCGACACCGCTTTCGATCGCGGCCTGGGCAACCGCGACTGGAATTGCCGAGATCAGGCGCGGGTCGAAGGGCACGGGGATGATATATTGTGCGCCGAAACGCGGCCTTGCGCCCTGATAGGCGGCAACCACGTCGTCGGGCACGTCTTCGCGCGCCAGGCTCGCAAGGGCTTTGACGGCGGCGATCTTCATCTCGTCATTGATGGTAGTGGCGCGCACGTCGAGTGCGCCACGGAAGATGTAAGGGAAGCCCAGGACGTTGTTGACCTGGTTCGGATAGTCCGAGCGCCCCGTCGCCATGATGGCGTCGTCGCGGATGCGGGCGACCTCCTCCGGCGTGATTTCCGGATCGGGGTTGGCCATGGCGAAGATGATCGGCCGGTCGGCCATGGAGCGGATCATCTCTTCGGAGAAGGCATCCTTCTGCGACAGGCCGAACACGACATCGGCGCCCTTCATCGCTTCCGCGAGCGTGCGCTTGTCGGTCTTGACCGCGTGTGCCGACTTCCACTGGTTCATGCCCTCGCTGCGGCCCTGGTAGATCACGCCCTTCGTGTCGCAAAGAGTAACGTTCTCTGGATTGAAGCCCATCGACTTGATCAGCTCGATGCAGGCGATGGCAGCCGCGCCCGCGCCGTTGCAGACGAGCTTCGTCGTCTTCAGGTCGCGGCCCGTCAGCTCCAGCGCATTGATGAGGCCGGCGGCCGCGATGATGGCGGTTCCGTGCTGGTCGTCATGGAACACCGGGATGTCCATGAGCTCACGCAGACGCTGCTCGATGATGAAGCAATCCGGAGCCTTGATATCTTCCAGATTGATGCCGCCGAAGGAGGGGCCGAGATAGCGCACGCAATTGATGAATTCGTCGACGTTCTCCGTATCGATCTCAAGGTCAATGGAATCGACGTCGGCGAAGCGCTTGAAGAGAACCGACTTGCCTTCCATGACCGGCTTGGAGGCGAGAGCGCCGAGATTGCCGAGGCCTAGGATGGCTGTGCCATTGGAGATGACGGCAACCATGTTGCCGCGCGAGGTATAGTCATAGGCGGTGGCCGGATCGGCAGCGATCGCCTTTACGGGGACCGCGACTCCGGGTGAATAGGCAAGGGAAAGATCGCGTTGTGTCGCCATAGGCTTGGTCGGGTTGATCTCGAGCTTGCCGGGGCGGCCGTTCTTGTGGAAGTCCAGTGCTTCCTGCTCGGTAATCCCCGTTCCCGGACGCGACTTGCTCTTGCTGTCAGCCATTGTTCCTCCAAACCTCCTGTGGGCGACCGGTCCCTCTTGCCCGATAGCTGTTGTCTTCTATAGCGGCGCGCGGATAGGGTGGCACCTCATTTTTTTGGAAAAACTGCACCTCCGTGAACGAACGTATTAACGCCAGCATCGATGCTTTCTCGGCCGCCGAGCTTGCCTCGGAGGAAAGCCGCGCCTCGGCCACTCCGATGATGGAGCAATATATCGAGATCAAGGCGAACAATCCCGGTTCGCTGCTGTTCTACCGCATGGGCGACTTCTACGAGCTGTTCTTCGAAGACGCCATCGACGCGTCGCGCGCGCTCGGCATCACGCTGACGAAGCGCGGTCAGCACATGGGACAGGATATTCCGATGTGCGGCGTGCCGGTTCATGCAGCCGATGATTATCTGCAAAAGCTGATCGCGCTTGGCTTCCGCGTCGCCGTCTGCGAGCAGGTGGAAGATCCGGCCGAAGCGAAGAAGCGCGGCGGCAAATCGGTGGTGCGGCGCGATGTCGTGCGCTTGGTGACGCCGGGCACGATCACCGAGGAAAAGCTGCTTTCGCCCTCGGAATCCAACTATCTGATGGCGCTCGCGCGCATTCGCGGCGGCGCCGAGCCGCAGCTGGCGCTTGCTTGGATCGATATCTCGACGGGTGTCTTCCGCCTTGCCGAAACCGAGACGTCGCGGCTGCTCGCCGATATCCTGCGCATCGATCCGAGAGAGCTGATCCTGCCGGATACGATGTTCCACGATCCGGACCTGAAGCCGGTTTTCGATATCCTTGGCCGCACGGCCGTTCCGCAGCCGGCCGTGCTTTTCGACAGCGCCAGCGCCGAGGGCCGGATCACGCGTTACTTTGGCGTATCCACGCTCGATGGTTTCGGCACGTTCAGCCGCGCCGAATTGGCCGCCGCCGCGGCTGCCGTCGCCTATGTCGAGAAGACCCAGCTCGCCGAGCGGCCGCCGCTCGGGCTGCCGGAGCGCGAAAGCGGCGCCTCGACGCTCTTCATCGATCCTGCCACCCGCGCCAATCTCGAACTGGTGCGCACGCTCTCCGGCGATCGCAACGGTTCGCTGCTGAAGGCGATCGATCGCACCGTGACCGGCGGCGGCGCACGTCTCCTCGCCGAACGGCTGATGTCGCCGCTGACCGATCCCCAGCGCATCAACGAGCGCCTGGATTCGATCGGTTTTCTGACCGAGGAGCCGTCGCTCTGCAGCGACCTGCGTTCTGCACTGAAGCATGTGCCTGATATGCCGCGCGCCCTGTCGCGACTGGCGCTCGATCGCGGCGGCCCGCGCGATCTCTGGGCAATCCGGCAGGGGTTGGCCGCTGCCGCCGATCTTGCCCGGCTTCTCGACGGTGCCTTGCTGCCCGAGGAGCTTGCCGCCGCACTGGACGGACTGAAAGCTTTGCCGGCCGACCTTGAGGCGATGCTTGCCGCCATGCTTGCCGAAGAACTGCCCCTGCTGAAACGGGATGGCGGCTTTTTGAGGGAAGGGGCGAATGCCGAGCTGGACGAAGTGCGGGCATTGCGCGACCAGTCGCGCCGCGTCATAGCCGGCCTGCAGCTGCAATATGCCGAGGAGACCGGCATCAAGTCGCTGAAGATCAAGCACAACAACGTGCTTGGCTATTTCATCGAAGTTACCGCTGGCAATGCCGGGCCGATGACCGATACGAGCGAAGCCAAGGCGCGCTTCATCCACCGCCAGACTATGGCGAATGCCATGCGTTTCACCACGACCGAACTGGCCGATCTCGAAAGCCGCATCGCCAATGCCGCCGACAAGGCATTGGCGATCGAGCTGGAAGCCTTCGACCGCATGGTGGCCGCCGTTGTGGCTGCTGCCGAGGCGATCAAGGCCGGCGCCCGCGCGCTTTCGGTGATCGATGTCGCGGCGGGGCTTGCGCTGCTCGCCGAGGAGCAGGCCTATTGCCGGCCCGTCGTCGATGG
>JBCNPI010000143.1:0-13867 GCA_039593415.1 Rhizobium sp. | reverse complement strand
CAGTTCGCGCGATATGAAGAGGTGAACTGGGCCTTCTACATCGCCAACTTCTTTGCCCGCATCGGCCAGGAAGAAAACTTCTTCGAAGACATCAGCCTGAAATATTCGCGGATGTATTTCGCCGTCGCCATCCATCCGGACAGGCAAGCGGAAGACAAGAAATTGACGATCAATCGCGACATCCGCGGCAACGGAGTGCTGTTCCACACCCACGACCCGCAGATCGCCATTCGCAACGTTCTCCTGCTCGGTGCGCGTAACGAGCAGCTTCGCGACATCATTCGCCAGCTTTGACGATTGATCCGAAAACCCGAAGAGCATAAGAACGGCCTGAACTGCAAGCAGGCAGGCCATGGCACGACGCATAAACATTCTCGAACATCCGCAAACCGCGATCGAGGTCGCGACGTCAACTCTAGCCGAGGGTTTGCCGATCGGGCTGCCGACGGAGACGGTCTACGGGCTTGCCGCCGATGCCACCAATCCTGCCGCCATAACCCGGATCTATGAAACGAAGGGGCGTCCGCGCTTCAATCCGCTGATCTGCCATATGAGCGATCTCGCCATGGCGGAGCGCTATGCGGTCTTCGATCCCATCTCCCGCAAGCTGGCGGAAGCCTTCTGGCCCGGCCCGCTGACGCTGGTGCTGCCGCTCAGGCCCGATAGCGGCATCCATCCGCTGGCAACTGCCGGGCTCGACACGGTTGGCATCCGCGTGCCGCAAGGCTTTGCCGGCGAGTTGATCCGCGCCTTCGATCGCCCCCTTGCCGCGCCGAGCGCCAATATGTCGGGCAAGATCAGCGCCACAAGCGCCGATCATGTCGATGACGATCTCGGGGAGCGGATCACGCTTATCCTGGATGCCGGTGCCTCGGTGGTCGGTGTGGAGTCGACCATCGTCAAGGTCGAAGATGGCGAGATTCGTCTTTTGCGGCCGGGCGGCCTGACGGCAAGCGAGATCGAGCGCGTGGCCGGTAAGACGCTGAAACGCAGGAAGAAGGTTGCGGCGGCCATCGAGGCGCCCGGCATGATGGCCTCCCATTATGCCCCCGGAGCGACCGTGCGGCTGGATGCGACGGATGTGCTGGCAAACGAGGCGCTGATCCGCTTCGGGACGCCCGATATTGCCGGCATCGAAAAGGCCGTTGCCGTGCTGGATCTGAGCACGACAGGCGATCTCTCGGAAGCCGCTGCAAACCTCTTCGACTTCATGAAGCGCGCCGACGCCACCGGCGCTGCGTCCATTGCCTTTTCGCATATTCCCGACGAGGGCCTCGGCGAGGCCATAAACGACCGGCTGCGCCGCGCGGCTGCACCCAGAGAACAAATCGCCCTATCGGCAAAGGATAAGCCATGAGCAGCTCAGCCCCCTCTTCCGACCTCCTCGACCGTTTCGCCGTCATCGTCGGCGAAAAACATGCCGTGCGGGACCCGGCTGAAATCGCACCGCATCTCGTTGAAAACCGGGGCCTCTATCACGGCGCTTCGCCCATGCTGCTGAAGCCCGGCTCGGTGGAAGAGGTCTCTGCGATCCTCAAGCTTGCCTGCGAGACCGGCACGGCCATCGTGCCCCAGACCGGCAATACCGGACTTGTCGGCGGCCAGACCCCGCGCGAGGGCGGCTCCGATATCATCCTGTCACTGGAGCGCATGAATCGCGTCCGCGATATCGATCCGGTCGGCAACACGATGATCGTCGACGGCGGCTGCATTCTTGCCGATGTGCATAAGGCAGCGGCGGAGCATGGCCGCATGTTTCCGCTTTCTCTCGGCTCCGAAGGCTCCTGCCGCATTGCAGGCAACCTTTCCACCAATGCCGGCGGTACGGCCGTTCTTGCCTATGGCAACATGCGCCAGCTTTGCCTCGGCCTTGAGGTCGTGCTGCCCACCGGCGAGATCTGGAATGGCTTACGCCGCCTGAAGAAGGACAATACCGGCTACGATCTGCGCGATCTCTTCATCGGCGCCGAAGGCACGCTCGGCGTCATTACCGGCGCGGTGCTGAAGCTCTTCCCCCAGCCGCTTGGCCATCAGGTCGCCTTTGCCGGCCTTCAATCAGTCGATGACGCGCTGACTCTCTTCAAGAACGCCTCCAGCCTGTGCGGTACGGCACTGACGGGCTTCGAGCTGATGCCGCGCATCGGTGTCGAATTCACCGTTCGGCACATTCCGGGCGTGCGCGACCCGCTGGAAGCGGCCCATCCATGGTATGTGCTGATCGATATCTCCACCTCGGACTCGACCGAAACGGCCGAGCGGATGATGACGACGCTGCTCGAACAGGGCTACGAGGCGGGTCTCATCCAGGATGCGACCATCGCGAGCTCGGAAATGCAGCAGAAGGCCATCTGGCACATGCGCGAGAGCATGTCGGATGCGCAGAAGCCGGAAGGCGGATCGATCAAGCACGATGTTTCCGTACCGGTGGCGCAGGTCCCGCACTTCATGGCCGAGGCTGAAGACGCCGTCCTTGCCGCGATGCCGGGCGCGCGCATCTGCGCCTTCGGCCACATGGGCGACGGCAATATCCATTACAACATCTCGCAGCCCATCGGCGCCGACAAGGACGAATTCATCGGCCGCTGGCACGAGATGAACACGATCGTGCACGGGCTCGTGCTGCAGCATGGCGGCTCGATTTCGGCTGAGCACGGCATTGGCCAGCTGAAGCGCGACGAACTGGCGTCGATACGCTCCGATATCGAGATCGACCTGATGCGCCGGATCAAAACGGCGTTCGACCCGGCCGGGATCATGAATCCGGGGAAAGTTCTCAAGGTCTAGGCTTTTAAACCGTCACGACGACCCGCTCCGAAGCAAAGCAGCCGATCTGGCATGAAATGATCGTGCCTTCGGCATCGATATCTTCGCCGGCATAGGCAAGCACGGGCATCAGGCGCGATTGCTGCAACAGCCGCGCCTCGGCTTCCGTGGGCATGCGCGCCGTGATGTCGGTGGAACGGCGCCAATAGTCGGTCACGCCGTAGTCCTTCAGCGCGGCCGTGAACGAACTCATCGCCACGAACTTTTCCGCCAGCCCCCGAAAGCGTTGAGCCGAGCAGCTGCGCATGACGACCGACACGGGAAGCGCGTCTGCATAGGCGACCGCGCACATTTCCAGCACCGTTTCGCCTGGCTGCAGATTCAGCCGCGCAGCGACATCGGCATTGGCCGGAACATCCCTGGCAGAGACAAGCTTGCGCGTGAGGTTCGCATCCGCTGCGGTCAGGTTCTTGCTGAAGCGCACCTTATCGCCCAATTGGAAGCGAACAGGCATGTCGCAGCGGACATAGGCGCCGCTGCCGCGCGCCACGCGCAGGAGCCCCTCCCCCTCCAGTTCCGCAATCGCGCGCCGCATCGTCACCCTGGAGACGCCAAATTGTTCGGACAAGGCGCGCTCGCTCGGCAGGCGGCTGCCGGGAGCATGCTTGCCCTCACCAATGGCGCTTCGCAGCTCCGCGGCTACAGCCGCCCAGCCTCCTGCAGCTTTCGCGCCTTCGCCCTGCCGATTTTTCTCTTCCATCACAAGTCTGTCGCCTTGAAATTGGTATATACCAATTTATAAAGATCTAGATCGTTTATGGAAGGGTTCGGCATGGGCGGCAAGCGCATATATGTGACGGCGGTCAGCAGCAGCGGCGTGCACGGTTTCAGCAAACAGACGAAGGATCACATTCAACTTCTGACGGGGCTCGGCGTCGAAGGCGATGCGCATATGGGCGTGACTGTGAAGCATCGCTCGCGCGTCGCTGTCGATCCGACACAGCCCAATCTGCGCCAGGTGCATATCATTCATGAAGAGCTGTTCGACGAGCTCACAGAAAAGGGTTTCTCCGTCGCGCCGGGCGACATGGGCGAGAATATCGCGACCCGAGGGATCGACTTGCTTTCCCTCCCCCAAGGCACGCGCCTGCATATCGGCGCGGAAGCGATCGTCGAGGTGACGGGCTTGCGCAATCCCTGCAAGCAGATCGATGACTTCCAGAAGGGCTTGCTGCATGCCGTGCTCGACAAGGATGCCGATGGCGGATTGGTCCGCAAGGCGGGAATCATGAGCATTGTCGTGCAGGGCGGCCGTGTGCAGCGCGAGGACGCCATTCGCGTCGAGCTACCGCCGCTGCCGCACATAAAGCTTGAGCGCGTTTGATAGGAGATTGACGCGGTCATGGGTCAGGCATGCTTGTAGATGATGGTAGCAAGGCCGATGTTATGGGGAGAAGTTGGCTCTGAGTACGCTGAGCGCCTGATGCCCCCTTTTTCCCTATCTGGACATCTCCCCATGTGGGGGATGTCCAGATAGGGAAAAAGGGGGTGCGCACTCCCCGCGACGACCGCAGCCAGCGTCATCCCCCACTATATCAATCGAAGTCGTCCTGACCCGAATTACTACCGCCGCCATTGCGGTTGCCGGTGATGATTTCGCGCTTGCCGACATGGTTGGCGGGGCCGACCAGGCCATCCTTTTCCATGCGCTCGACCAGTGAGGCGGCGCGGTTGTAGCCGATGCCGAGGCGGCGCTGGATGTAGGAGGTCGAGCACTTCTTGTCGCGCATGACCACCTTAATCGCCTGTTCGTAGAGATCGTCGCCGTCTTCCGAGGCAATCGCGCCCTTGTCGAAGACAGCCGTATCTTCTTCCTCGTCTTCTTCGTCCTCATCGGCAGTAACCGTATCGAGATATTCCGGACGACCCTGCAGCTTCAGGTGAGCGACGACCTTCTCGACTTCTTCGTCGGACACGAAGGGGCCGTGAACGCGGGAAATGCGGCCGCCACCGGCCATATGCAGCATATCGCCCTGCCCGAGGAGCTGTTCGGCACCCTGTTCGCCGAGAATGGTGCGGCTGTCGATCTTCGACGTCACCTGGAAGGAGATGCGCGTCGGGAAGTTCGCCTTGATCGTGCCGGTGATGACATCGACCGAGGGACGCTGCGTCGCCATGATCAGGTGAATGCCGGCGGCGCGCGCCATCTGCGCCAGACGCTGGATCGCGCCTTCGATCTCCTTGCCGGCGACCATCATCAGATCGGCCATTTCATCGACGATCACGACGATATAGGGCATCGGCGTCAGGTCCATTTCCTGCTGTTCTTCGATCGGGGCACCGGTGCCCTTATCGAAGCCAGTCTGGACCATGACGTGGATCGTCTCTCCCTTTTCCTTGGCGGAGGCAACGCGGCTGTTGTAGCCGTCGATATTGCGCACGCCGAGGCGCGACATCTTCTTGTAGCGATCCTCCATCTCGCGCACCGCCCATTTCAGCGCCATAACGGCCTTCTTGGGATCGGTCACGACGGGGGTCAGCAGGTGCGGAATGCCGTCATAGACCGAGAGTTCCAGCATCTTCGGATCGACCATGATCAGGCGGCACTGTTCCGGCGTCATGCGATATAGCAGCGACAGGATCATCGTGTTGATCGCGACCGACTTGCCCGAGCCGGTGGTGCCGGCGACGAGCAGATGCGGCATCTTCGCAAGTTCTGCGATGACGGGTTCGCCGCCGATCGTCTTGCCGAGACCGAGGGCGAGCTTGTAGCCGCTCTTCTCGAAATCGGGTGAATCGATCATCTCGCGGAAATAGACGGTCTCGCGGTTGACGTTCGGCAGTTCGATACCGATAACGTTGCGGCCTGGAACGACGGCAACGCGAGCCGACAGAGCCGACATCGAACGGGCGATATCGTCGGCGAGGTTGATGACGCGCGAAGATTTGACGCCGGGCGCCGGCTCGAACTCATAAAGGGTGACGACCGGGCCGGGACGGACATGGATGATCTCGCCCTTGACGCCGAAATCCTCCAGCACGCTTTCCAGCAGGCCGGCATTCTGCTCCAGCGTTTCCTGCGTCATGATCACGCCGGAACGGGCGACAGGCTCCTGCAGCAGTTCGCGGGGCGGCAGCTCATATTCTCCATCCACGGTGCGGGCGATCGGACGCCATTCGGGCGGCGTCAGGGAGACAGGCCGGCGCGGCGAGAACGGCGACGGCGGGGCGTCGATCAGGCGCTGCGCTGCGGCTTCGACGGCCGGAATGGTGGATGCAGCCTTGGCGACCGGCTCGGCAGGCGCAGGCGCCGCAACCTTCTTGGGCATGGGGGCCACGACCATGACCGGAGCGGGACGAGTTTCGGCAGCCGAAGCGGCCTCAGTGCCATAGACTGCAGTTACGAACGCGGGTGGCACGAACGTCTCGGCTGGCGCCTCCGCTGCAAGCTGTTGCTCAGCTTGGGGCACTTCCTCAGCAACCAGCGCAACTTCGATGGCCGGAGCCAGAACGGCCGCTTCCAGCGCTGCGAGCTCGTCCATCGCCGGCGTCCTCAGATCTGCCGCCGGCTGACTGGGACTAGTTTCGATTGGTGTTGTGACCTCGACTGCCGGAGACGGCACGATGACGGGCTGCGTCTCGGCAGCAGCAGACGGACGGCGGCACTCGACGATGCGGAACTTCGCAATGATCGATTCGGCATCGACTTCCGGCCGCAGCGGCGTTGCGGGCTGCTTCGGCTCGCCCCGGAGGGCAGAGACGAACTCGCCATCGAATGGCATCGCATCCCAGAAGGCGAAATCGGAAAGATGGGCAAGACGCGACTCGACCACAGGCGCGGCTACGGACTCGGGAACACTTGACTGTACAGGGGAAGCATCCAGCGCGATCGCGGGAGCCTTCGAAAATGCGGTAGCGATAACGGTCATCTCCAATGCGTCCGGCTCGGTTGCCGGGGAATTCTGAATTACTGTCGGTATGTAGCTTTGCACTGCAAAAGGCATGTCCTCCAGCGGCGGCAGATGGAACTCAGCTGATGGCTCTGGCTGTGAAACAGCCGCAATAAGTGGAGCGACAACCGGAGCCGCGACAGCCGGCGGCTCCATCAGCCGCATGGCTGCATGCGAGCCGACTCGTGGCTTGGCTTCGACCTGTGGTTCCGCGAGCGGACGGCGGCTGATGATTTCGTTTTCACGCGTGCGGGTAAACCGCACATTCGGTCCCATCAGGAAGGCATTCTGCCAGCCGGGCGATGCGAGATCTTCAGCAGAAATTCCCTGAGGAAGAACAGGCATTTCCTTCTCGCTCGTCACAGCGGCAGCCTGCAGCGCTTCCAGCACCGGCGGGGGAGCGGCGGCGGTGCGCTTCCTCATCTCTTCGGTAAGGCGCTTTTCCTCGGCGCGGCGCTGCTCTTCGGCCTTGCGCTTGGCTTCGCGGGCGTTGCGGATCTTCTCTTCCAGGAACGCGCGGCGAGCAGCGATCTGTTCGGCGCGGCGTGCCTCTTCGGCTGCCTGCTCGGGGTCGAGATCGTCCTCCGGCTGGACGCCTTGTGACGCATTGGAAACTGTCGTTCGGGAAAGACGCATGAGACCTGCAACCCAGTCATTGATATTGCCGTTGGCTTCTCAAATCGAATAGGGCAAGGATGGTTAATAAGTTCCTTCCTGCCGTTATCGAAAGCAGCCATTCTGCCCCCTTCACGCGCGTTTAAATCACCTCGAAAATCTAGCAGAAACAAATACATGGAAGCCGCCCGGCCACGCGAAAGCGGAGCTGAGGCCGGGTTAAATATTTTATGGAGCCTCGTTAGTGAGATGAGGACAACTGCGCGATGGAAAGCAGCGTGTCGGCACTGATGCCAACGCCCGAGGAAGAGCTCGTGAGAATCGAAAGCGCGGGCGACGTCGAGGATGTCGTATTGTTCTGCAGGTCATACATCGCCGAGAAGCGCTGCAGGAGCTTGTTGACCTTGTCCGGGTCCTTGAGGTCGCTCACATTGATGAAATTGCCCAGCATCTTGGCCTGCTCGGTGACATCCATGCTGGAGATGGAACTCGGCAGATTGTAGGTGGTCGTAACCACCTCGTAGAGTGCCGCGTCGCCCATGATGTCATAGATCGAGTTGATGTCCGGCGCCTTGCGCTGGAAATAGAGCGCCAGCCGCACACCCGGATTGGTCTCGCCTTGCTGATCTTCCAGCGTCTGATGCAGATAAAGATCGTTGGTCGCTGCCAGAGCACCCTGATTTTGCGCAGTGCCGAGCTTGCTGTCGGTCAGCTTCCCGTCGGTGCCGAAATTGAAGGCTTCGACGATGCTCTTGAACTTGGCGCCGTCGGTCGTGTTGATAAAGCTTTTCGAATTGGACGGATCGGACGCGAACGCCTTCTTCAGTGTCGCGGTACTGACCGTTTTGGGATCGATGCCGTTGGCGGTCAGGATGAAGTTGGTCAGCTTGCTGTCGGCCAGCAGATCCGTGACAGTGCTTACCTTCACGATATTGGTCGCGAAATAGGTGCCGGCGGTCTTGGCATCGCTGGAGGCCTTCGTCAGTGCGGTGCCAGTCAAGCCGGCAGTGCTGTGGCTGAAATATTCGGAGATGTAGCTGTTGATCTGCGTTTGCGACAGAGCCTGCACCGGAGCCTTCAGCTTGCCGCTGCTGTCGAAATTGAACGCCTTGGCGAGTTCGGTGAAACGGGGATCCTTGAGTGAACTGACATAGCTCTTCGAATTATAGGGATCGCTTTCGAGAATCTTGGTGAGTTCGGACTTCGTCACCTCACTCTCGCCGATGCCATAGGCGCGCAGCGCCATCTGATAAAGCTGCGGAATGGTGCCGGACGTGCTGGTGGCCGTGTTGCTCGCGAAGAAGTCCTTGATGTTCTTCACGCTGGAGATGCGGTTCTTGTAGTTGTTGACAGCATCGGTGGTCAGGGTCGACTCCGACGTCTGGTAATTGGTCATATAGGCCTTGGAGGCCGCGTCGGTCTCGGTCTGTGACTGGGCCGTCTGGCCGGATGCCACCGTACCGTCCGACTGGAAATTGAATTGGGAAACAAAGTTCGTCAGGCCAAAGATGGCAGCGGTCGTCGGATCGCCCAAGGCGTTCTTGAAGACAATGGCAGGCGTCGTCGGATCGATGCCATAAGCTGTCTTGACGTAATTGAAGAGACGCGTGTCCGATGTCAGCTGATCGATCGACGTGATGGAGCCGATGTGGCTCTTGTAATAGAGATCGTTGTCGGCTGCACCGACGCTGGTGGTGAATGAGGGCACGGTAGAATTGTAGGCACTCATCACATCGGCCTGCTGACCAAGCGTCTGCGGCCCTACGGGGTAATTCGCGGTATATCCCGATGTCGTCGCGCTGATCTGAGCCGATGTCTGCGCCTGCGAGCCTGAAGCGACCGTCCCGTCGCTCTGGAAGTTGAACTGAGCCATGACAGCGGTCAGCCCATTCGAACTTGCCGTAGCGGCATCCTCCGCGGATGCCTGGAACTGGTCCGCCGTGATGTAGGAAGGAATACTGAACGCTGTCTTGACGTACTGAAACAGCTGCGGATCGGATGTGAGCTGAGAGACCGACGTGACCTTGCCGATGTTGGCCTCGTAATAAGCCGTATCGCTGTCGGGCGTCGATGTCTTGACGGTGCCGTCCGCATTGAAATTGAATTCCGCTACCAGCGCCTTGTCGGCGGCGCTGCCGTTCTGATTGACAAAGCTGTTGGGATCGCTGATATCGCTCGTCAGCATCTGCTTCAGCACGGAATTGGATATGTCGCTTGGATCGATGCCGTAGGCCTGCAGCACATAGTTGCGCAGGCGCGTATTGCCGAGAAGATCGTCGACCGTCTTAACGGAGCCGATATTCTGGCTGTAGTAGCTCGTTTCGGTCGCCGCCGCCGTCTGCTCATTCGTAAACGACTGCTTATAAAGGCCGATCAGATCGTCTTCCTGCGTGCTGGTTTGCGCCGTATTAGTCGTGCCCGTTCCGAAATTGAACGCGGCGGCAAACTCCTTATAACGCGGATCGGTCAGCTTATTGGCAAAACTGGTGGAGTCGCTGAGGTCGCTGGTCAGGACCTGTTTCATAAAGGCCTTGGCATAGGTCATATCCGAAAGCCCGTAGGCTTCCATGGCATAACTGTATAGCTGATAGTCATTCAGGAGGTCGTCGACATTGGTTACTTTGCCGATATTGGCGTTGTAATAGTCGATCAAGCGCTTGTTTTGCGACTGCTGCGCCACCTGATTGAGCGAGGTCGCCATATCTCTGGTTGCGATCGTATAACCAAGATAGGTGGAAATCATCAGCAGAATCCCAATAGATCTCTAATAATGGGGCGAATCTAGTCTCCATTATTTCATACAAACCTTACCCGAGACTTACACTACCTCCCCTTATGCGTGCATCGCTTTGACACACCGCCCTGCCGTGTATTCACATTATGGAAACCCTGATGCATCCGACTTTGCTAACCATTTGAGGACGCAAAGTTTTCTTAACCTCGATTTTTAAGCTGTCTGGAAGGGACGGCGCCTAATCTGCCCAACAACGAGAGGACAGAAGTTCTCCGAGAGAAGACCGGAAAAACCGGCTCTCAGGTAAAGCAAGGGTAGAGAATCGATGACAAATACCGTCCTGAAGCCCGATTGGGCTGGAACCACACTGCGGCTTGATCCGGCGCGCTTCCCGCAACAGGTCAGCTATGCCATGCGAGGTGCCGAGGGTGACGTCACCATTACGATCGACGAGCGCGGCGCAGTGCTGCGCAAGATCCTGCCGTCCAGCGGCCTGCCGCTGTCCGTCGCCTTGCCTAAACGTGCCTTCAAGGGTGTCGCCGCCCGCGCCATCGACCATGGCGACGGCGAAGTCACCGTCACGCTGGAACTGCATCACTCCGATCCGGATCTGTGCATCCCCCTTCTTGTCGCTCACGACTTGAGCGACATCGCCGCCGACTGGCGTTCGTGGTCGGAAGCCTTCCGCATTCCGATGCTGATGATCGAAGCCGACGGCGTTGCCCGTCCGCTGGAAGAGCATCTCGGCGGCGTCCGCTCGCAGGACAGCCAGCCGCGTCGCCGCCACTCCTACTTCGCAAATCGCCGCCCGCGCTTCCTGGTGCGCCGTACGACCGGCAAGCTCGGCATCAAGATGAAGATCCAGGGCCGCGAGATCATCGCAAGGCATTGAACCGATCAGGCTCAAACGCCGAATATCTCAGGAACCGGCCGCGGAAAAAGCAATTCCGCGGCCGGTGTCTTTGCGTTGTCAGGGAACAAGAAACAGGAATGACAGGAAGAGGCCGGCAAAAATGATCAGCCCAACGCGATTGTTCGATTTGAACAAGGCCAGGCATTGCTCGCCGTCGTTGATGTCGAGTACGGCGATCTGATAGGCGAGCATGCCGCCGGCGATGATCAGACCGGCATAGGCGAGCCAGCTCGTACCAGCGAGCGCGAAGGACACCAGCATCAGCAGCAGCATCGCTCCATAGAGTCCAAGCAGCCAGAGACGCGTCCGATCGCCGAAAAGCCGCGCGGTCGAACGCACGCCGATCAGCTCGTCGTCCTCCTTGTCCTGATGCGCATAGATCGTGTCATAGCCGATCGTCCAGAGGATGGCGGCGAGATAAAGCACGATCGAAGCAACCGAAAGACTGGCGAAGAAGCCTGCCCAGCCCATCAGGGCGCCCCAGGAAAATGCGAGGCCAAGGAAGAATTGCGGCCAATCGGTAAAGCGCTTTGCGAAGGGATAGAGCGCGACGATGCCGAGCGACAGCACGCCGAGAACGACTGCGAACCAGTTGAACTGCAGCAGCACCAGAAGACCGACCAGGGCCTGCAGCGCAATGAACACCTTGGCTTGCGCGCGGGTCACACGGCCTGACGGCAGCGGACGGGAACGCGTGCGGGCCACCGACATATCGATCTGATGGTCGACCAGATCGTTGTAGGTGCAGCCGGCGCCGCGCATGGCGACGGCGCCGATGAAATAAAGGACGAGATGGTAGATCACCACGAAGCCCGGCGAACCGTGCCCCATGGTGATGGAGGCATTGGCCGCAAGAGCGACGGACCAGAAGCATGGCCACATCAGGAGCTGCCAGCCGATCGGCCTGTCCCAGCGCGCAAGCTGGGCATAGGGCCACAATGCCGGGGGCAGAACGCGATAGACCCAGTTGCCGGATGGCGCGTCGGCGACGCGCCCATTGATGTCGCCTGTCTTTTGCATAGGCGAGTAGTAGTGACATCCGGCGCCGAAGGTCAAGCGGCGGGATGCCGGAGTCAGATGAGACTTTTCGTCATCAAGCTCCAGTCCCGCTCATTCTCAATATGTCGTGAAATTGAATTTATAGCTGGCGGAAATGCCAACCAGGAGCTGGTTGCGGTCTCCGCGCTCGCGCACGAGGCTGCTGTCGGCGGCAGGGCCGGTGAGCCGGGTGTATTCGAGGAAGGTGCTGGTGGTCCAGTTCTCGGTGGCCTTCCACGTCAGGGCGCCGCCCAAACCGACGGATTTTACGCCGCCGCCCGGATTGTAGCGGCTGAGACCGGAAGCTGCCGATTCGCGCGCATTGACGCCGTAATAGGTGCCGAAATAGTCGCTGCTGGCGAGCGTCATGCGCGGGCCGCCAGAGAGGCGAAGCTCAGGCGTGATATCGGTAAAGGCATCGAGGGCGGCATCCGCGACGACGCCGCTATGGGCGCGGATACCCTGCCGGACTTCGACGCGGGCGCGCAGCCAATCGGTCGGATAGGCTTCGGCAAAACCGCCGGCTTCAAGACCCCACTTGACCTTTTTCAGCCCCCTCAGCTCACGGCCATCGCTGCTGTCGCGGCTCGGCACGAACTTGCCGACAATGCCGACACGAAAGGCGTCGCTCTCGATGAGAGCGAAAGAGGGATTGTCGTTGCGAGAGGAGAAGCGCGGACCCGGACCCTGCCGGCCGATGGAGACCAGCGGCGACCATTGCAGCTTGTTGTGTTTGCCGCCTTCGAATTTTGGAGCGGAAAAACCGGCCGCGCCGACGCTTAAATACCAATTGCCCGACCAGAAATGCTGACCGTCACCGGCATAGGCGCCGCCGGCATGGGCGACGGAGAGGCCGAGGATCAGGAAAAGACGCGACTTTGCAAACACAATGCAACTCCATGATACGCAATACAAAGGGCCATGCACGCAGCCCAAGAGTTGGCTCAAATTATGCGGATCGCGTTACCGCTCTCTTAACCACAAGGCGTCGAATCCGGTCAAATATCAAATTTGGATTGCTCCAGTCCGGATGCCATTCGACATGCGCCGATCTATCGCAGTGATTTAATCTCTAGATAGGATATTCAATCGCTGGTAATGGTTGAACTTGCCAAACACCCATCATCTCGCAGCCCCCAATTTCAAAAGATGAGAAACGAATGAAGAGCATATCCCTGATCTCCCTAGCTTGGGTCCTCAGCGCCGCCATGGCGCTTTCCGGCTGCGTCGGCACTCCGATCGGAGGGGCAAAACAAAGCCATTTTTCGGGAAGGGTCGCGCCCGGCAAGAAGACGAAGATTACGAGTGCTTCGCTTGTAAAACAGGACTGCACCTTTGCAGGGTTTCCCTATACGGGCGTCGTCAAAGCGCCTGCGCATGGCAAGGTTGACGTCGAGCACGGCCCAGTCACCGCAAAGTTTTCGAAAGACAGCAATGCCTACCTATGCTCGGGCAAGACGGTCCAAGGGAACATTGTCTACTACACACCGAACCCTGGCTTCTCGGGCAACGATCAATTCACCATGCGCCTTACCGGACTGAACACCGACGGTACGGTGCAAGATGGTACCTTTACAGTCCATGTCGGCAGATAGCGACTTTGGCAACGTGCAGGCATGAACAGAAAAGCCGGACCGTGGACTTCCACGGTTCGGCCCTATCAGACAGAGCGACCGAGGCTCAGAACGTCACCTTTTCCAGAGGCGCACGCGTTGCCTCGAATTCCCTCAGCTTCGCCTCGCGCTCGGCGATGTAATTGCGATTGTCCGGCACCGCAAACTGGTTCTTGGCGATCTGGAGCTGCATGATGAACAGTTCGTCCCAGCGGAAGCCCATTTCGGAACCGGCCAGATA
>JBCNPI010000142.1:0-13903 GCA_039593415.1 Rhizobium sp. | reverse complement strand
GTAGACGTATTTCGCCGGGACTTCGGAAGCGATGCCAGGTCCGCCGCTCGTTTGCGCGACGACGAGGTCGTAGACCTTGACGATGCCGCTGGCGATGATGACCAGTGTAGTGATGAAGACGGGGCGCATCATCGGAATGACGATGAAAAGATAGGTCCGCCACATCGGAATCCCGTCCACGCGCGCCGCTTTCCAGATATCTTCGTCGATGCCGCGCAGGCCTGCGAGCATCAGGCACATCACGAGCCCCGTTCCCTGCCAGAGAGCCGCAATCAGCACGCCGTAGATCACGATGCTTGGCGTATAGAGCGGATCGAAGGTGAAACTCGTCCAGCCGAGCGAACGGACCACGGACTGGATGCCGAATTCGGGGTTGAGCAGCCACTGCCAGACGAGGCCGGTGACGATGAAAGAGAGAGCGAAGGGATAAAGAAAAATCGTTCGGAAGGTGTTCTCGAATCGGATCTTCTGATCCATCAGCGCCGCCAGCACGAAGCCGATAACGAGACTGAAGATCAAGGAAAAGATGCCGTAAACCGCTAGATTCTCAATGGACACGCTCCATCGAGGTGCTGCCCACAAGCGGTAGTATTGATCAAGTCCGACGAAGCTGAGACGCGGCAGCAGCTTCGAATTGGTGAAGGAATAAACGACCGTCCAGATCGTACCGCCCAAGAAGATGACGACGGCCGTCAGAATCATTGGAATGGATGCAATTTTCGCATTCAAATTGCGCAGATATTGATTTGGCCGGCCGGCTTTCGCGTGACCCGTCATTGTACCTCTTTCTGAAGCGCGACTGCTTCGGTGATCAGGAATCGTGTCAATGACCCGGTTCCTGCCGCTCCCTCCTCGCCGGCGGTCGACCATCACATCCTGCGGGTCGGTTGCCGATAAGAAGCGCCGTAGTTCCGGTTAGCGAGACGCGTCCCGGTCGTGATACCGGCCTCACAACGAGGCCGGTGTCACTACAGCGAGAATATTAGGATCATTCGGCCGCAGCGATGATGTCGACAAAGCGCTTCTGCGCTGCCTCCGGCGTCATCGAAGGATTGGCGAAGAACTCGGAGAACAGATCTTCCTTCTGCTTCTGCGTGTCGGCAGAGAGAAGCTGGTCCGTACCCTGGATCACGTTGCCCTTCTTCAGGATTTCCAGGCCCTTCTTCATGCAGTCGTTGGCAGAAGCCAGGTCCACGTCGCCGCGCACGGGCAGCGATCCCTTCTTCAAATTGAAGGCAACCTGCGTCTTCGGGTCGAGAAGCGTCTTGGCGAGAGCTTCCTGAGCCTTCGACTTCGCCTCATCCTTCAGCAGAGGGAAGTAGAACGCATCACCGCCCGTCGAGATGATTTCGTTGACGCCGAGACCCGGAAGGCAGGTATAATCGGTGCCGGCCTTCTGACCTGCGAGCGCGAACTCACCCTGCGCCCAGTCGCCCATGATCTGGCCGCCGGCCTTGCCGGTGATGACCATGTTCGTCGCCTGATTCCAATCCTGAACGTTGGAGCCCTTGGACATTTTGCGGGCATCATCGGCGGCCTTGAAGACCTTCGCAATTTCTGGGCCAGCCGCTAACTTGGCATCCCGCTCACCGAATACTTTCTGGTAGACGTCCTTGCCGGCGATAGCGACCATCAGTACGTCGAAGGCGCCTGTTGCCTGCCAGGGCTGACCGCCGACGGCAAGCGGAACGATACCTGCCTTCTCCAGTGCGGGAGCGGCGGCGACGAATTCATCCCAATTCTTCGGAACCGGAACGCCAGCCTTCTTGAAAGCGGCATTTGAAAGCCAGAGCCACTGCCACGAGTGGATATTAACCGGCGCACAATAGATCTTGCCATTGATCGTGCAGGAATCGAGCAGGCTCGACGGACGGATGACGTCCTTCCAATGCTCCTGCGTCGCGACATCGGTCAGATCGCGCATCAGGCCTGCCTGTACCAGTTCCTCGGCCTGACGACCGTGGTTAAATTGGGTAGCGCCCATCGGGTCGCCGCCGGTGATGCGGCTGATCATGATCGGACGAGCAGTACCGCCCGAGCCGGCGATCGCACCATCGACCCAGTGATTGCCGGTCGCATCGAACGCCTTTGCCAATTCCGCCACGGCGGCAGCTTCGCCGCCGGACGTCCACCAATGCGTTACTTCCAGGTCAGTTGCCTTGGCCGCACCAAGCGGCAGCGCAACTGAAGCGGCCAGCACAACAGCCATCAAACGAATATTCATGAGTTCTCCTCCCCTCACTGAAACGTTGCCGGAAAAACCTAGTCGAATCATTTTAGGTGCGCAACCGCCCAGCTGAGAATTTTTTATAAAAGTCGTTCATACAACTTTTGAGCGAACAATCTCTGTGGAAGACATTATCGTCACAATGGCGCGAGATCTCCGCAGACGTGAAGTTTTCTTAATTAAACCTTTGATAAAACTTGTAAATTTTAAAAACCCTCTCCTCATCTGTCTCAGCGTCGCTTTCCCGGCCATTATTTTGATGATCGCGATGGCGGATTCAACCACTGGATTTCCGCTGCAGATCAACGTCAAAATAATGCTCGACTTTCGAACTGTATCGTTACAGTTTTTAGCTCTTATGGAGGGAGGGCCGCATGGCGTCTATGCTTGCGGCAGGCATGTAGGCAATATAAGCGATTGGCTACAGGAGGCGGTCGGGAGGCGAGCTTGAACGGAATGGACAATAAGAAAATTTCAGGAGGCGGAGCGCCATCCGCACCCGAGCGGCCGACACTGAAGACGATCGCCTTCATGACGGGGCTTGGAATCACGACCGTTTCGCGCGCATTGAAGGATGCTCCGGATATCGGCGCGGAGACCAAGGAGCGCGTGCGCATGGTTGCCCGGCAATTGGGCTATCAGCCGAACCGCGCGGGCGTGCGCCTGAGAACCGGCAAGACCAATGTCATTGCGCTCGTGTTGAGCATCGACGAAGAAATCATGGGCTTCACCAGCCATATGGTCTTCGGCATTTCCGAAGTGCTGGCGGGCACGCAATATCATCTGGTCATCACCCCGCATTCACATAGCAAGGACCCGCTGGTGCCGGTGCGCTACATCCTCGATACCGGCTCGGCGGATGGCGTCATCATATCGCGCACGGAACCCGATGATCCGCGGGTCGAGCTCATGCATGATCGGGGCATGCCCTTTTCGACGCATGGGCGGACAGATATGGGCATTGTCCACCCCTTCCATGACTTCGACAACGAAGCTTTCGCGCATGAGGCGGTGCGAGCGCTGGTCGCCCGAGGCCGGCGTCGCCTCGCCTTACTGCAGCCCTCCAGCAAGCTCACCTACTATTCGCATACCCGCATCGGCTTCCAGACCGGCCTGCACGAATATGGCGCCGAAGAGGTTCCGCTGCGGATAACCACGGATAACCCCCTTGCGGATATCAAGGACACGGTCGAGGCCCTGATGCGTTCTCCGCACGCGCCCGATGGGATCGTCTGTTCCAGCAGCGGCGGCGCGATTGCCGTCAATGCCGGCATCGAGGCAGCCGGTTTCCGTCTGGGGCGCGACATCGACATGGTCGCCAAGCAATCGACCGATGTCTTGAGCTGGATCAGACCTGAGATCATCACGGTCTCGGAAGACTTCCGTCATGCCGGCCGTGAGCTCGCCAAGGCGGTCATTGCCCGGATCGACGGCGTGGAGCCGGAGCTGCTGCAAAGCATAAGCCCGCCCGTTTGGCCCAAGACCTGACAACGAAAAACCCGCCGAATTTTTATCCGTCGGGCTTTTTGTGATCACATCTGACCGGCTTCTCAGCCTTGAGCACCACTGCCCCAGGGGCCGTGATGAATGTCCTTGCCATCGACACGATCAAAACCGTGTGCGCCGAAGAAGTCGCGTTGGGCCTGGATCAGGTTGGCGGTGCCGCGAGCCTGGCGATAGGCATCGAAATAGGTCAGCGCCGAAGCAAGTGCCGGAACCGGCAGGCCGGACGCTGTTGCCGCCGAAACGATGCGGCGCAGCGATGGGATCGATTCCTTGACCATCTCGGCGAAGGCCGGGGTGACGATTAGATTCGCCGCATCGGGGGCCTTGGTGAAGGCGCTGGTGATCTCGTCGAGGAACTGCGAACGGATGATGCAGCCGGCGCGCCAGATCTTGGCGATGACGGGCATCGGCAGCGACCAGTTGAACTCCTTCGAAGCCTCGGCCATAACGGCAAACCCCTGCGCATAAGCGCCGATCTTGGCGGCGAAGAGTGCCAGCTCCAGATCCTTCAGCAAGTCGGGGCCGAAGGCGATCGGGAACTTGTAGTCCGGCGTGCCGAAAATCTTCTCGGCTGCTTCGCGCTGGCTCTTAATGGCCGAGAGGCTGCGGGCTGCAACGGCGGCTTCGATGGCGGTTGCCGGAATGCCCATGTTCTGGGCTTCGATGGCAGACCACTTGCCGGTGCCCTTCTGGCCGGCCTTGTCGAGGATGACATCCGGCATAGCGCTGCCGGTTGCCGGGTCCTTCGCAGCCAGAACCTTTTCCGTGATCTCGATGAGGTAGGAGTTGAGGCGGCCCTTGTTCCACTCGCCGAAGATCGAGCTGATATCGGCAGCGTTCTTGCCGAGGCCGTCGCGCAGAATGCCGTAGATTTCGGCGATCATCTGCATGTCGGCATATTCGATGCCGTTATGGATCGTCTTGACGAAATGGCCGGCGCCGTCATTGCCGAGCCAGGCAACGCAGGGATCGTTGTTGTATTTGGCCGCAATCGAGGTCAGCACCTTCTCGACACGCTTGTAGGAGTCTTCCGTGCCGCCGACCATGATGGACGGGCCGTGGCGCGCACCTTCCTCGCCGCCGGAAACACCCATGCCGATGAAGGTCAGCCCGGTGTCCTTGAGGCGATCGAAACGGGCGATCGTATCGCGGAAATTGGCATTGCCGGCATCGATCATGATGTCGCCCTTGTCGAGATGCGGCTGCAATGCCGCCATCTGCTGGTCGACCGGCTCGCCCGCCTTGATCATGATGATGATCGGCCGCGGCGGACGGATCGCGTCCACGAACTCCTCGATCGTCTTGCAAGGAATGATCTTGTCCTTGAGCGCGCCAGCATTCGCATAGAATTCATCCGTCACCTGCGGTGTACGGTTGAAAACTGCGATCTTGTTGCCTTTTTCAGCAATGTTGAGCGCCAGATTCGACCCCATTACCGCGAGACCGATCAGCCCGATTTCTGCCTTTTCCACGACAATCCTCCAATGAGTCGTTGACTGCGTCCGGCCCTACCCTGAAGATCCGAAGGCACAGCAACATCCGATGTGACGCAATACCACCGACGCTCTGCGCGACCGGCGACAGCCCTGCGTTGGGGCTGTTGTTGCACTCCGGACGGAAAACGGCAAGCCTGCGAAAGGCGTGAATCGTTCCCTTTGCAGGACTGTGCAAAAATGTTGCGGAATTCGTGGTTCATCCATTTCCGCACCGGCGCGCTGCCGGGCCAATCATAGCCTATCTGGGAAGATATAGAGGAGGAAACCACCATGTCGACCATGAACGCGAAGATCGTGCACATCTCCATCGATCGTGGCTGGAAGGACGTTTACGATTACGCCAGTCGCCCGGAAAACATGCCCTTATGGGCTTCCGGCCTGGCATCCGGCTTGACGCGGGACGGGGATGATTGGATCGCGGAAGGCGCACTCGGCGTCGCCCGCGTGCGCTTCGCGCCGCGAAACGACTTCGGCGTCATCGATCATCTCGTGACCCTGGAAACCGGTCTGCAGGTACATAATTCGCTGAGGATCGTGCCGAACGGCGATGGATGCGAGGTGATGTTCACCCTGCTCCGGCTTCCGGGCATGACCGAGGAACAATTCGCAGCCGATGGCGCGCATGTCATGCGGGATCTGAAAACATTGAAAGAGCTTATGGAGCGCTAAGGCGCGCCACTCAAAGCGCAAGAAGCGAATCTGGAAGATCTGGATGCACTTTAAGCGTCCTTACAGCGAACGCAGCGTCCAATCGACGAGTTCGCTGGTGACACCGGCGAACGCCGTATCGAGCGCCCGAACGAAATCGGGATTGCTGCTGCCGCTGACGGGCACGACTTTGCGGAAGATGTTCTGCGCCCTCACCGTACCGGTACGGTCGTTCAGGATCTTTTCCGAAATCTCGACCGTCGCCGTCTTCTGGCTGCCGGAAGCATTGATCTCGAAGGAGCGGATGTCGGTAACGATCTGATAGTCGATCGCAAGCCCCTGGCCTGGCACGCCAACGCCGCCGAGCTTGCCGGTATTCTCGAAAGCCTCGACAAGTTTCGACTGCACCATCTTGCTCAGCTTGTCGCTCCATTGCGATTTGCCGAGATACTGGATTGCCGAGGGCGAGACGCGGATGACGATCTGGTTGCTGTCAAGCGCCTGCAGCGCCGTCGGCGGCGGGATAAGGATCTGCCGGTTCTTGGCCGACGGCCCGTTCGCTTTCACCGACGCGGAAAGATCGTAGGTATCTTTGTTGGCGGAGGTTCCACAACTTCCGAGCAGGGCCGCGAGCAAAGGCAATGCGATCACAGCTTTCCACACCTGATGACGCTCACTCGACACGCAACCGACCATATTCCGCTTATCCCCTGGAAACCAGATATCGCTATTCATCAATGCCGCGCGCGGCCATCATAGGTTTTGACCGTATCGCCACCGAAGATCAATCGCTGCGGATTGCGGTCGAAATTAGTGATTGTAGTATTCAGATTGTCAACCGTGCCCCGCATGTCGTTGATCAGGGTCTGCGCATCGCGCAGGCCGCCGCTCGAGAATTTCTGCAGGTTGTCGGCGATCGGACCGATACGTGAATTGAGATTGTCAGCCATCTTCTTGAATGATTCGAGCGTATCTCTGGCTTCGGCGAACAGCGATTGTGTGCTGTCGTTGCCGAGCAGGGAATCGACCTTGGTAAGGACGCTGTCGACCTTATCGGATGCCGAGTTGAGCTTCGTAGAAATCTCGCGGGCATTGGCAATCGTCTGGTCGATATCCTGCTGATGGGCGGCAACGGAATTGGCGACATTCCGGATGGAGGCGACCGCCGTGCGTGCCTGCTTCGTCACGTCGGCAATATCATCAACCGATCCTTTGACCTTCGCCGGATCGATAGACGCAATGATCTGATCGACGCGGTCCAGCGTCTGCTGCGCCTTTTGACCGAAGGTGTTGTAGGTGTCGGCCGTCTGCTTGAAGCTTGCGATCGTTGCCTTCAGATCGGTCGTCGCGTCCGCGACATTCGCAGTGATCTTGTCGGCATTGGCGATAACGTCGTTGACCTTCCGCGCATCGACGGCGCGCACTAGCTTCTCGACCGCATCCAGGGTCGAATCGACGCGGGTCGAGACGTTCTTGAAAGTATCGGAAAGCTGCCCGACACTCGCCAGAAACTTGTCGATATTGTCGGAATTGTCGGCAATGGCCTTCGAGAATTTCTGTGCATTGCGCACCGTCTCGGTCAAAGGTCCGCGCGAATCCGAAACAAATCCCTGAATATCGCCGATCGTGTCGTTGGCGCGGTTCAGGATCTTGTCCGCCGTGGTCAGCAGGTTGGTCACGCTCGACTGATCGGCGAGCAATACTGCGCGCTTTCCCGTATCGATGGAACGCTTCAAAATATTCTCGTCCGTGTTGCGGCCACCGGAAAGTTCGATATAAGCAGCACCCGTCAGGCCCTGGATCTCAAGAATGGCCTTGGTCGAGGTATAGACCGGGGCATCGGCGCGTACCTGCGTAAAGGCAAGAGAGTAATTTGGGTCGTCGGCATCGATCGACAGGCCCTGCACTGAGCCGACCTGGATGCCGTTGAAGCGAACAGGCGAGCCGACGCTCAAACCGTTTGCCGAACCGGGAATACGCACGACAAGCTCGACCATCGGACCGCCGCGGCCATATTCCGACATCCAGTAGACGAAACCGAAGGCAGCCGCGATGACAAGCAGCGTGAAAAACCCGACGATCGTGTAATTGGCTTTGGTTTCCATTGTCTCAAGTCACTTCTCGCGGCTGTGGGCGCCGGCGCCTTTGTCGTCGTTGTGCCCTCTGATGTCTTCCCGCGGCACGATCGAGCGTGCACGCTTACCCCTGAAATAGGATTGCACCCAGGGATCATCACAGGCGAGCATGTCCTCAACCGTGCCTTCCACCAATACCCGCTTCTGTCCGAGAACAGCAATACGGTCGCAGACGGAAAACAAGCTGTCGAGGTCGTGAGTCACCATATAAACGGTCAATCCGAGCGTGTCGCGCAGCTTGGCGATAAGCTCGTCAAATTCCGAGGCGCCGATCGGATCGAGACCCGATGTCGGCTCGTCGAGAAAAACCAGATCCGGATCGAGAGCCAGGGCTCTGGCCAGTGCCGCACGCTTGATCATGCCACCCGAAAGCTCGGACGGATATTTGTCGGCTGCGTCGGCGGCGAGACCCACCATACGGATCTTCATCAACGCCAGCTCATCCATCATCTGCTTGGGCAGGTCCAGATATTCCCGCATCGGCACCTGGATGTTTTCCTTCACCGTCAGCGAGGAAAACAGCGCCCCCTGCTGGAAGAGGACGCCAAGGCGCATGTCGAGCCGGTTACGGTCCTCCTCGTCGAGCTTGTCATAGTCTTCGCCGAGAATCTCAATCTTGCCGGAACGGCGCGGCAGCAGCCGCAATACGGTGCGCAGCAAGACGGACTTGCCCGCGCCCGAAGCGCCGACAAAGCCTAGGATCTCTCCGCGATAGATATTGAGGTTCAATTTATCGAGGACGACCTTCGGTCCGAAAGCGACGGTGACATCCCGGGCAGACAGCACGATATCCCTGCCCTGCTCATCTTTTTCCAACGGGATTTCCGAGTGAAAGGCGCTCATCGTTACCATCCCTCAGAAGTCGATTGCGGCGTAGAACATGGCAAACAGCCCGTCCATCAAGATAACGACGAAGATGGATTTCACGACCGACGAGGTCACATGATGACCGAGCGACTCTGCGCTGCCTCCAACCTTCAATCCCTCGACCGCCGCAACGATGCCAATGACCAGTGCCATGAACGGAGCCTTGATCATGCCGGAAATGACCGTGGAAAGGCTGATCGCCTCATGCAGGCGGGAGATGAAGGTTGCAATGGTGATGCCGGAATAACCCCAGGCGACCATTGCAGCACCAAAAAGCGAAGCAAGGTTGGCGATCACAGTCAGCAAAGGCAAGGCAACCGTCAGCGCCACAAGCCGGGGAAAAATCAGCACGCCGACAGGATTCAGGCCCATGACCTTCAACGCGTCTACTTCCTCGCGCATCTTCATCGAGCCGATCTCGGCGGTGATCGCACTGCCGGAACGGCCGGCGATCATGATCGCGGTCAGAAGCACGCCGATTTCGCGCAATTGCAGGATACCGACGAGATCGACGACGAAGACCTCGGCACCGAAATAGCGTAGCTGGAAAGCGCCCTGCTGGGCGATGATCGCACCGATCAGCGACGACATGAGGAGGATGATCGGAACGGCGCGCACCGCCATATGGTCGATCTGGTTGACGATCGAGGCCGGCGAGACGCCGCTGCCGCGCCCGAATTTTAGCTGTGCGCCACGCACGGCGGAGCCCAGGATATACATGGCGGCAACCAGATTGCCCCAGATGTCGTAGACGCTTTCTCCTACCGGCGCCAGCAGCCGCTCCGCCAGGGATATTTTCTGTCCTGGCGCTGCGGCCTTTTCACCCGGATACGCATCGAAAGCGGTCAGCAACTCGTCGATATGCGGGTTGGAGCCTTCAATTGCAACGGTGGAGCCATGCGCCTCCTGGCTTTCTTTGAGCCGTCGGATCAGCAGCGCACCGGCTGTATCCACATCGGAGAGACCGGAAAGATCGATCACCACCTCGCCGCCGGAACTCCGCTTTGAAAGCTGCTCGATCCGACGCAATACTCCATGCACATTGGCGCTGCGCCAATTGCCTTCAAGCCGATAGCGATGCCCTGCGCCCTCTGGCGCGTCATCTATCTTCGGTGCATCAGGCTTTTCAACGGCTGCTTTCAAACTCATGCGTCTTTCAGATCTGGCACTGCTGCAAACACCGACTCATCGAGTCGGGAAGGCTAATGCTTAATACACCGGCAGCACGGGAAATTTCCATCTCACGCCGCGGCAAAGATATGTCACGGCTTTTTGATATCCAAATGAATTTGTTGCACCGCGTCAGGACACGCCGTGAGCCCCTCCGCCGACGGCCGGATTTCTGGCCTGCAGCCCATAGGCGAAAACGACCATGGCGAGCCCGAAGGCTGCAATCCCGGCCATGACATAGTAACTCGCCAGATCAAGCCAGGCATAGAGATAGCCGGATGCAAGCGTCATCAGCCCTAGGAACATGCCATTATAAAAATAGTAGGCGCCTTGGGCCGATGATTCCTGCGTCTCATGGACGGACGCAACGATGCGACGCTGAATGCCAGTGTGGACGCAGGCATAGGTGCAGGAATGAAAACACTGCAGGATGAAATAGCCGAGGAAGCCAAAATTGATCGGAAATAGGATCCACCGCAGAATACACATGGTCGCGCCGAAAAAGATCAATATCCAGGCGCTGAAACGCCGGCTGAGCTTCTTCGACAGGAAGAAAACCATCACCTCGGCCGCAACGCCGATGCTCCACAGGACTGCAATTTGCGCGCCGGAGAAACCGAGCTTATGCCAATAGATCGATGCAAACGTATAGAGCATCGCATGGCTCGACTGCTGTATCGACACGCCGATCATGGTGATGAGCAAGTGCGGCGAGCGCAGATTTCCGGTCGGCGATTGCAGATTGATCGGCTGGTTACGCCGGCGTGTCGGCCCGATGCGCGGCGCGAAAAAGCCCATCAGCGTCGTCAGAATGAATCCGGCCACCATTACCGGCAAGACTGTGGTGCCGCCCCACATGCCGATCAGCTGGCCGCCGAGAAGGGTCGACAAGATGAATGTAATCGATCCCCAGACCCGCATGGAGCCGTAGTCGAAGCCCCAGCGGCGCACGCCCGACATAGCGATCGACTCAACCACGGGCACATAAGGCGCATATGTGGCTCCCTGAATGCCATAGACCAGAAGCACCGGCCAGAAATCGCTCGTCCAGTAGAGCGCAACGGCCGTCAACAGCGACAGTGCGCCCGACCATAGCAACACATCCGCCCGCTCCGTCATATGATCGGCGAGCACCGCGATGATGGGTGTCACGAGCACCCGCACTACCATGGGAATGGCGAGTACCAGGCCGATCTCATGATCATTGAAATTCAACCCCGCCAGCCAGACGGGAAAAAACGGCAGGGCAATTCCGTTGACGAACAACGGAGCGCAGTAGGACAAGGCGGTGCGCAAGCGGAAATAGGGAGGCGCACCCTCGCCCTGGAAGGACTTGATCGCGGGAATCATGACAGACCTGAAGGGAACTCATTTGTCCCTATCACGCTATCGGGAATACGACTATGGCGAGAAATGGCCAAAACCGTAACGTTTCGGAAAAATCCGAGGCTATGGCCCTTTCGCTGCGATCAATAATTATGACAGGCTATTATTGAGCATGTGAGGAGACGCAGGAACTACGCTGCCTGTGCGCCCAGCGGCTGCGTCAATTCCCCGACGGGAGAACCGACTGGCTGCGTCTCGAGAATGTTCTGCCAGGTGATCAGTTCGAACGTGCCGTCGTGGTGTTCGGCAATCGCCGTGCAGCTTTCCACCCAATCGCCCGTGTTGATATAACGGATACCATCGAGATCCTCGATGACGGCATGATGGATGTGGCCGCAGATCACGCCATCGGCATCATTGCGCTTGGCCTCTTCGGCGACGACACGCTGGAACTCGCCGATGAAATTGACGGCATGCTTCACCTGCAGCTTCGCCCAGGCCGAGAAGGACCAATAGGGCATGTTCAGGCGGCGGCGCACCGCTGCAAGGCCGATATTGATCAGGATGGCCATGTCGTATGCCCAGTCGCCGAGATAGGCAAGCAGGCGGGCATTGCGGACCACGACATCGAATTCGTCGCCATGGAGCACGAGATATTTCTTCCCGTCGGCCGTTTCGTGCATGGCGCGCTGCGCCACCTCGATACCGCCGAAATGCATGCCGGGGAAATCGCGCAGGAACTCGTCGTGATTGCCGGGGATATAGACTATGCGCGTACCCTTGCGCGCCTTGCGCAGGAGCTTCTGTACGACATCGTTGCAATCCTGGGGCCAGTACCAGTTTCGCTTCAATCTCCAGCCATCGACGATATCGCCGACCAGGAAGATCGTCTCGGCCTCGTGGTAACGCAGAAAGTCGAGCAGGTAGTCCGCCTTGGCGGCCTTCGAGCCGAGGTGCAAGTCAGAAATGAATAGCGTTCGGAACTGCCGGGGGTCCATGTTTTCATCCACGAACTTTATGTCCGTGCCCTATCCTACCTTGGCTATTCCAAAACCAGACTCGTGTTTCAGGAAGATGACAGGCCCTGTGTTTGACAGTTCAGCGGCGAGGTTCGGCCGCGTCTCGCCGCGATGGAAAGCGATCTGCGGCGTCAAGGAAATCTCCGCCCTGCATCTTCATAGGCCGAGGACGATGACCCCTTACGACGCGGCGGCAGGGCCGGCGCGCGACGGACGATCCCGGACCTTGCAATCCGGGCTCTGCCACGACAAAAACGCGCTGCGGCATCAATTGCATACTGTGAAGGCGAAGCGATTGATGTATGGAGGGAACTCTAGCGCAGGCAGGAATGGAGACGCGAGTTGGATACGAACGACACTTCGAAAACAGCCAAGAACATGGCAAGTGGAAATCTCGATGATCAGGCGCTCTATTTCCATCGCTATCCCCGCCCCGGCAAGCTGGAAATTCAGGCGACAAAGCCGCTCGGCAACCAGCGCGATCTGGCGCTCGCCTATTCTCCCGGCGTTGCGGCACCCTGCCTCGCCATTCGCGACAATCCGGAAACAGCTGCCGATTATACGTCCCGCGCCAATCTCGTTGCCGTGATTTCCAACGGTTCCGCCGTACTCGGGCTCGGCAATATCGGCCCGCTCGCCTCCAAGCCGGTCATGGAAGGCAAGGCCGTTCTCTTCAAGAAATTCGCGGGCATAGACGTCTTCGACATCGAAATCGCAGCTCCGACAGTCGATGAGATGGTCAACACGGTTTCGGCGCTGGAGCCGACCTTTGGCGGCATCAATCTCGAAGATATCAAGGCGCCGGAATGCTTCGACGTCGAGCGCCGCCTGCGCGAGAAGATGGAAATTCCGGTCTTCCATGACGACCAGCATGGCACGGCCATCATCGTCGCCGCCGCCATCCTCAACGGACTGGAGCTGGCCGGCAAAAGGATCGAGGACGTGAAGATCGTCGCCTCGGGCGCCGGTGCGGCAGCGCTCGCGTGCCTCAACCTGCTCGTCATCCTCGGCGCCAAACGCGAGAACATCTGGGTCCACGACATCGAGGGCCTGGTCTACAAGGATCGCAACGTTCTGATGGACGAATGGAAGTCCGTCTACGCACAGGAGAGCGACAAGCGCGAGCTTGCCGAATCCATTCCGGGCGCCGATGTCTTCCTCGGCCTTTCCGCGGCCGGCGTGCTGAAGCCAGAGCTTTTGGAACAGATGGCGGCAAAGCCGCTGATCATGGCGCTCGCCAACCCGACGCCGGAGATCATGCCGGACCTCGCCCGCGCTGCACGCCCCGATGCGATGATCTGCACCGGCCGTTCGGACTTTCCGAACCAGGTTAACAACGTTCTCTGCTTCCCCTATATCTTCCGCGGCGCGCTTGATTGCGGCGCAAAGACCATCAATGAAGAAATGAAGATGGCGGCCGTGCGCGCCATCGCCGCGCTGGCTCGCGAGGAGCCCTCAGACGTCGCCGCCCGCGCCTATACGGGCGAAACCCCGGTCTTCGGGCCGAAC
>JBCNPI010000141.1:0-13923 GCA_039593415.1 Rhizobium sp. | reverse complement strand
TCGCGGTTTCGGCGTTGCCGCTCCGACGCTTGCCATCGAAGGCATGACGCTGGCTGGCCGCTGAGAAACGAGCGGAGATTGGAATTATTGAATGATCGATAGCCAGAAGGCCGGCCGTTTGAGCGATGCGGACCTGATTGTGGGTGCCGCGCTCGAGGCGGGCAAGATCGCTCTCGGTTTCTTTCGGCAATCGCCTGAAGTCTGGTGGAAGAATAACGGCCAATCCCCGGTCAGCGCCGCCGATTTTGCCGCCAACGAAAGTCTTGCCGCTACGCTGCGCTCGGCGCGCCCGGATTATGGCTGGCTTTCCGAGGAGACCGATGACGATGCTGCGCGGCTGTCGCAGCCAACGGTTTTCGTCGTCGATCCGATCGATGGCACGAGGGGCTTTCTCTCAGGCTCGGATCTATGGTGCGTCAGCGTCGCCATCGTCACTGACGGGCGGCCTGTGGCGGGCGTTCTTTACGCGCCGGCGTTGGACGAGCTTTTCGTGGCGACGGCGGGCGGACAGGCGGTGAAGAACGGCAAGCCGATCAGCGTTTCCCAGAGGGTTGGCGAGGATATTCATCGGCTGGCGACCGGTGAGGATATGCTCAGAGGCTTCGACCCGGATTTCCGCAAGACGGTCGAGCGGGTGAAGCATGTTCCGTCGCTCGCCTATCGTCTGGCTATGGTGGCGGATGGCCGCCTGGAGGGAACGATCGTCAAGCGCAACTCCCACGACTGGGATCTGGCGGCCGCCGATCTCATTCTGGAATGTGCCGGCGGCGCTCTCGTGGATCTCTCGGGCAATGCTCTGCGCTATAATCGCGCCGAGGTGTCCCATGATGAACTTTGCGGGGCGTCTGCCTCGCAATTACCGGAGTTTCTCCGTCAGCTCTCGAACCGACGAGACGGTTGACCTTTCGGTCAAAATCCCTCAGATGAAGGGCGGAGGGGGACGACAGCAGAAAGAGACGAAAATGACTGATACCAGCGGAAAAAAGCAGCTCCTGCACCTAGTCTTTGGCGGTGAACTGGAGAACCTCGAAGAAGTTCAATTCCGTAATCTCAACGAGCTCGATATTGTCGGCATGTATCCCGATTATGCGAGTGCGCTGACGGCGTGGAAGTCCAAGGCGCAGCAGACCGTTGACAACGCCCATATGCGTTATTTCATCGTCCACCTGCATCGCTTGCTCGATCCGCAGGAAAAAGCGGCATCCTGAGGTCGCCTCACACCGAATTTTGCATTTGATATCTCCGTCCGGCAAGGTGTTACCGCTTTAAATCCGGTCATGAAGCAGTATCTTTGACACAATAAGAACGAAAATTCGGCTGCTTATTCGGCCGCGTGATAATCGGGATTTGGCATTGATGGTGATCAGCTGGGATAGGAGGCGATCGAAATGAGTAGTCTCAGGGCGCGTCTTGCCTTGAGCGCCTATGGTCTTGGCGGGATCGCCATCTATCCGTTCATCGGGCCTTATCTCGCCGTTCGCGCCGCAAAGGGCAAGGAAGACAGTTCCCGCAAACTGGAGCGCTCGGGCTATGCGAGCGCCAACCGTCCGCAGGGACCGCTGATCTGGTTTCACGCCGCAAGCGTGGGTGAAACCTCAGCCGTCATTCCGCTCATCCGCGAAATCCGTCGCCGCGATATCCATGTCATCCTGACGACAGGCACGATGACATCAGCCAAGGTCGCGCATCAGCGCCTTGGCGAAGAGGTCATTCATCAATACGTACCGCTCGATCTCAAGCCTGCGATCAAGCGCTTCCTCGACTATTGGCAGCCCGATTGCGCCATTTTCGCCGAATCCGAGATCTGGCCGACGACCATCATGGAACTCGGCCGCAGGCGCATTCCGCAGATCCTCGTCAATGCCCGCATGTCGGATCGCTCGTTTGCCCGCTGGAGCAGGCATCTGTCGCTTGCCGAGGCGCTGTTCGAAAATCTGGCGCTGGTCGTTGCCCAGTCCGATCTCGATGCCGAACGCTTCCGCGATCTCGGCGCCTTGCAGGTTCTCAAGTCAGGCAATCTCAAGGTGGATACGGACGCACCATCCTATGATGCGCCGATACTTGCCGGCTACCTGAAGCAGATCGGCAGCCGCAAGACCTGGGCCGCCGTTTCCACGTTCGAGGGCGAAGAGGGGGCCGCGGCCTCCGTCCATTCGATGCTCAAGCAGCATAATGGCCAGCTCACCATCATTGTGCCGCGTCACCCCGAGCGCTGCGATGCGATCGAGGCGATGCTCGTAGAGCAGGGCCTGAAAGTGGCGCGCCGCACCCGCAATGATATCCTCTCGCCGGATGTGGATGTTTTCCTCGGCGATACGATCGGCGAAATGGGGCTTTATCTGCGGATGACCGAAGTCGCCTTCATGGGCAAGTCGCTCTTCAACGAAGGGGGCCAGAATCCGCTTGAGCCAGCCATGCTCGGCTGCGCGATCCTGACCGGCGGCCATGTCCAGAATTTCCGCGATTCCTATCAATTGCTTGCCCGCCGCGGCAGTGCCCGCATGGTGCGTGACACGGAGATGCTGGCGCGCGGCGTCCATTATTTGCTGACCAACGACACGGCACGTCGCGGCATGATCGATGCCGGTTTTGTTGCCGTGCATGAAATGCGCGGAGCGTTGGCCGCGACGGTCAAGGGCCTGGAGCCCTATATCAATCCACTTTCGGTCAAGGCTCGGCTCATGCCGAAGACAATGGCGAACGGATAGAAGGGAAGGGCATGACAGCGGCCAAGCTGGGAGCAATTGCGGGCATTCTTTTCGACAAGGACGGCACGCTGCTCGACTATGACCAGAGCTGGTTGCCGGTCAATCGCGAGCTCGCGCGCATCGCCGCTCACGACGATCCGATACTCGCCGATCATCTTCTATCCTCCTGCGGCATGGACCCCGCCACTGGCCACATCGTGCCCGACAGCCTGCTTGCTGCCGGCAACACAAGGCAGATTTCCGAGGGGCTGGTGGCCGCCGGCTCGAAAATGCATATCGCGGAGCTGGTGGAGAAACTCGATGCGCTCTTCGCGCATGCGGCCGACTTTTCCTCGCCCGTCACCGATCTATCCACCTTCTTCCAGCGCCTGCATCAGCGCGGCTACAAGCTCGGCGTTGCCTCCAGCGACAATGAGCGCTCTATCCGGCAGACGGCGCGCCGCTTCGGTTTCATCGATTACCTCGACTATATTGCCGGCTACGATAGCGGCTTCGGCACCAAGCCGGAACCGGGCATGGTCCTCGGCTTCTATGCCGCGACGGGTCTTTCACCGGCGCAGGTCGCCGTCGTCGGCGACAACAATCACGATCTCCATATGGGCCGCAACGCCGGCGTCGGCGTGACCGTCGGCGTGCTGACGGGCACCGGCTCGCGCGAGACTTTGACGGCTGCGTCCGACTATTGCCTCAACGACATTACCGAGCTGGAAGGCCTACTCATGCCGGTCGCCCAATTGGCCTGATCCTGGCAATGGCTTGCTTTTTCACGCAATCTAGCCTTTCTTGCAGCCTTGCTGGAGCAATTCTAGGAAACGTGCATAGCGGTTTTCCGTCCGGAATTGCGTAGGAACAAAAGGCTGGAGCGTTTTCGGATTGGAAGAAAAACGGAAACGCTCTAGCAGCACAAGCAGAGGGCTGAGTTAGACGCATGGTATCGGAAGCCCCACCTTTCTGGTGGCGAAAGCCGGATTGGCGCGCGTGGGGGCTCTCACCCTTTTCGTTCCTGTATGGCCGCGTCGCCGGGCACCGCATGGTGCATGGCAAGCGAGCCTCCGTGCCGGTGCCGGTCATCTGCGTGGGTAATTTCACAGTGGGTGGAGCGGGTAAAACGCCGACGGCACTTGCGCTCGCCCAAGCCGCCAAGACCAAGGGGCTGAAGCCGGGTTTCCTGAGCCGCGGCTATGGCGGCTCGCTCGATGTTACGACGGTCGTCGATCCCGCGCATCATCATGCCACGGCCGTTGGCGACGAGCCGCTTCTGCTGTCCCGCGAGGCGCTGACGGTCATTGCCCGTCGCCGGGCCGATGGTGCGCAGAGGCTCATGCGCGAGGGCGCTGATATCATCATCATGGATGACGGGTTCCAGAGCGCGCATCTTGCCATCGACTATGCCCTGGTTGTGATTGATGCCGGTCGGGGCATCGGCAACGGCCATCTCGTTCCAGGCGGCCCTGTGCGTGCGCCGCTGCGCACACAGCTCATCTACGCCTCCGCTCTTTTGAAGGTAGGCGAGGGCAGTGCCGCCGATCGCGTTGTTCGCCTGGCGGCACGGGCCGGAAAGCCCTTATTTTCTGCAAGCGTCAGAGTGCGAGGGCAGGAAGACTTGCGCGGCCGCAACGTGCTTGCCTTCGCCGGCATCGCCGATCCGGCCAAATTCTTCCGCACGGTGGAAACCCTTGGAGCGAATATCGCCGTCCGACGCAGCTTTGGAGATCATGAACATCCCGGCGACGACGAGGTTTCCGACATGCTCGACATAGCCTCGCGTGAAGGGCTAGAGATCGTCACCACGTCGAAAGATTATGTCCGTCTCATCGGACATCATGGCCGCGCCGACGAATTATTGCAGCGTTGCAGGGTGATCGAGATCGACATGGTCTTTGCCGATCCGCAGGCGCCGGGATTGATCATCGACAGGGCGATTGCCGCAGCCCGCGAGCGCCGTTTGCGGGAAAATCGCGGCGGCAAGACCGGCTGAGATCCTGCCGGCTATTCGGTGAGGAAATCAGCGCCTTTGATTGGGAAGTGCGCCGGCGCGCTTTTCAGCTTCGAGCGAGGTGATCACGTCGGCGTATGGCTCCTGCCGGGCAACGCTCCAGTAACGCAGCTCATCGAGAGCGATGTGCTTGCCGGTCATGGCGCAGACGACATAGGAGCCAGGCATCAGGATCTGGAAATCGCCGTCGAGATAGCGAATCTTCGCCTCGCGGTTTCCGTGTCCTTCAAAAAGATTCATCTGGTGCGGTCCTTGATCTCTGTCATCCGTTTGCCATACCGCACCACGGCGCCGCGCGTCAAATAGGCGCGCAAAGGGGTCGCTGCAGCACTTTAAATCTGCTGCATAATTTAATCCTTAAACGGATTTCGGCTAAGGATAAAATTATGAGCAGGCACAATTTTTCCAGACTATTGCCCGGAAAAGTTCTTTTCGCGGCTGGATTGCTTCAACTGCGTCCGAACAGCCGCTCGATGTCCGTAAGCTTCAACTCTATATAGGTTGGCCGGCCGTGATTGCACTGGCCGGAGCCAGGCGTCGCTTCCATCTGCCGCAAAAGCGCATTCATCTCTTCCGGGCGCAGGCGCCGGCCCGAACGCACGGAGCCGTGGCAGGCCATGGTCGCCGCGACATATTCCAGCTTGGCCGCCAATCCGGAGGCGGTGTCCCATTCGGCGATCTCGTCTGCCAGCTGCCGGATAAGGCCTTGCGCATCGACCTCGCCGAGCATGGCCGGCGTCTCCCGAACGGCAACGGCGCCGGGACCGAAGCGCTCGATGGCGAGACCAAGCTCGCCGAGCTCTTCGGCAAACGCCATCAGCCGGTCGCAATCCTCCTCGGACAGGTCGATGATCTCCGGAATGAGCAGGACCTGCGAGGACAGGCGTCTCGAGTGCAGGGCCTTGCGCATGGCTTCGAAAACCAGTCGTTCGTGTGCGGCATGCTGGTCGACGATGACAAGCCCGTTCTCCGTCTGGGCGACGATATAGTTCTCATGCAATTGTGCGCGAGCGGCACCCAGCGGAAAACGAGAGGAGGGTTCCTCTGCTCGCATCGGTTCTCCAGGCTGCACCGTCTCGGCGCGTGCCTTCGGTACGGCAAGCCCGTCGAAGGCGGCCTGCGGTCTTTCCGCAAATCCGGAGCCTGCCGCTGCCGGCGTTCTTTCATAGGGACGGGATGGCGAAGTTTCCGGCGTCCAGGGAGCAGTTGCCGGTGAAGGGCGCCAGCCCGGTTGGAATCCCGAACGCCCGGCGGTAAAGGCGCGCAGCATACCATCCGCTCCGGTCGTTGCGGCCCGGTCGCCTTCGCGCGACAGGGCTTCGCGGATCGCGCCAACGATCAGGCCGCGTACGAGACCGGGATCGCGGAAGCGTACATCGGATTTTGCCGGATGCACGTTAACGTCGACCAGCGCCGGATCGAGCGTCAGGGAAAGCACGGCGACAGGATAGCGGCCGGAGGGAACGGTTTCGGCATAGGCGCCGCGGATCGCCGACAGGATCAACTTGTCCTGCACCGGCCGGCCGTTGACGAAGGCATATTGATGGGCGGAATTGCCGCGATTGAAGGTCGGCACGCCGGCAAAACCGGTGAGACTGACATCCTCGCGCACGGCATCGAGTGCGATGGCGTTGTCCTTGAATTCGGCCCCGAGCACCTGCGCCATGCGGGCGAGATGATCGTCGCCGGTCGCGGGAAATTCGAGTGTCGAGCGGTCGGTCCCCGACAGAACGAAGCGCACGCGCGGAAAGCTGATCGCCATACGCTTGACGATTTCGGTGATCGCGGCGGCTTCGGCCTTCTCGGTCTTCAGGAATTTCAGACGTGCCGGTGTCGCGAAGAACAGGTCGCGCACCTCGACGATCGTGCCGGGATTGGCAGCAGCCGGTCGCAGATGCAGAATCTTGCCGCCGGCAACAGCGATTTCGGCGCCGCCGGCCGCACCCACTCTGCGGCTTGCGATCGAAAGCTTCGCCACAGAGCCGATGGAGGGTAGGGCTTCGCCGCGGAAGCCGAGGGTGCGAATGTCTTCCAGCGTTTCGTTGATCTTCGAGGTGCAGTGGCGCCGGACGGCAAGCTCCAGATCCGCTTCTTCCATGCCGGAGCCATTGTCCGTTACACGCAGCAGCGCCTTGCCGCCACCTGCCGTGGCAATCTCGATGCGCGTGGCGCCGGCGTCCAAGGCGTTTTCGATCAATTCCTTGGCAGCACTCGCCGGGCGCTCGATAACTTCGCCGGCGGCAATCTGGTTGATCAATGTTTCGGAGAGTTGCTTGATGGCCATGGCATCATTGTCGTGGATTCGTAGCGGCGTGGAAAGAGGAAAGGCGATTCTCCGGCCGTGATCCACCCGTTTCCATTCGGGGCTTCGTTAAGAAATTTAATCAATGTTTAAGGGAATAATGACAGGTTGCGGACAGAGAACTTGAAATGACCGCAGGTGGCGCGTTTCGTGCATGCTGACGGCTCTCGATGGCAGGTTGGTGGCCATCAATCTAAAAGGAGCCAGGCGCCATCTGCTTCAAGTGTCAAGGCCAGCATGCGACTTTCACGAACCTGCCGCGCAGAACGAATGCCGCGCTATCTGTTTATCGTGTTGTGAAACTGGTTGAGTTTAGGAATCGGACGAATGACTGCCGAGATTGACAAGGCAGCTTTGGCAATGATGGCTGCTGATGCGCCTTTCGGCGGCAATCTGCAGGCGATGTTCTTCGACGCTTTCTGCGATGGTCTTTCCAGTGCTTTCTTTGCCTACGACAAGAATGATCAGCTGCTGTTTGCCAGCCGCCAGGTTTTGAATTTCTTCCCGATCCCGCCGGAGTTCCTGCAACCCTCGACGCGGCTGCGCGATTTTCTGGGGGCCGTCTTCGATACGGGAGTGCGCTATCAGAGACACAAGAGCAAGACGGCCGCCAATCGTGACGACTGGGTCTCGCAGCGCATAGCCTCGCATTGGCGCGAACGTTTCGAGACAACGGAACATTTTACGGACGACCGCTGGGTGCGCATCATCAAGCGGCGGCTGTCATCGGGTATCGGCTTCTGCATCATCTCCGACGTTTCCGAAGTGAAGAAGCGAGAGGAGCAGTGGCGCGTCGACATGGAGCGCGTGCAGCTCACCGAGGATATTCTCGACAACCTGCCTTTCCCGGTTTTCGTCAAGGACCAGAGCCTCGTCTATGTCGCGGTCAACCGGGCATTCTGCGACAAGTACCAGACCGCGGCGGATGAAGTGCGCGGCCGCAAGAGCATCGATATCTTCTCCACCGACCTGGCCCATCGCTTTCATGAGAGCGACCGGCATGTCATGGAGACCGGCGAGATGTCGATCACGCGGCAGCGCCAGATCGCCCGCGACGGCATCGAACGCGATATCGTCACCCGCAAGCAGCGCATCGGTAAACCCGGCCGCTATTTCCTGGTCTGCACCATGCAGGATCTGCCCAAGGATGGCTGCGATTTCGATGAATTCGCCCTCGCATCGAACATCAAGGAAAACAGCGATCGCTCCTATCGCCGGGCCTATGTTCCCCTGGCCGCCCTGCAGACCATTTCGCGCCGCCCGGCCGCCATGGAAACCTTCGTCCCGGAGAATTTCAGCGGCCGCAAGGTTCTGGTGGTCACGGCCGATTTTGCTGCCGAAACCGCAGCCCTGAAAACACTCAGGAAATACGGTTTTGAAGCCTGTGTCGTTCACAACGAGAACGAAGAGGCGGCATTCCTTGACGTGGCAAGCGCGCACGGCGTCAAGATCGATCTCGTCATCGTCGACAACCAACTCGGCAAGCGCGGAATAGAGCTGGCCGAGCGGCAGAACATCGGTGCGCTGTCGCTGGATGGCTCGCAGCTTGCTACCGAGCTTCCGTTCCTGATCGCGCGTCATTTCAACCGAAACGTCCGCGGCGATATCATGGAGCCGGGGCTTGCGCCAGAATGGCGGCGCGCAACCGGCGAGGAGCGTTGCGCGCAGATCCTGGTGGCCGAGGACAATGACATCAACCAGATCGTCTTTTCGCAGATCCTCGAAGGATTGGGATACAGCTATGCCGTCGCTGCAAGCGGTGACGAGGCCGTGCGGCTGTGGCAGGAGCATCGTCCGGGATTGATCCTCATGGACATTTCGCTGCCGGGCCTGAACGGGTTCGAAGCCGCCCGGCTGATCCGGGGGGCGGAAAAGGGCAGCGGTTCCCACACGCCGATCATCGGCGTTCTGACGCAAGCCTTCGAGCGGGATCGGAAGGAGTGCGCCGAGGCCGGCATGGACGACGTCATTCTGAAGCCCGTCAGTCCCGATATCATCGAGACCGTGTTCCAGAAATTTATGCGCAATGCTTTGAAGGCGCAAAAATAGATAGATATTACAATCATAACAACTCCGACCGTAAGTTATCGCTGGCACTGATTGACTGTCAGCCCGCCATTTTTTGTTAAGACTTCCCCGTCATGCTTTTTTCCCGGGTGGAGAAAAGGTCGGAAACAAATATGAAATCGACTGAGACGCTACCGGGACCAGTCAATCAGGAGCCGCGGGCAATCGCTTACACGGATCCGCTTACCGGATTGGGTAATCGCCATCGCATGCGCGAACGGGCGCGCGCGCTTTCGCTCGAGCGCGCCGGAGATCCTGCGCCCTTTACGATCGGGATTGTAAATCTGGATGCCTTCAAGCCGATCAACGACCTTTTCGGCGTCGAGGCCGGCGACGAAATACTTTGCCAGGTCGCCCACCGCCTAAAAGCCTGCATTCCGGATGGCGCGATGGTGACGCGTCATGACGGCGATGAATTTGCCTTTGTTCTGCCGCTGGTTTTCGAACGCCTCGGCGCAGAAAAATTCGGCCAGATGATCCGTGAAGTACTGTCCGCGCCCTACGATCTCGGTGATCGCAACGTTCGCCTTTCCGCATCCTTCGGGTTTGCCATCCACCCCTTCGCCGGGGAGGAGTTTGAGGATCTCCTCAAGAGTGCGGATACCGCGCTCTATCGCTCGAAGCGGCGCGGCCGCGGCCAGATCACCGTCTATTCGAGAGAGATTGCGCAGGAGATGAAGCGCGCGACGCAGCTCGAACAGGCGCTGCGCAATGCCATCATTTCCGACGCCATCGACGTGCATTTCCAGCCGATCGTCTCGCTCACCGACAACATGGTTCTTGGTTTCGAGGCCCTGGCGCGCTGGAACGATTCGGATCTCGGCTTCGTTTCGCCCGCCGTTTTCGTACCGCTCGCCGAGGAGCGCGGCTTCATCGACGCACTTTCCGAAACGCTTCTGCGCAAGGCGGCGGAGGCGGCACTCTCCTGGCCGCGTGAGCTTTTCCTGTCCTTCAATCTGTCCTCCGCGCAGTTGATGGACCCCGGCACCAGCAGCAGCGTTCTCGCCATCCTCGCGCGTGCCGGCCTGGACCCGCATCGTCTCGAGCTCGAAATCACCGAAACTGCGGTCATGAGCTCGGCCGACACGGCCCATCGCATCATCGAGGACCTGCGCGCGGCCGGCGTTCGTATTTCCCTTGATGATTTTGGCACTGGTCAATCAAGCCTCGGGCGCCTGCGCGAGTTCATCTTCGACAAGGTGAAGATCGACCGGGCCTTCGTCTCGCGCATGAATTCGGATCGGACGTCCGAGCACATCATCAAGGCGGTTCTCGCCATGTGCGAGGGGCTGGAGCTGCGCGTTGTCGCGGAAGGCATCGAGGAGCATGCCGAAGCGGCGAAGCTGAAGGCACTGGGTTGCGCCATGGGGCAGGGGTATTATTTCGGGAAACCAGCGGATAGCGCTGCAACGCTTCGCTACCTGCAGGCGCATTATTTCGAGGCCAGCAACGAACGCGAGATCGCCTAGCTGCCTTCAGGAACATGCGCGGTTTTCCGTTGGGATTCTCTGAATAGCGCGGCTCAGGGACCCCAGGGAGGAGCTGAACCGCTCCGTCATCCTGAAATTGCAAAAGCAGCGGCCTGTGAAGACCGCTGCTCCCGCATTTCGCCTGGCCAACAGCTTATTTGTTGGTCGATGACGTGGTCGTGCTGTCAGTTCCCGGCGTGGTTGATGTGCCGGGCGAGCTTGCCGCCTTGTCGGACGCCTGCATTGCAAGCGTCTTGAACTCCGGCGCAGCCTTCAGCGCGTCTGCCGTTTCGGTGGTCGTCAGCTTGATGGTGCCGTCCTGAGGATTCTGGGCGGCGTTGATCTTGTCGAAGGGAACCGCGACGTTCTTCTGGCCCATGCCAAGGAAGCCGCCGACGCCGACGACCGCGGCGATGACGCCGCCCTGCTTCTGCAGGATCAGATCGTTGATGCTGCCGATGCTTTCGTTCTGGCCATTATAGACCGACTGGCCCATATAGGTCTTGGCGCTGATCTGATCGGCCGACTGCATGGTCAGATAGCCGCCGGACGATTGCGACCCCGTCGCCGGGGCAGGTGCCTGAGCGTTTTTCTGCGGCGCGGAATTATCCGGCTTTGCAGCGCCCGGTGCTGCCGGGGCAGACTGTGTCAGCGGTGCATTGCTTTTGCCTGTACCGCCGTTCGATGGCTGCTGCGCCTGTGCGAAGGCCATGGGCGAAAGCGCGGATGCGGTTGCGAAGATTGCGCCTGCGGCGACAGAGGTGAAGAATTTCCCAGTCATCGTGAACCTACCTTTCATTCTGATGGGCACGCTTACTCACACGCGCATGCTTATCAGCGCGAGTGAAACCTTGTGGTGCCGACCGTTATCGTATCGGTCGTAAAGGCAATGGCTCAGGCAGGTTTTGGTTCCGTCAAAAGTTGCAGAAAGTCGCGTGGTGCTGCTCGGAAATGAGTAGAATTTCGTGTGAAATCAGGAAATTAGTGGTTTGCAAAACAACCAGAAAGATTGTTGGGATAACGAGGGCTATTCACGCAGATTTCAATTTCCCCTGCGGCCCGGATGCCTTCCGATCTTTGACCCTCGAAAACAAATTCGCCTTCAGCGCTGATCGGCTGAAGGCGTCTTTCAATCAGAGTTTGTATGGAGGGTCAAAAACGCCCTTTACCGTCAAACCGAGCTCCAGGAGAGCGCCGGCCTGCGGCTGCATGGAGCGGGCTTCCTCATCCAGCCCTTCCCAGGCAGTCGTCACCGCCAGCCGGTCCGCATTCTTGCCGATGAAGGCCGGGCAGGAAGGCTGCATGGCAGGCACGCGGAAGCGCTCGATGCGCAGGCCGTCCGGGCTGTATTTATCGACGAAGCCGGAGCCCCAGCGGGCATTCCAGATATAGCCATCCGCATCGCAGACAGAGCCGTCGAGGCCGCCGGGATCTTCCATGCTGTCGACCATGACGATCGGCTCACCGGTCGGAAGCCCCGTCTCGGGATCGACGAGCACGCGCATGAGCTGGCTGACGCGAGTGTCGGTGAAGTATCCGATCGTGCCGTCGGGCGAGAAGCAGATGGAATTCGGGATGCTGATCTGGTCGAAGATCTTCGTGACCTTGCCGCCCGCCACATGATAGATCGCGCCTGCCTGCATCTCGGCGCGCTTGCCCATGGTGCCGATCCAGAGCGACCCGGAGATATGCGTGCGTCCGTCATTGGAGCGGTTCTCGGGCTTGTCGGCTTCGATGGCCGTATAGAAGCTCAGCTCACCTGTCGCGACATCGCGAAGGAATAGGCCCTGTTCGGTGGCGAGCATCTGCCGTTCCGCATCGACGCGGGCCAGCACGCTGGCCATCATCGGTAGCTCGTGAACCTGCTTCTTGCCGGTCGGCAAATGCAATTCGTGCAGTTCCTTGCCGAGGATGTTGAACCACCAGACGGTGTCCGTATCTGGGTCGTAGGTCGGGCCTTCTCCAAGGACGGAGGAGGTGTTGCAGAGAATATTGCCCTGAAAATCATGAATTTCGGTCATAGATCAGGCTCCTACGGCTGCATCATAGGCATAAATGGTGACCTTGGCGCGTTCGGCAACCTCGGCCGCGGTCATTCCCGGCTTGTAAAGGCTGGTGCCGAGGCCGAAGGCCAGCACGCCTGCCTTGGTATAATCGGCGAAATTCTTGTCTGAAACGCCACCGACTGCGGCGATGACTAGCTCCGGCGGCAGCACTGCGCGGATAGCCGTGATACCGGAAGCGCCGAGAACGCCGGCAGGGAAGAATTTAAGCCCCGTAGCACCGGCACGGGCAGCCGAGAGCGCTTCCGTGGCGGTGAACACGCCCGGCATCGTCACCATGCCCTTGTCTCGCGCGCGGCTGATGACCGCAGGCTCCACGTTTGGCGTTACCAGCAGCTTGCCGCCGGCGTCATCAAGCCTATCGACGTCTTCGACCGTCAGCACCGTACCAGCGCCGATCAGGCAATCGGCCGGCGCCATCTTGGCGGCGATCTCGATGGAGCGGAAAGGCTCCGGCGAATTCAGCGGGATCTCGATTGCCGTGAAGCCGGTGTCGATCAGCGTCCTGACGATATCGGTCGTTTCCTCTGGCTTGATGCCGCGAAGAATGGCAATGAGCGGGCGCTTCATGGGCGGGAAGGGGATGCGGGTCGTCATCAGCTTTTGCTTTCTTTCTTGAACCAGATCGCTTCGGCCGCGGCGGAAAGTCCGCGACGGACGGCGGCATCGGCGTCGATGGTCTTGCAGGTGAGAGATAGAGTGCGGAATGCATCCTCGTAGAGAGCCTGGAGGCGGCCGGAGGCGACAAGCGTGATGGCCGCATTCTGTCCCGCCGAAGCGAGCGCGCCCGCGATTTCCGCGCCGATCAATGTGCCTGATATCAGCGCTTGCGCGCCCGCCGCGGTCAGCCCATTCAGAAGCTGGCCGGAGCGGGCCGTGAACAGCAGATTGGTGACGAGGGCTGGCTTGTCCAGAGCCGCCTTGAGAGCGGCTTCGAATGCCTTGACATCGGCGGGCATGTCGGCAGCGCCGGCAACGGCGTGCGACAGGATGCTGTGCCTGGTGATGACGTCGAAAAGCTCGCCGGTCATGAAGGTGGAGAAGCCAGTCACCCGGCCGTCAAGCACGCGCACCCATTTCGAATGTGTTCCTGGCATGCAGACGAGCTGTTCGCCCTGGGCATCGGCGGCAATCGCTCCGAGCAACTGCGTTTCCTCGCCGCGCATAACGTCAGGCACCTGCTGGCTGCGCTGCGCCAGGCCCGGCAGGATGCGAACGTCGCGCGCCTGCCCCGGCACGGCGACCGCGCCCGTCAGAATGGCGGCCCGCTACCCCGGCCGGTCGATATATGTGGCTTCCACCCCTCCCTGGCGCGGTC
>JBCNPI010000140.1:0-13957 GCA_039593415.1 Rhizobium sp. | reverse complement strand
GCTTGCCGAGGAGCAGGCCTATTGCCGGCCCGTCGTCGATGGCAGCCGCATGTTCGCCATCGAGGGCGGCCGCCATCCGGTGGTCGAACAGGCATTGCGGCGTCAGGCGGGTGGCCCCTTCGTTGCCAACAACTGCGATCTCTCGCCGAAATCCGATGGCAAGGATGGCGCCATCTGGCTGCTGACCGGCCCGAACATGGGCGGTAAATCGACCTTCCTGCGCCAGAATGCGCTGATCGCCATTCTCGCGCAGATGGGCTCCTTCGTACCGGCCGCGTCAGCCCATATCGGCATCGTCGACCGGCTGTTCTCGCGCGTCGGCGCCTCCGACGATCTGGCGCGGGGACGTTCGACCTTCATGGTCGAAATGGTCGAGACGGCGGCGATCCTCAATCAGGCGACCGAACGCTCCCTGGTCATCCTCGACGAGATTGGCCGTGGCACCGCAACCTTTGACGGTCTTTCCATCGCCTGGGCCGCTGTCGAGCATCTGCATGAGGCCAACCGATGCCGCGGCCTCTTCGCGACGCATTTCCACGAGCTGACCGTCTTGTCGGAGAAGCTTAGCCGGCTTTCGAATGCCACCATGCGCGTCAAGGAATGGGATGGCGATGTCATCTTTCTGCATGAGGTCGGGCCGGGGGCCGCCGATCGCTCCTATGGCATTCAGGTGGCACGTCTCGCCGGCCTTCCGGCATCCGTCGTGGCGCGTGCCCGCGACGTTCTGACGCGGCTCGAGGATGCCGACCGCAAGAATCCGGCAAGCCAGCTCATCGATGATCTGCCTCTCTTCCAGGTGGCCGTCCGCCGGGAGGAGGCGGTCGGGCGACGCGAACCCTCCAGGGTCGAGGAGCGGCTGAAGACGCTCGATCTCGACGATCTGACGCCGCGCGCCGCTCTGGATGTGCTCTATGAATTGAAGAAAACGCTTACCAAAAGCAGCTGACGACAGGCGACATCCCAAGGACAGCATGATGTATCTCGAAGTTCTTCTCGCCGAAGTCCGCATTCTGGGCGAGCGCTTTTCTCCGATCGCCGCGCGTGGCAAAATAGGCGGCGAGGGTGAGGCCCCGGATTGCGAATCCGATTGCGGCTTGCTCGACATCACCCTGTCCTGCAGCCGTATTTCCGATATCTGCTCGAAGATCGCCAAGGCCGGCTATTGGGAATGCGAACGCGAAATGGTGACACAGATCGGCGCCCAGTCGCGAAACATATTATATAGCTTGAACGAGCTCAGGCGGTCGCTGGAGCCGGCAAGGCCCTAAAACTGCCGATTTCTGCGTCGATTGGCGTCACGCTTCGTCAACTTTGGCCCGATAGAAATCTTGCGGGATCGCCGATTCGAGATGATCGGCTCCGGCTGGCTTCGAGGAACACAGGCTTAGAATGCCTGTGTCAATCGCCGGGCAAAGAGGCTATAGCGCATGCAGACGAAAAGACGGGCGCGCCGGCAATGGACCGCCGTCAGCGAACAGAAAGCCGATCGGCAGGGCATGGAAACGCATCAATTCGATTTTTCGACCATTCTCGATGTATCCGCGCTGAGGACGGAGTGCGAGGCTCTCGCCAAACGCGGTCTGGATAAGAATGAGGAACGTTCCGCACTGCTCGCACTGTTGAAGAAGGCGAGCCAGGAGGGACGCGAAGAGGCGCGGCGATCGCTGATTGCCGACGGAAGCGGGCTCGATTGCGCGCACCGGATTTCCTGGCTGCAGGATCAGATCATCACAGTCCTTTATGATCTCACTGTCCATCACGTCTATCCGAAACAGGCGGGTGCCTTCTCCGTCACCGCCGTCGGCGGTTACGGACGCGACACTTTGGCGCCGGGCTCCGATATCGACCTTCTCTTCCTCTTCCAGCCGAAGCCGGCAAGCGAGACCCACAAGGCGGTCGAGTTCATTCTCTATATGCTCTGGGACATGGGCTTCAAAGTCGGTCATGCCACGCGTACCGTCGAGGAGTGTATCCGCGAGGCCAAGTCCGACATGACGGTGCGCACCGCCATTCTCGAAACCCGCTATATCTGCGGCAACACCGCGTTGGAGCGCGAGCTGCAGGCGCGTTTCGACAAGGAAATTGTCACCAATACCGGACCGGAATTCATCGCCGCCAAGCTTGCCGAGCGTGACGTGCGCCATCGCAAGGCCGGCGACACCCGCTACCTGGTCGAGCCCAACGTCAAGGAAGGCAAGGGCGGCCTGCGCGATCTGCATACGCTGTTCTGGATCTCGAAATATTATTATCACGTCCGCGATCCCGCCGAACTGGTGAAGCTCGGCGTACTCTCGAAGCAGGAATATCGTCTCTTTCTGAAGGCCGAGGATTTCCTCTGGGCCGTGCGCTGCCACATGCATTTCCTGACCGGCAAGGCGGAAGAGCGGCTTTCCTTCGATATCCAGCGCGAGATTGCCGAAGCGCTCGGCTACCATGCCCGCCCGGGCCTTTCCGCCGTCGAGCGCTTCATGAAGCACTATTTCCTCGTCGCCAAGGATGTCGGCGATCTCACCCGCATTCTCTGCGCGGCGCTTGAGGATCAGCAGGCGAAGGCCACCCCGGGGCTTACCGGCGTCATCAGCCGCTTTGCCAACCGTTCGCGCAAGATCGCCGGCACCGTCGAATTCGTCGAGGATCGCGGCCGGATCGCACTTGCCAATCCCGATGTCTTCAAGCGCGATCCCGTTAGCCTCATCAGGCTGTTCTTCGTCGCCGACATCAACGGCCTCGAATTCCATCCGGATGCCTTGAAGCGCGTCACGCGCTCGCTGAACCTCATCGACAACGATCTGCGCGAGAACGAGGAGGCGAACCGGCTCTTCCTTTCCATCCTGACCTCGAAGCGCGATCCGGCGCTGATCCTGCGCCGGATGAACGAAGCCGGTGTGCTCGGGCGCTTCATCCCGGAATTTGGCAAGATCGTCTCGATGATGCAGTTCAACATGTATCACCACTATACGGTGGATGAGCATCTGATCCGCGCCGTCGAGGTGTTGTCCGAGATCGACAAGGGCAAAGCCGAAGATATCCATCCGCTGACCAACAAGCTGATGCCCGGCATCGAGGATCGCGATGCGCTCTATGTCGCCGTGCTCCTGCACGACATCGCCAAGGGCCGCGAGGAGGATCACTCGGAGGCGGGCGCCGCAGTCGCGCGCAAGCTCTGCCCCCGCTTCGGCCTTTCGCCGAAGCAGACGGAGCTTGTGGTATGGCTGATCGCCGAGCATCTGACCATGTCGATGGTTGCCCAGACACGCGATTTGACCGACCGCAAGACCATCATCGATTTTGCCGATCGTGTGCAATCGCTCGACCGGCTGAAGATGCTGCTGATCCTGACGGTCTGCGACATCCGCGCCGTCGGCCCCGGCGTATGGAACGGCTGGAAGGGCCAGCTTCTGCGTACACTCTATTATGAAACCGAGCTGTTGCTCGCCGGCGGCTTCTCCGAAGTATCGCGTAAGGAGCGCGCGGAAGCTGCGGCCGAGGCACTTGAACAGGCGTTAACGGATTGGAGCGCCAAGGACCGTAAGGCTTATGTCAAGCTGCACTATCAGCCCTATCTGCTGTCCGTGCCGCTGGAGGATCAGATCCGCCACACGCAGTTCATTCGCCAGTCGGACAAGGCGGGCAATGTGCTCGCGACCATGGTGCGCACCGACAGCTTTCATGCCATCACCGAGATCACCGTGCTCTCGCCCGACCATCCGCGTCTTTTGACCGTGATCGCCGGTGCCTGCGCCGCTGCGGGGGCCAATATCGCGGATGCCCAGATCTTCACGACATCGGACGGGCGTGCGCTCGATACCATCCATGTCAGCCGTGAATTCCCCAATGATGCCGATGAGCTGCGCCGTGCCGCGACCATCGGCAAGATGATCGAGGACGTGCTGGCCGGCCGCAAACGCCTGCCGGAGGTCATCGCGACGCGAACGAAGAACCGCCGCAAGAACAAGGCTTTCGTCATCCCGCCGTCTGTCATCATCACCAACAGCCTCTCCAATAAGTTCACGGTCATCGAGGTCGAATGCCTCGACCGTCCGGGTCTGCTGTCGGAAATAACAGCCGTTCTTTCGGACCTGTCGCTCGATATCCAGTCGGCGCGCATTACCACCTTCGGCGAGAAGGTCATCGACACCTTCTATGTCGCCGATCTCATTGGCCAGAAGATTTCCAACGAGAACAGGCGAGCCTATATCACCGCACGCCTGAAAGCCGTCATGGCGGGCGAGGAGGATGAAATGCGAGAGCGCATGCCGTCGGGCATCATCGCGCCCGCCGCCACGCGCGGCGTCGTCGTCGAAAAGCCAAATCCCGAGAAGAAAGCCGGTTCCGCCGCATGAGCCTCGTCAAGAAATTCATTACCGTCGGTGGCGCGACGCTCGGCAGCCGCATCTTCGGCTTCGCCCGCGAAACGTTGATGGCGGCTGCTCTCGGCACCGGGCCGATGGCCGACGTGTTCTACGCCGCTTTCCGCTTTCCGAACCTCTTCCGCCGTCTGTTTGCCGAAGGCGCGTTCAATGCCGCCTTCGTGCCGCTCTTTGCCAAGGAGATCGAGGCCAATGGCATCGACGGCGCCAAGCGCTTCTCGGAAGAGGTGTTCGGCGTTCTCTTCTCGGTCCTGCTGCTCATTACCATTGTCATGGAACTGGCCATGCCACTCCTGGTGCGTTGGGTCATCGCGCCTGGTTTCGCCGACGATGCCGAGAAATTCGACCTGACGGTCCGGCTGGCTGCCGTGATGTTCCCCTATCTCATGTCGATGTCGCTAACGGCGATGATGAGCGGCATGCTGAATTCGCTGCATCATTTCTTCGCTGCGGCTGTGGCTCCGATCTTCCTCAACCTGGTGATGATCAGCGCGCTGTTCTACGCGATCTATTTCGGCGCCGATCCGCTGAGCACCGCCTGGTACCTGTCCTGGTCGGTACTGGTGGCAGGCGTGCTGCAGCTGGCCGTCGTCTATATCGGCGTGCGTCATGCCGGCATCAGTATCGGCCTGCGCTTTCCGCGCTTCACGCCCAACGTCAAGCGGCTCCTGCTTCTTGCGATCCCAGCGGCTATCACCGGCGGCGTCACTCAGATCAATCTGGTGATCGGCCAGGCGATTGCCTCGGGCAAGGAAGGCGCGATCGCCGCCCTGCAATATGCAGACCGCATCTACCAATTGCCGCTCGGCGTCGTTGGCGTCGCCGTCGGAATCGTGCTTCTGCCGGAACTGGCCCGTTCGCTGAAGTCGGGCCATATCAAGGAAGCCGCCAATATCCAGAACCGCTCGATCGAATTCGTGCTGTTCCTGACGCTGCCGGCCGCCGTCGCCCTTTGGCTACTCTCCGACGATATCATCCGCGTGCTTTACGAGCGCGGCGCCTTTAACGCGAACAATACAACGCTGGTCGGCTCCATCCTCGCCATCTTCGGCCTGGGCTTGCCGGCTTTCGTGCTGATCAAGGCCTTGCAGCCCGGCTTTTACGCTCGCGAAGATACGAAATCGCCGATGCGCTACACGGCGGTCGCCGTGGCCGTCAATTCGGCGCTGTCCATCTTGCTTTTCCCGGTGCTGGCGGAACGCGGCATTGCGCTCGCCGAGGCGGTTGCCGGATGGCTGAACGCTGTACAGCTCTTCGTTACGCTCTATCGCCGCGGGCATCTCGCCTGGGAATGGTCGCTCGTGCGCCGCACCGTCATGCTGCTCGTCTCCTCCGCCGTCATGGGTGGCGTCATCGTATATTTGTCTCATCGGTGGGAGCCGCTTCTGGGCTCCGGCTCGACGCTGCTCACCAAGACCGGAGTCCTGGGCTTGCTCATATTGATTGCGATGGCGGTGTATTTCATTGTCGCCTTCCTGATCGGCGGCGTGGATTTGGGCATGGTACGCCGCAATTTGAAGCGCAAGCGGGCCGCGACTGCACCGGATGCCGAGGCGGTGAATGGGGAGTAGGGGCAAATCAGAGGGCGGCTTATGCCTCGGCTATGGTACCCCCTCTGTCACTTTCGTGACATCTCCCCCACAAGGGGGGAGATTGGCAACATGTGGCAGCCTCTCGCAATCAACTAGCGTCGTATCTGCGGAATCTGAGCCTATTGTTTTTGCAGAATCTGCGGCAAACGCCCAACGATCTCCCCCCTTGTGGGGGAGATGTCACGGAGGGGGGTGTGCACTCTCCGCATATTCGCAAACAATTTGGTCCGGAGCCCCAATGCCCCAATCCCTCTTCCTCGTTACCCTCGTCATCGATGATTACGATCGCGCCAAGGCCTTCTACTGCGATGCCCTCGGCTTCGAGTGCTTGGCTGACGAGGTGCAGCCCGAGGGCAAGCGCTGGGTCGTGGTCAGGCCGAAAGGTCAGGAGGGGGCTGCGCTCTTGCTCGCCCAGGCCGCAAACGACAGCCAGCGCGCAGCGATCGGCAACCAGACCGGCGGCCGCGTCGGCTTCTTCCTCAAGACCGATGATTTCGACCGCGATCATGCCGCGATGAAGGCAAAGAGTGTGCGTTTTCTGGAGGAGCCGCGCCATGAAGTCTATGGCACGGTGGCGGTCTTTGCCGACCCCTACGGCAACACCTGGGACCTGATCCAGCATTCTTCCTGAGACTCCGTCATATAGCCTCTTGATCCCCGTCGATACCGCGTGCATAAGCCGCTCGAAACCAAGGGTCGAGCGCCGCTCGCCCAGGCCCTCCACAAGCCTTTTGAGGACGACATGACCGAATTCAAGCCGCTCGTATTCTCCGGCGTTCAGCCAACCGGCAATCTCCATCTCGGCAATTATCTCGGCGCGATCCGCAAGTTCGTGGCCCTGCAGGCCAACAACGACTGCATCTACTGCGTCGTCGACATGCATGCGCTGACGGCCCAGCTCGTCCATGAGGACATGCCGAACCAGACGCGCTCGATCACCGCAGCCTTCCTCGCCGCCGGCATCGACCCGGAAAAGCATATCGTCTTCAATCAGTCGGCCGTGCCGGGGCATGCCGAACTCGCCTGGATCTTCAACTGCGTCGCCCGCATCGGCTGGATGAACCGCATGACGCAGTTCAAGGACAAGGCCGGCAAGGACCGCGAGCAGGCCTCGCTCGGCCTTTACGCCTATCCGAGCCTGATGGCCGCCGATATTCTGCTTTATCGCGCCACGCATGTTCCTGTCGGAGACGACCAGAAGCAGCATCTGGAGCTGACCCGCGACATCGCCATGAAGTTCAATCTGGACTACATGGAGCATATCCGCCGCACGGGCTATGGCATCGACATCACCGTCGGCGACGAGCCGGTGCATGCCTATTTCCCGATGGTCGAGCCGCTGATCGATGGCCCGGCGCCGCGCGTCATGTCGCTGCGTGACGGCACCAAGAAGATGTCGAAATCCGACGCGTCCGATCTGTCGCGCATCAACCTGCTCGACGACGAGGAAAACATCTCGAAGAAGATCCGCAAGGCCAAGACCGATCCGGATGGCTTGCCGAGCGAGATCGCCGGCTTGGCCGGCCGCCCGGAAGCCGATAATCTGGTCGGCATCTATGCGGCGCTTGCCGACGAGTCGAAGGCCGAGGTTCTCTCCGAATTCGGCGGCCAGCAGTTCTCGGTCTTCAAGCCGGCACTCGTCGATCTGGCCGTGCATGTGCTCTCGCCGATCACGATGGAAATGCGCCGCCTGATGGCCGATCCCGGCCATATCGACGCCGTTCTGCGCGATGGCAGCGCGCGTGCCCGCGCCCGTGCCGATGTGACCATGAAGCAGGTCCGCGATATTATCGGCTTTCTTTACTGAGACTTTTGATCTTCCATCGGTCGGCGCGCTGCCTCTGTGGCGCGCCAAGATCAACGAACGGATGGGCCGAACTTGACTATTCTGCGGATTGCTTCCTTTTCGGAAAACGGAGCCGGCGGTAATCCCGCTGGGGTTTTGATAGCCGGCGTCCTGCCCGAGGCCGCCGAAATGCAGCGCATTGCAGCCGAGGTCGGGTTCTCCGAGACCGCCTTTGCCTGTCCCGAAGGGCAGGGCTGGAGAGTGCGCTATTTCTCTCCCCAGACGGAGGTTCCATTCTGCGGTCATGCGACGATCGCGCTTGGGGCCGCCCTTGCGTTTCGGGAGGGCGACGGCATTTTTGCGCTCGCGCTCAACCAGGCCAATATATCCGTCGAAGGGCACCGGAAGGGTGGCATGCTCACCGCGGCCCTGCAGTCGCCGCCCACGAGAAGCAAGGCGCCGACGCCCGAATTGTTATCGGATGTGCTGGCATTGTTCGGATATTCGACCGACGATCTGGACCCGGCCATTCCCGCTGCACTTATTCATGGCGGCGCCGACCACTTCGTGCTGGCCCTGAAATCCCGCGAGGCGCTCGCCGCCATGGCCTACGATCTCGATGCGGGGCGCACTTTGATGATCCGCGAAGGCCTGGTGACAATCCTGCTCGTCTACGCCGAAACGCCGCAATTGTTCCATACCCGCAATGCCTTCGCGTCGGGCGGAGTCTTTGAAGACCCTGCGACCGGCGCTTCCACGGCAGCCTTCGCCGGATATCTGCGCGACATCGCCTGGCCGCATGGCGGAGCAATCGACATCATCCAAGGTGAAGATATGGGAATGCGTTCCAGCTTGCATGCCGATATTCCGAGCGCGGTTGGAAGCTCGATCCGGGTGTCGGGCGAGGCAAGGTTCATGGATCTTTGAGCCGCTGGGCGGCAACCGTCACCGGGGCCAAAACGGGACTTGCCACAGCACGGACTTCGATGTCAGACTTGACCTATGGTATCCAAACGACTCTCACGACTCGAAGGCCATCGCCGCAAGTTCATGGCGATCATCGACGGCACGCCTGAATGCCAGCGCGCCGTCCACTACGCCGGTCGGCGCGCCAAGAATTCCAATGGCGGCCTCGTGTTGCTCTATGTAATCCCCGAGGGTGATTTCCAGCAATGGCTCGGTGTCGAGGAGATCATGCGGGCGGAAGCGCGCGAGGAGGCCGAGGCTGCGACCGCAAAGGCGGCGCAGAGCGTGCGCGAGAATGTCGGCATCGATCCGGAAATCGTCATCCGCGAGGGATCGGCGGCCGAACAGATCAACGCGGCGATCGAGGAAGACCGTGATATAGCGCTTCTCGTGCTCGCCGCCGGTTCGGCCAAGGAGGGTCCTGGCCCGCTCGTTTCATCGATCGCCGGGCGCGCGGCAGCCTTTCCGATCCCGGTCACCGTGCTTCCGGATACGCTGAGCAACGAGGAAATCGATGCGCTGAGCTGACCGGCACATGGCATTTCTTGAGAAACACTCTCTTGAATGAAATGGCCAAAGGGCCTATTTTCTTTTGAAATATTCTAAAGTCGGGACCGGGTGCTTTGCCCGCCGCATGGAGATCAAGATGTTCATTCAGACCGAAGCGACGCCGAACCCCGCGACCCTCAAGTTCCTGCCGGGCAAAGTGGTTATGGAAAGCGGCACGGCCGAGTTCCGCAGCGCCGAGGAAGCCGAAGCCTCGCCGCTCGCCGCCAGCCTCTTCGAGGTCCCCGGCGTAACGGGCGTCTATTTCGGCTACGACTTCATTTCGGTCTCCAAGGAAAATCAGGAATGGCAGCATTTGAAGCCCGCCATCCTCGGTTCGATCATGGAGCATTTCATGTCGGGCAAGCCGGTCATGGGAACGTCTTCGGTTTCTTCTGAAGTGCAGGATGCCGGCGGTGAATTCTTCGACGAGGGCGACGAGGCGATCGTTCTGACGATCAAGGAACTTCTGGATACCCGTGTGCGTCCGGCCGTTGCCCAGGATGGCGGCGACATCACGTTCCGCGGCTTCCGCGACGGCAAGGTCTACCTCAACATGAAGGGGTCGTGCTCGGGTTGCCCGTCTTCGACGGCGACGCTGAAGCATGGCGTGCAGAACCTTCTGCGCCATTTCGTCCCCGAAGTGCAGGAAGTCGAAGCCGTTTAATACCCAGGCTTCCGGAAAAGTTGACATGATCGTACTGGCGCTCGACACGGCAGGTGTGGATTGCGCTGCCGCTGTGTATGATAGCGGCAGTGATTCTGTGATGGGGGAGGTCACGGAAACGATCGGACGGGGACATGCCGAGCATTTGATGCACGTTGTCGACGAGGCGCTGGCGAAGGCCGGAGTGGCGCTTTCGGCGGTGGAGCGTGTCGTCGTGACCGTCGGCCCCGGTTCCTTCACCGGCATCCGCATCGGCGTCGCAGCCGCACGCGGTTTTGCACTTTCCCTCAATGTTGCTGCCGTTGGCGTCACGACCCTCGAGGTCATGGCCGCTGCCGCGCGAGAGCAGAATCCGGGCAAGTCGGTTCTGGCTGCCATCGATGCCAAGCGCGAGGAGATCTATCTCCAGACCTTCGATGCCGATGGCAGTCCGCTGGACGAGGCTCGGGCCGTGACGATCGACGAAGCGCGGACAATTGCCGGCGCCTTCGACGGCGTCGTCACCGGAACGGCCGTCGCCCGGCTGAGCGACGCGCCGCCTGCGGAGCGGCCAGACGCATTTCCGATTGCCATCGTCGCCCGGCTGGGCGCTGGCAAGCCTGCCGGCGAAAAGCCGAAGCCGCTTTATCTTCGCGGACCCGATGCCAGACCGCAGGCCGGATACGCAATTGCCAGGCAGTAGAAATGCTCGAATCCTATCTTACCCTGAAAGCCGAATACGAAATCATCCCAATGGAACTGAAGGACTGCGCCGAAGTGGCGCTCCTGCATGGCGAGCGGTTCTCGCAAGTCTGGGACGAGGCCGAATTTCAGGGTCTCCTCTCGCAGGAAACCACCTTTGGCTTCGTCGCCCGCCAGACCAATGCCATCCTGAAGAAGGCGCTTCCCGGCTTCGTGCTGGCGCGCCATGTGGCGGGCGAGGGTGAAATCCTGACGATCGCCGTCCATGCCAAGCTCGCGCGTTCCGGTCTCGGCTGGAGACTGATGCAGGCTGCCCTTCGCGAGGCCCGCAATCGCGGTGGTGAGGCCATGTTCCTGGAAGTTGACGGCGGCAATCAGCCGGCGCTCGGCCTCTATCGCAAGCTCGGCTTCGAAACGGTCGGCGAGCGCAAGGCCTATTATGTCGCTGACGATGGCACAAGGTCGACGGCGCTTGTCATGCGCCGCGTTCTTCGCTAGAGCATTTTGCAGCCAGGTGGCATCACTTGGCGCCGCACAAATGCGGCAAAACAAATGGATAGAGCGGCAATTCGGCGCTCTGTCCCTTGTCACAGTCCAACAGGCCGAAGACAGCAATTAATGGATGATGCCGTAAAATCCCTTGAGGAGCTTTGCGCCGAGCGCGGCATGCGCATGACGGAGCAACGCCGGATTATCGCGCGCATCATCGAGGGTTCCGGGGATCACCCGGATGTCGAAGAGCTCTATCGGCGCTCCGTGCAGGTGGACGCCAAGATCTCGATTTCCACGGTCTATCGCACGGTAAAGCTGTTCGAAGATGCCGGCCTTCTTGCCCGCCACGATTTTCGCGATGGACGTTCCCGCTACGAAACGGTGCCGGAAGAGCATCACGACCACCTGATCGACCTGAAGAGCGGCGAGGTGATCGAATTCCGTTCGCCGGAGATCGAGGCTTTGCAGGAACGCATTGCCCGCGAGCACGGCTTCAAACTCGTCGACCACCGGCTGGAGCTCTACGGCATCCCGCTGAAGAAGGACAAAGGTTGACGTGAAGGCTTTCATGCAGGAGCGAACGATTTGATGACCTGGCTGCGCATCGGCTGTGCCGCCGTGGTCATTGGCGCGGTCAGCGCGGTGATGCTGCCGCTGCAGATCCTCTGCCTGCGCTTCGACTGGAGGCTCCGGCGCTATCTGCCGCGCTACTGGCACCGCATCGTCTGCTACTGGCTTGGCGTGCGGATCCATGTGGTCGGCAGGATGGAGACGAGCCGGCCCTTGATGCTGGCGTCCAATCATTCGTCCTGGCTCGATATTCTCGTACTCTCAGCGGTGGCCGATGTCTCCTTCATCGCCAAGTCCGAAGTACGAGACTGGCCGATCTTCGGCCAGTTCGCACAATGGCAGAAGAGCGTCTTCGTCGAGCGCGAGCAGAAGCGCAAGACCGGCGAGCAGGTAAACGAGATCGCCGAGCGCATGGCCGATGGCGAGATCATGGTTCTGTTTCCGGAAGGGACGACGTCCGACGGCAATCGCCTGCTCGAGGTCAAGTCCTCGCTGTTCGGCGCTGCTGCCGCCGCGCTGCCAAAAGCGCCGGATGCCGTCGTCCATGTCCAGCCGGTCGCGGTCGCTTATACGCGCGTTCACGGCACGCCCATGGGCCGCTATTATCGCCCGTTGACGGCGTGGCCCGGTGATATCGAGCTCGTGCCGCACTTGAAGGGTATTATCCAGTGCGGCGCCATCGATGTCGATGTCTGCTTCGGCGAAGCCGTCGATTATCGCCCCGGCAGCAACCGTAAGGAAGTCAGCGCCACCATCGCGCGGCGCATTCGCAATATGCTCGCCAGCCGCCTGCTTGGCCGCGAGATCGCTTGATTTCCCGGTGATTCCAACTTTTTCATTTTCTCGGAAGGCAAAAGCCACTACATAGCGGCCCATGACCAAGGACAGCCTGACCCTCGACGCCCCCGCGGCCGATGCTTTGCAGCTACGCCCCCGCGACGGCTCCAACAGCCGCAAGGTCTTCATCAAGACCTACGGCTGCCAGATGAACGTCTATGATTCCACGCGGATGAGCGATGCGCTTTCCCGCGATGGCTATGAGCCGACCGAGGACATGGAGGAGGCCGATCTCGTCCTGTTGAACACCTGTCACATCCGCGAAAAAGCGGCGGAAAAGGTCTATTCCGCGCTCGGCCGATTGCGCGAAATGAAGAAGCGCAAGGCTGCCGACGGTCGCGATATGATGATCGGCGTCACGGGCTGTGTCGCGCAGGCGGAAGGCGAGGAGATTCTTCGTCGTGCGCCTGCCGTCGATGTCGTCATCGGCCCCCAGACCTATCATCGCCTGCCGGATGCGCTTCGCCGCGCCAAGGAAGGTGAGCGGGTCGTCGATACGGAATATGCGATCGAGGACAAGTTCGAGCATCTGCCGATTGCAGAGAAGACGAAGATCCGCTCCCGCGGCGTCACCGCCTTTCTGACGGTGCAGGAGGGCTGCGATAAGTTCTGCACCTTCTGCGTCGTGCCCTACACCCGCGGCTCCGAAGTCTCCCGCCCCGTCGCACAGATCGTCGAAGAGGCTGAGAAACTTGTGGATGGCGGCGTGCGGGAAATCACCCTGCTCGGCCAGAACGTCAATGCCTGGCATGGCATCGGCCCCGAAGGGGAAGCCTGGAGTCTCGGCGACCTCCTCTATCGATTGGCGGAGATTCCCGGCCTCGCGCGTCTGCGCTATACCACCAGCCATCCGCGCGACATGGACGACCGCCTGATCGGCGCGCATCGTGATCTGCGCACGCTGATGCCCTACCTGCACCTGCCGGTCCAGGCTGGCTCGGACCGTATTCTGAAGGCCATGAACCGGCGGCACACGGCTGCGGAATACCTCGCACTGATCAGGAAAATCCGGGCCGCACGGCCGGATATCGCGCTTTCCGGCGATTTCATCGTCGGTTTCCCGGGGGAGACAGACCAGGATTTTGAGGATACACTTAGGCTGATCGAGGAGGTGAATTATGCACAGGCCTTCTCGTTCAAATATTCGACGCGGCCAGGTACGCCCGGTGCGGAATTGAAGGACCAGGTGCCCGAAGAGGTCAAGACCGAACGGCTGGAGCGATTGCAGGCATTGCTGCTGAGGCAGCAGCATGCGTTTGCCGAGGCTTGTGTGGGCAAAACAGTGGATATCCTTCTGGAAAAGCCCGGCCGGATGCCTGGCCAGTTGATCGGACGCTCCCCTTGGCTGCAGTCTGTGAATGTTGATGCAAAAGCATCGCAAATCGGTGACATTATTAACGTACGAATCACCGGAACGAGCACCAACAGTCTTTTTGCTGAGTTGCTCTAG
>JBCNPI010000014.1:0-46277 GCA_039593415.1 Rhizobium sp. | reverse complement strand
CAAGACGTTCCAGCAGCGCGTCCAGGCGCTCATCGTTCTCCAGCAAATCCAGCTCAGCCTGCGGTGAAAGCATTATTTTATCATCCTGGCCACCGCCATGAGCCTGAATGTGGCCGGCATTACCGACATCAATACGGCCGCCGAAGCCGCAAGTGCGCTGAGACCGCTTGCCGGTGACTTTGCCTTTCTTTTGTTCGCACTCGGCATTCTGGGCGTCGGTCTGATCGGAGTTCCCGTTTTGGCGGGCTCGGGTGCATACGCGCTTTCGGAAGCCATGGGGTGGAAAGAAGGGCTCGAACTGAAATTTACCGATGCACGCGGCTTTTATGGTGTGATAGCGATCAGTGTGCTTGCGGGGATGATTATTCAATATTCGCCAATCAGTCCCATGAAGGCGCTATTTTGGAGTGCCGTCATCAATGGTGTGGTGGCAGTGCCCTTGATGGTCGTGGTCATTCTCCTTGCATCCAGCAAAACCGTCATGGGCGCTTTCACTGCCCCTCGATCAATCATAATTCTCGGCTGGATCGCAACAGCCATCATGAGCCTTGCCGCCATCGGTATGTTCATTCCCGGCTAGTGCCGACGCCTTAGACGGCATCAGCAGCAACGTGAATCGGTCCTTGGCATTCGCCGCATGGCTGTTTGATCGCTGCCGACCGCACTGGCCGCTTTGCCGTGCTCCATAGGACGATGCATGCCATCGCCTTGATTGCGGTCAATGACCGAACTTGCTTCCTCGGGAAGAATATTGCGCAGGAGAGGGCAATGGGATACGGCGTTGAAAAGTTTGAGGGCGGCATTTGGCGACGGCAAATACCAGGCTGGCGCGATCTTTTCCCGGTGATCCTCCTATCTGCCGTCGCAATCCTTCTGGGCCTTGGAGCCTGTCAGATGGTCGGTCCCTTTTCTGTAAACGGTGAGGCCGGGATATCACTGTCACCGCTGCTCCTACCCCTTTATACATTGAATACGGTAATGCGGATGCTGGCGGCGCTTGCTGCGTCCCTAATCTTCACATTCACATATGCGACATTGGCAGCCAAGAGCCGCAGGGCCGAGATGGTGCTCATTCCAATCCTCGACATACTTCAATCGGTTCCGATCCTTGGCTATCTATCGTTCACCGTCCTCTTCTTCGTGTCGCTTTTTCCAGGCAATTTGCTCGGCCCGGAATTGGCTGCAATCTTTGCGATCTTCACCAGCCAAGCCTGGAACATGGCATTCAGCTTCTATCAGTCCCTAACCACCATTCCCACAGATATGGATGAAGTCAGCCGCAGTTTCCGCCTTTCGCCATGGCAGCGTTTCTGGCGTCTTGAGATCCCGTTCGCAATGCCGGGCCTTGTCTGGAACATGATGATGTCGATGTCGGGAGCATGGTTTTTCGTCGTCGCCTCGGAGGCCATATCGATCGGCAGGTTTCAGATAGCGCTTCCTGGCGTCGGATCATATGTGGCGCGGGCGATTGAGGAGCGCAATCTGGCGGCGGTGGGATGGGCGATCGTCGCCATGACGATGGCGATCCTTCTCTGCGATCAGCTTCTGTTCCGGCCGATGGTGGCCTGGGCCGACAAGTTCCGGTTTGAACAATCCGCCGCGCAGGCCGCTCCGCGAAGCTGGGTTCTTGACATGTTTCATCGATCGGTCCTTCTGCGGCGGCTGTCGGTTCCCATTGCCGCCGCCCTGAGAAGAGTTACGCGAGCCCGCCTCAATGTTCCCCGAAGCGTGATTGGATTGTCGCGCTTTCGGCCTGGCGCGCGCGTTATGGATGGCATTTGGTACGGGGTCATCCTGGCGCTCTTTGGCTATGCCATTTTCGAGCTCGCGCAATTTGTGCAACGCGCCCTGTCGTGGAAGGACGTCGAGGTCGTGATCATCAATGGTGGCATTACGCTTTCCCGCGTCCTTGTTCTGGTCGCCCTTGCCACCGCCATCTGGGTACCCATAGGCGTTATGATCGGGCTTCGCCCGAAGTGGACAGGGCGGGTTCAGCCGATCGCACAGTTCCTCGCCGCCTTTCCCGCAAATTTGCTGTTCCCCGTTGCGGTCTATGTCATTGTGCGGTTCGATCTGACTCCTGGGATTTGGCTGAGCCCACTGATGATCCTGGGCACGCAGTGGTATATTCTCTTCAACGTCATTGCAGGAGCCAACGCATTTCCCAACGATCTGCGCGAAGCGGCAAAAAGCTTCCGCCTCCGTCCATGGCACTGGTGGCGGAACGTCATGCTGCCCGGCATTTTCCCCTATTATGTGACGGGCGCCGTCACGGCTACAGGCGGAGCCTGGAATGCGAGCATTGTTTCCGAAGTCGCCAGCTGGGGACCGAATAAGCTGAGCGCCGGCGGTCTTGGCGCATACATCGCGCAGATGACCGACACAGGCGACTATCCACATATCGCCCTTGGAATCGCAGTCATGTCAGTGCTGGTCATCACCGTGAACCGGCTGCTGTGGCGTCCTCTCTATGTCTTTGCTGAGCGTCACATGCGGCTTGATTGAGAGGAAACATGTCAATCGACGCAGCTACGCCAATTATCGAACTCAGGAATATCTGCATGGATTTTGCCAAGCCTTCCGGTGAGGCAATGCGCGTGCTGAACGATATCAGCATCTCACTTCACGAGGGGGAAATCCTTGGTCTGCTCGGCCGTTCCGGGTCGGGAAAGTCAACGTTGCTGCGTATAGCCGGCGGGCTGGTCAAACCAAATTCGGGGGAGGTTCTTTATCGAGGTCGCGCTTTGTCTGGCCCCGCCGAGGGGATTGCGGTCGTGTTTCAGAGCTTTGCGCTCTACCCATGGCTCACCGTTCTCGACAATGTCGAACTAGGTCTCGATGCGGCTGGTCTCTCGGATGACGAGGCACGCCGCCGGGCGCTGTCCGCCATCGATCAAATCGGTCTCAACGGCTTCCAATCGGCTTTCCCACGCGAGCTTTCAGGTGGAATGCGTCAAAGGGTCGGCTTTGCCCGCGCGATGGTCAGCAATCCTCTGTTGCTGCTGATGGACGAGCCTTTCTCGGCTCTGGATGTTCTCACGGCGGAGACATTGAGAACGGATTTCCTCGATTTGTGGGTTGGTCATCAGCTCGGCACGAAGGCAGTGCTGATGGTCACGCATAATATTGAAGAAGCAGTCCTGATGTGCGACCGCATCCTGGTTCTCGGTGCGCATCCTGCCCACATTGTTGCGGAAGTTCCGGTTCCGCTGGAGCAGCCGCGCAATCGGATGGATGCAGCCTTTCGCACGATCGTGGATGAGATATATTCGATCCTCACGGAAAGGCTGGCCCAATCGATCACCGCCCAGGGGCAAGTTCATGGCGGACTGGCTCAGATCCTGCCTGATATTGCGATCAGCCGCCTTATCGGCTTCATCGAGACGCTGCATTCCGCTTACGAAGACCATGCGGAACTGGCAAAGGTTGCGGCCTTTCTGAGGTTGGAGATGAAAATCCTTTTCGCCATCGCGGCTGCCCTGCATATTCTCGAGTTTGTCGAATTGGAGGATGGCGCCATAAGGCTCACAGCGTCCGGTCGGGTATTCGCAGAAAGCGACGCCGAACAACGCAAGCGCCTTTTCAGGGAACATTTGCTGCGGTTTGTGCCGCTGGTCGCGCATATTCATCAAATCCTCGATGAGCGTGACGAGCACCGTGCGCCGCGCAAACGCTTCGAGCTCGAGTTGCAGGATCACCTGAAGGAGAGCGACGCGGAGGAAACCATGCGAGCGGCAATCGGTTGGGGCCGATATGCAGAGCTCTTCACCTACGATGATCGCACACGGACGTTCGGGCTCGGCATGAGCCCCCCTATTGCTACGGCACCAGGACGGCGGCTCCCCTGATCGTTCCGTCGCGTAATTGTTTCAGCGCCTCGTTCGCATCGCTCAGCGGGAAGGCCGAAGTTGTCGTGCGCACTGGAATCTTGGCGGCAATGGCCAAAAATTCATCGCCGTCGCGTCTGGTCAGATTGGCGACGGACCGCACGACGCGTTCCCCCCATAGGATATTGTAGGGAAAACTCGGAATATCCGTCATGTGAATGCCAGCACAGACAACCGTGCCGCCTCTGGCCGTGGCGCGGAGCGCTGCCGGTACGAGCTCGCCTGCAGGGGCGAAGATCAGGGCGGCGTCAAGCGGCTCGGGTGGCAGCGTGTCGGAACCGGCCGCCCAGACGGCGCCAAGTTCGCGCGCAAATGCCTGCCCTGCCGCATCGGCCGGCTTTGTAAAGGCATAGACCTTCTGTCCCCGATAGCGCGCGACCTGGATCGCAATATGAGCGGCGGCTCCGAAGCCATACAGACCGAGGCGGAGCGCATCACCCGCCAGCCTCAGCGCACGATAGCCGATCAATCCGGCACAAAGCAGCGGCGCCGCCTCGACGTCCGTAAATCCATCCGGAATAGGAAAGCAGAAGCGCTCGTCGGCGACGGTGTATTCCGCATATCCACCGTCAATCTGATAGCCTGTAAAGCGTGCGTCCGGGCAGAGATTTTCGCGTCCGCTCTTGCAATAGGCGCATCCCCCACATGTCCAGCCGAGCCAGGGTACGCCAACGCGGTCGCCGAGGCGGATATTGGCGACTTTTTCCCCCAGGGCGGTTACGATGCCGACGACCTCATGTCCCGGAACGAGCGGGAGCTTTGGTTGCGTAAGCTCGCCGTCGACAACATGAAGGTCGGTACGACAGACGCCGCATGCGCAGACCCGGATCTGGACTTGACGTTTGCCGGGTTGCGGCAAGGCCTTGTTCTCATCCAATTCGAGCGGCTTGTGGGCACTTTCCAAGATCATGGCGCGCATGGTGCGGGTTCCCGGATGTTTCGCCTGCAGGAGTGTCGCACAGTTTGGCGCATGAATTCCAGTCCTGTCTGAATAGAACCGCTTTGGTTATCGGCCGGATGAAACCTGCCGGCGCAGCGGGTCGTTCAGAGAAGTATCCGAACTTGACGCGCATCAATGTGAGAACGTCCCGAAAGGTATTTGCTGGAGTTCCTGCTGATTATGTCGGATTGGGTAACGCAATGCGGCAGAGATCTTCGAAGCGCTGACGTCGATCCCATGAGCTCGCGTTGGCCGCGATATTCGGCAGGATCCGTTGCTCTCCGGCCCAGCGTTTCCGGAAATCCGGAAGCTAAGGACCATGGCGGCGGACATGTAGAAATCTGTTCAATTTCAGGAGATTAGCCATGGCCGAAGCCGCTACCAAACTACCTGTCCAGAAATCTGTCGGGGCTGCCAGAACTGAACCGCAGACTCGCCTTCAAAGCCTACGCAAAGAGATTGACGCCCTGTTCGACGATTTTCATCCGTTCGACTGGCGCCTGCCGTCGAAGATGTTCGGTTTCGAAATTCCGCGGATATCCTATGCGGAATGGCAGATCGCTCCGGCGATAGACCTCCTCGAAAAGGATGGTGCCTATGAAATATCGGCCGAGCTTCCTGGCCTTGACGAGAAAAACGTCGAAGTAAGCCTCACCAATCACACCTTGACCATCAAGGGTGAGAAGAGCGAGGAAAAGAAAGAGGACCAGAAGGATTATTATCTTTCGGAACGCCGCTATGGTTCCTTCCAGCGAAGCTTTCAGCTTCCCGAGGGCGTCGACGTAGACAAGATCGATGCACATTTCGCCAAGGGCGTGCTGACGGTGATGCTGCCCAAGACCGCCGAAGCAAAGAAGGCGGAAAAGAAGATCGAAGTGAAGACAGCCTGATGTCTACCATTCGCCGTCGCTGCGTCGTTTCCGTTCGATACAGCGACGGCAAACAAGCCCGGTAAGTCTCGTGCGATGCCCCGATCGTGCGATTCATGACTGCCGGCGCACGCTGCCCCGGTATGCAAACCGGGGATCGAGCGTAGGGAATACGGCGCGACTTGAAACGGTGAACATCCGCTTGTGGATGTTCTACATGACGCAATTCGGGCGGGGCGGCGTATGGGGACCAAATGACATCCGGGAAAAAAATCATGGATTCTTTCAGCGAGAGAAAAGACCCAACCCTGTCGAAGATGCATTTCTTGTTCGACGGTTGCGTGAAAATCGTTTCGGCCTATGTCAGCCATAATGCAATCCCGCAACACAGCCTCCCGCGACTGATAAAGGATGTCTACGAGGCTTTGCAGGCCTTGGATGCGTCCGCTCCTACCGTCGATTGCAGCAATCTGGTGCCGGCGGTCGATTTGGAGAAATCGGTGACGAACGACTACATCGTCTGTCTTGAAGACGGCAAACGCTTCAAGACCTTGAAGCGTCATTTGCGCGTGCATTACGGCATGACGCCTGAGGAGTACCGTCAGAAATGGGGGCTCGATTCCAATTATCCGATGGTTGCGCAGAATTATGCAAACCGTCGGTCTCAACTGGCCAAGATTTCCGGCATCGCTGCCAATGGCAACAAGAAGGAAAGCGTCCGCTGAAGCAATTCCAGGAAAAGTGCGAAGCGGCTTTCCGTCCGGCATTGCTCAAACAAAGGCATAGAGCGTTTTTGCGTTCGGAACAGAAGCGGATACTCCAGACGGCAGCCGTTACATGGCATCGATGGCAGGTGACGACACTTCAAGCCGAAGATCTGAACGGTCGCTCTCGGCAGCCATTGCTGCAAATCAATAAGGAGCAAGCGTTCGCGAACTGCCGTGCTCAACGAACTGGCGCCTGGTTAATGACGCTGAGCCTTGATATAGGCTGTGAGGTCGGCAATTTCCGAGCGCGTCAGCGAAAGGTTCGGCATTCGTGAGTGCTGAGGATCTGTCAGGAAATCCGATAACCGCGCTGCGTTGAAGTGCTTGGATTGACTGATCTGGGCAAATGTCGGCACCGAATCCGAGCCAGAAGCCTGCCCGGGAGCAACGACGTGGCACTGGCTGCACCAACGCTGCGCGATGTTGCCTCCTCGCGCGATATCGGCGGCAGTGCTTTCATTAAGCGGCAAAAGAACGATCGCAGCAATGATTACAGCTGGCAGACTGCATATTCGGGTCATCGGTCGTTTCCTCCTCAGCATTCCCTTGCTTGCCCCTTCTCCACTTTCAGCCGGAAGCGTCTCGTCTCGGTGAGGATGTTTTGGCGATGCAGTTGCGAGCGCCGATAGTGATTGATCGAGCAATACAGGTTCCGATTACGGGGAAACGACACTGCCATCCTTGATTTTGGTCAATCCGTCGGGTTTTGTTTGGATGGCCAGCGTGGGGGCGATATGTTGTCCGTCGTGAATGCCGTGACGGACAAAAGCTTCACGCGGCCGTCTTCTGTACCAAGCCATCGGAATTCGGCTCGCGAGCGGTGGACGGATGAGGCATGATGCGAAGTGCCCGCAGAGCGTTCAAAATGACGGCGACATCGATCACCTCCTGCAAGAAGGCGCCCTGGACCGGTGTCAGATGACCGAAGGCGGCCGCCAGCATGCCAAGAACGGAAAGACCGATGCCCGCCGCAACACTTTCGAGCGCGATGCGCCGGGAGCGTTGAGCGATCTCGATTCCCGCTCCCAACTGATCGATGCTGTCAAGGAGCAGGATGACATCGGCGGCCTCGGCGGCTGCTGCCGCCCCTCGGGCTCCCATTGCCACACCGACATCAGCCGCAGCAAGCGCAGGCGCATCATTCACGCCGTCCCCCACCATCATCACCGCACCGTTCTTCCGTTCACTTAAGACTGTCAGAACCTTCTGATCGGGCGTCAATTCGGCGAAAATTCCATCGAGGGCGAGCCCTTCCGTGACGCGTGCCGCGACTTCGATTCGGTCGCCGGTCGCCAGAAGAATGCGTTTGATGCCCTCCCGTCGCAATTTGCTGAGCGTGGATCGAGCTTCTTGGCGCAAAGGATCGGCCATGATGAGACGGGCTGCCAGGCGGCCATCCACGGCGACGGCCACGAGGACCGAACCGGCGGCGAGCTGCGCATGGCCGGCCGCCTTTTGCCCTGTGCGCCGGGCCACAAAGTCTTCGCTCCCTACGATGACCTTCTGATCGCCGATATTTCCAGCGACGCCTTCCCCCGGGATTTCCGATACCCCGGACGGTACGGGCAATATCAACCCGCGCTCCTTGGCGGCTGCGACAATAGCTTGCGCGACGGGATGCTTGGATGCTTGGTCGAGTGCCGCCGCAAGACCAAGTAGATCGTCTTTGGACATGCCAGTATAGCTGTCGATTTCGACGATCCGCGGGCAACCGTCCGTCAAGGTCCCCGTTTTGTCGAGAATGAGCGTCCGGATGCGCGCCAAGCTTTCGAGAGGCTTTGCCCCCTTGATCAGCACGCCAAAATGGGCGGCTCGTGACAGGCCGGCCACCAGCGCGATCGGAACTGCAAGAATCAGCGGACAGGGTGTGGCGACGACCAAAACTCCGACGGCCCGAATCGGGTCTTTCGTCAGCCACCAAGCGGTGGCAGCAATTGCCACGGTGACGACGAGAAACCCCAATGACCAGCGATCAGCAAGCCTGGACATCGGCGCCTTGGACCGCTGCGCCTGATCTACAAGGCGAACAATCCCTGCATATGTGCTCTCTTTGGCAAGCCGCGTAGCGGTCAGATCGAACGTCTCTCCGACATTGGTAGAGCCGCTCATGGCCTCAGAGCCCAGTGTCAGCCGGGCCGGCAGGGATTCTCCGGTCAATGCGGCGGTGTCGAGGAAGGCGAGAGCAGAAGCTATCGTGCCATCTACCGGGACGATATCGCCCTGCCGAACCATCAGCTTGTCGCCTGGCTTGATTTGGTCGAGCGGCACCTCCTCGAGTTCGCCGTCCCGGTGTCGTGTCGCAGTTCGTGGAACGCGTGAAAGGAGGTCGTGCATCTCGCGTCGCGCCCTGCCTTCGGCAAAGCCCTCCAGGAAAGTACCGCCGGAGTACATCACGGCTACGACCGCAGCCGCGAGCATCTCGCCGAAGATCAGTGCGGCGGACATGGATAGCGCAGCAACGATGTCGAGGCCGACCTCTCCGCGCCATAGATCGCGAAGGATTTCCAGCAGAAGTGCTGCGAGGATGGGGAGAACGCCGACCGTCCATGCTATCCGGCTCACGTCGACCCGGCCCGAAAGATGAAAAGCAAGTCCCAACAACAGGCTTGTGAATGCCACGAGCAGAAGAGTTGTCTTTATTCGATCTCTATTGGCAAGTTCCATGCAACTGATCCCTCGTGGAACAGACGCGCTATCCAGAATGTCGTGGATTAAGTAGGATCGCTTCGATGTACTCCGCCTTGACTTTGGTCAAACGGCTTCGATCGCATCGGCGCCGTAGCGGATGAGCCTCGACCAGCCCTGTGTCGAGCCGAAGCTGCATGGAGGACCAGATATGCAATGCGTCAGCAATTGTGGCCGGAAATCGTCGTGACATGCTTTTTCCGTTGATCTGAATCATCGCTGCCGTTGGTTATCCTTTTATCATCGATGACCTAGCGAAGAAGGGAAATTGAAGATGAGCTACACGCTTGACCGTACTCTCAAGGAAACCCGTTTCGAAGATGCCATCAGCCGCACCAAGGCTGCGCTTTCCAAACACGGTTTCGGTGTTTTGACCGAAATCGACGTTAAGGCGACGATGAAAAATAAGATCGATGCCGATATCGATGATTACACAATTCTTGGAGCCTGCAATCCCCGCATGGCGTTTGAAGCGATGAAACTCGAGCCTAAGATCGGAGCCATGCTGCCCTGCAATGTAATCCTGCGGTCAATCGACGTCGGCGATGTCATGGTGAGTGCGATCGACCCTGGAGCCACCATGCAGGCAATCGACAACGAATCGCTACAGACATTGGCGCAAACTGTCCGATTGATGCTCTCCAAGGTGATCGCGGATATCTAGGCATCGCGCAGACGAAGTGGAGACAGAAAAGGTTTCGAAGGCGTCCCTTATATGGCAGCCGCCGCCCTGGCCATCGAACAACTCTTTGAAAAGCTGATAAAAGTCTAGCACAAGGGTAAGGCTGAAAGGGTGAGCATCGAAGCCCCCAATGGCTTCGAATGAGGAACCGGGATGGAGAGCATTGAATCTTTCGAACGTCTCGGTTTGGCGCTGGCCATTGGGGCCGTCGTCGGCGTAGAGCGTCACTGGCGCGAACGCGACGAGAGTGCCGGCAAGCGGACAGCCGGAATACGCACTTTCATGATCGCGGGCATGCTGGGAGGCCTTTCGGGCTTTATCGAGCAGGCGCTTGCCGCCCCCTTTCCACGGCACGGGCTAGTGGTCATCGCGATGTTTACGATCTTCAGCGCGATCTTTGCCCTCTACCAGTATCGGGAATCGGGTTCTGAGGGCAATTACAGCGTCACCACGGTGGTCACCGCCATGGCGACCTTTGCGCTTGGAGCTTTAGCCGTGCTCGGCAGCGTGCAGTTGGCTGCTGCCGGTGCTGTGGCGCTCGTGGCGGTCCTGGCCAGTCGCGAGATGTTGCATCGGTTCGTCCGAGCACTGAGCTGGAACGAGCTGCGATCGGCCATCGTTTTCCTTGCAATGGCTGTCATCGTCTTGCCGATACTGCCAAGCGCGCCGCTTGGGCCGTTCGGCGGTATCTCTCCTTCCAGCACATGGCTGTTGGTTGTCCTACTTGCGGGGATCTCCTTCCTGGGATATATGGCCGTCAAGGCCTTCGGGCGAGTTCGCGGCGAACTCGTCGCGGGAGCAGTCAACGGATTGGTATCGTCAACCGCAATTGCTGTTGCAAATGCCCGTCTTAGCGTTGCCGGGCAGCCCGCGGCCCTGCTGGCTGCCGGAGCTACGGCGGCAAATGCAACCTCCTATCTCAAGGTACTGCTCTATGCGGCAATCCTTGCTCCTTCGATCGCGGGGCGGCTCGGCGGCTCATTGGTCGCAGCCTGTCTTGTAATGGCTGGTTTTTCATTGCTTTTCACACAAAGCGACACAGCCAAACATACTGAAAGCCCCACGCAAAACCCGTTCGAATTATCTTCCGTGCTGAAAACGGCGCTCCTTCTTGTTGCGGTGGGCTTTCTGGCGCGAGCGGCTGCAAGTTGGTTCGGAGAGTCTGGCCTGCTCGTTGTCTCCACGCTTTCGGGGCTTGCGGATATCGATGCCATCACCGTGACGATTGCCGGCATGCGCGACGCTATCGGCGTCGAATTCGCGGCAACGGCTCTCGGGGCCGCTGTTATTGCCAACACGGTCGCCAAAATGACATATGCCTCGATCTTGGGCTGTCGGGCCTATAGCGGACGCTTCATCCTGGCCAGCATGGCCGCGCTCGTTGCTGGCATCTTCGTATTCGAGACAACTCCGCTAGTGACATCGCTTGTGATGGCCAGGACTTCCATCTTCGGCCTATGACGGATCATAATGGGCACATTGCTCCCGACACTTAGCAAGCGGGAGATCGTGTCCGAGATCTATCGGCCACTACATTGCATAAAAAAAGTCAAAATAGAGTGGATTCAGAGAATTCATGAAGAGCTGAACTGCTTTCGCAACGCTGGAACGTCTTCTTAGTCCAGCCTTGCGGTGAAGACATAGCCAATCCCTCGCACTGCCTTGATAAATTGCGGTTTCTTGGCATCTTTTTCGATCTTGCGACGCAGCCTTACGATCTGGGCATCGATCGCGCGGTCAAAAGCCTCAAGGTTGCGTCCCTTGGTAAGGTCCATCAGTACCTCACGGGTAAGCACACGTCCTGCATTTCGCACGAAAGCCGTCAGCATGTCGAACTCACCCGTCGTCAGCTCGACATCTCGTCCTTCCGGATCGAAAACCTGGCGTCGGCTGATATTCAGCTTCCATCCCTCGAATCCGGCTATCTCCTCGGCGCTAGGTTCGGAAATCCGGACGGGAGCCTGGCGGCGGCGAAGAATTGATTTGAGGCGGGCGTGGACCTCACGAAGATGGAAAGGTTTGGCGATGTAGTCGTCGGCGCCGACTTCCAACCCGACAATGCGATCAACGACATCGTCACGACCTGTGAGCATGATGATCGGCACGTCCGATTGGGTACGAATTTCGCGGACAAGATCAAGCCCGTCCGTGCCGCCCGGAAGGACAAGATCGAGCAGAATGGCGTCAAAACTTAGCTGACGCAGGCGCAAGCGCATTTCGTTTCCGTCCGATGCCGAGGAAATTGCATAGCCCTCATCCTCGAAATAGCGGGTCAACATTTGCCGAATACGAGGATCGTCATCCACAACGAGAAGGTGTGCTTCATTCTGGCGTGTCGCCATCGTCGATCCGATCAATGTTCCAAGCCATCGCTGTTACAGACTGTTACTAAATCATACTGTCTTTAACACGGGCAGCATCATGGTGTCACCTGCGACAGATCATCTACTGCCATCGACAGCAGAGAGGGCGGGTTATGTTGCAGACGAAGAATGTTTATCATCTCAAGGGCGGTACGAATGCGGCGGTTTTCGGCGGCGAACCGGATTGCCTGCAGGCGCTCTTCAAAAAGCAGCCTGTCGAACATCTGGCCGCCGGCCAGTCCCTGTTCTACGAGGGAGATATCGCAAAGCATCTCTTCGAGGTGGTCGAGGGGAGCCTGCGCATATTCAAGATCATTTCCGACGGGCGCCGTGTCATCACTGGATTCCTGCAGGCCGGTGATATTGTCGGGGTCTCCTTGAAAAACCACTATCTTTACAGTGCAGAGGCGATTGTCGATGTCCGCGTTCGCCGCCTTGCGCGCAAGGCCTTCGACGCTGAAATCGCCAGCTGGCCCGATTTGCGGCCCGAAGTGTTTTCCCATCTTTGTGACGAAATGGCTGCAGCTCAAGACCAAATGGTCCTGCTGTCATGCAAAAATGCCGAGGAACGCGTATGCACGTTCTTGCGCAAGCAGATAGAGCGCGGGGCAGGCCTTCAGGGAAATGGTGTCCTGGTCGAACTGCCGATGACAAGGCTGGATATTGCAGATTACCTCGGCCTTACGATCGAAACCGTTTCCAGAACGATGACCAAGCTAACGCAGCGAGGAATCCTGTGTTCGGTCGGCCGCCACGCGATACGGGTCTTGAAGTATGGAGTGCTCGCCCAACTTTCGGGGGATGATGAATATTATGGCGACGAACGCGCGCAAATCTCCTACGCTGGAGCCAATCACCACTAGATGCAGATGAAGAGAGACAATGAGCAGCAAGACCGTCAGCAACGCTTTGGGCACAAGCAAGGTGGACGAAATCACTCGCCTGCTCGACGGAGTGAATTTTGTCGTTCATGGGCTTGACGGGATCATCAGCCATTGGACGGGCGGCTGCGAAGCTCTGTATGGGTGGGCGCGAGATGAGGCCATTGGACAGGTTATTCACGAACTGCTGTCGACTCGCTTTCCGAGGCCACTTGAGGAAATCCGCGACATCGTCCGGCGCGATGGCGCATGGGAGGGCGAGGTGGTGCATCGCACGAAGGATGGTCGTGCCCTTTTTATCGCGACACGTTGGGCGCTCGTTACACCAGAGGCCAACGGCAACGCGATGATCATTCAGACCAACAATGATGTGAGCGACATGAAAAGAGCTCAGGACGATCTTGCGGAGAGGGAGGCGCATCTGCGCTCGATCCTCGATACTGTGCCGGAATCCATGGTCGTCATCAATGACGCCGGGATGATTTCGTCCTTCAGCGCCGCGGCGGAAAAACTGTTCGGTTACACGGCCGCGGAAGTGCGCGGCCAAAACGTGAAGATGTTGATGCCGCACCCCGATCGCGATGCGCATGACGGCTATCTCTCGCGCTATCTGACCACTGGCGAACGCCGTATCATCGGCTATGGGCGTGTCGTGACCGGGCAACGCAAGGACGGCTCCCTCTTTCCCATGGAGCTCGCCGTGGGCGAGGCGATCACCAGGGGTGGGCGCATCTTTACCGGTTTCATCCGCGACCTGACGAGCCGGCACAAGATCGAGGAGGAACTGCGGCAGGCGCAGAAGATGGAAGCCATCGGCCAGCTGACCGGCGGCTTGGCACACGACTTCAACAACCTGCTCACGGTCATCAGCGGCAACCTCGAAATGATCGAGAACAAGCTGCAGGACGAAAAGATCCGTCTGCTGCTGCGCGAGGCGCAGAGCGCCGCCGAAGATGGCGCCAAACTGACGGGACAGTTGCTCGCCTTCGGGCGCCGTCAGCCCCTCAATCCGAAACTCGTCGATGTCGGCCAGCTCGTTTCCGGCTTCTCCGATCTCCTGCGGCGGACCCTGGGCGAGGCTATCGAATTTCGCACGATCGTTTCAGGATCGGCAAACAACGCGCTGGTCGATACATCCCAATTGCAGAATGCGCTATTAAACCTCGTTCTCAATGCCCGCGATGCCATGGAGCGTGGCGGCAAGCTCTCGATCGAGATTTCGCGTGTCCGTCTCGATGCCGATTATGCTCAGATGTATCCGCAGGTTCGCACGGGCGAATTCGTCCTGATTGCGGTGACGGACACCGGTCACGGCATGTCGGCGGACACGAAGCAGCGCGCTTTCGAACCCTTCTTTACCACCAAGGGCTTTGGTGCTGGCACCGGCCTTGGTCTCTCCATGGTCTACGGCTTTGCCAAGCAATCCGGAGGCCACGTCCAGCTCTACAGCGAGATGGGGCAGGGGACGAGCGTGCGCATCTTTCTTCCTGCCGCGCAACGGGAAAATGCGGAGGCGAGCGATCAGCACCAAGCAGACCGGGGCCAGCAGGCCATTCCGCGCGGTTCGGAGAAAATTCTCGTCGTCGAGGATGATCCGCGTGTGCGTCGCGTCGCGGTTTCCAGACTTCTCGATGCCGGTTATCAGGTCGTCGAGGCGGTCAATGGCCAAGACGCGCTTAACCGGCTGACCGAGAACCCGGATGTCGCGTTGCTGTTTACCGATATCGTCATGCCAGGTGGCATGACTGGTGACGAACTTGCCAATATCGTCCGTGCGATGAAACCGGAAATCAAGATCCTCTTTACCTCCGGTTATGCCGAGCCAACGATTGCGGGCCGGGAACTCGCGCAGTCCGGAACCTGGCTGAAGAAGCCTTATATGGCGCGCGAGCTGGCGCAGCGGCTTCGCGATCTCCTCGACTAGACGCTGGCCCACTTGCGCCATCGGGCTTTGCCGTTGCAACACGACAATAGAGGTATGCGATCGGCGCCGAATGGCTGGCGGTCGAAAGACGCTAGATTGCGGCTGAATGCCGTGCCTAATCCATGTTCAGGCCGCTGGCGAAGTGAGCCGCGATGGACCTCGCGAACAGGCGGCTTTCCGGCCTGATCGAGAAGCCGCCATGTCCCCGACGAAGTGCGGCGACAGCTTAGCAGGCATCGCCGCCTCGCGCAGAATTGGCGCTGCACTTTCGTCAAACATGTCGCGCAGGGCGAAGCTCGAAAAGCCGAAGTCGCACATCAGGCGCTCGATGACCCAGCCGCGCAGACGGTCTTCTCGCGGGCGTGCAGGGGACCTTCGTATCAATCAGACGATTGGAGAACGGCGATCATCTTCACAATTCCAGAATGATGCTGTCGGGCAGCCGGATCGGGCGATGGGTCGAGATCACCAGAATTCGGTCGCTCAAATGATCGGCAAGGCGGGTGAGGATTCGCTGGCCCTGAGCCGTGTCGAGATGCTCGGTTGGCTCGTCGAGCAAAACGACCGGAGTGTGAGCCAGGAGGGCGCGTGCCAGATTGAGCCGCTGTGCCTCGCCGAGCGAGAGCATGTCCTGCCTTATCCAGGCATCGAGGCCGCCGGCGCATCTGATGCGCTCGTCGAGCTCGACTGTGGCAAGCGCCTGCCACATCATCTGATCGCTGGCTGCAGGAGCAAAAAGATTGCCTCTGACCGTATCGTCGACAATAGCGGCATCGTGAAGGACAAGACTGGTCAGTGCCTGTCGCTGCTGGACCGTGAGATTCTCTTCGCCTGCTTCGAACACGTCGTCGCCGATCCAGCCGGCAATCTGTTTCAGGAGGCTCGATTTGCCGCTGCCGCTGGTGCCGACCGCCAGCGTGGGAGATCCGGCTTTCAACCAGAGTGCAACCGGCCGAGCGCCGATCGGAGTACCCGATGGCGCTATCCGTTGCAGATGCCGGTGCGCAATTTCGGATGGCGTTTCACGCTTTGAACAGCCTGACGGAATTTCTGCCTCTCTTTTCCACTGACTGATTTCCGCCCAGGCGGCATCGCGGCGCAGATTGGCAAGTAGAATTCGCGATGCTCCGTTCATGGTTTCGCCCAGTGCCACCCATGAAAAGCCAAGCGCGATGGGAGATAGCATCGCCTCGCCGCGAGCGCCAGCAAGCCACGCGGCGATCGCGACGCTGATGCCCGCAATCGGGCCGGCAAGAGAAGCGAGCGCATCAAGCCCCGATTGGAGGCGGCGTAAGTCAAGCATGATGCGATCGGCCTCGCAAAACGCCTCCGAAGCTGATCGACACTCACCATCCCAAAGGCGTTGGGCCCTCAAGGCAATGGCGGAAGCCATGGCGGCTCCCAGCCGCTCGGCGCCCTCGCGTCGCATTCGCCGTGCCTTCGCGCAGGCGACCGTTCCAACCTTTGTGAATTTGCGGCCGACCGCGGCGCAGGCCGTTAGCAGTGCCGCAATGGGCAACAGCGATAGCGGTGCGATGGCCGCGGAGCAAAGGAGAAGCGCCGCAAGGCCCGCCATCATTGTGATGAGCGGAAGACGAACGCGCAGGCGCGCGTAGTCGACGTCATCGACGTCGTCCAGATAGTCGGCAAGACGGGCTTCATCGCCAAGCTGCCAACCGGCGCTGCGCACGGCTGGCGCCGCCGCCATGGAGGCAAACAGATCCACCCGCCGATCTATCTGATCGCCAAGGGCCGCCTTGTGACCGATGAGGCGCTCGCCATAGCGCGCTGCCGTCCTCCCGATGGCGAAGAGGCGGATGAATGCGGAGGGAACATGAAAGTTGAAGCTGGCAGCCGCCGCTGTCAGGCCAGCGGTCGCAACCGCGCCCAGAAACCATGCGGAGACGCCTGCGAGCAGGATGCCGCAGAAAAGGGCGCAGCAACTGAGCACTGCCGCGCGCCGCCAGTGTTTGCCATTTGCCAAGCGGGATTCGCTCATCATGCCGCCGCCTCGATATTTTCGTCGTTTGAAAGATCGATCGTCAGCCGCGCGACACCAGCCAGTTCCACGTCATGCGTGGCGACGACGACGAGCCGCGAGCGCGCGATCCCAAGAAGCGCTTGCCGAACGAGGCCGGATGTCATTGCATCGAGCTTGGCCGTCGGTTCGTCCGCAAGAACCGTCTTTTCCGATAGAAGGGCCCGGGCGACGGAAACGCGCAGCCTCTGGCCGCCTGAAAGATTGCCGCCGCCGCGGCCAAGAGGTGTATCAAGACCACCGGGCAGAAGTGCATCGTCAAGGAGGCCAACCGCGTTTGCTGCATCGAACAGTCTCGGCGGGGATACGGGCGGCAGCTTCCAGCAGATCGCCTCGCGAAGCGTGCCTCCGCCCACGAAACTGTCGGTCGAAACCCACGCGATGTCATCGGAAATTTGCGGCGCGGCGCTTTCCCCCGATTCCAATCGGGCAAGCCTGCGCAGCAGGGTCGTTTTGCCGCAGCCGCTGGAGCCGGTGATGGCAACGAGACCCTGTTCGGGAAGCGACGGGAGGGACCGGTTAAGGCTGGCAACGACGACCTCCTCCGCAGCATCGGCATCGAGTAGCCGATCGAGCGCATTTGCCGCTGCCAGCCCTTCCGCCTTGGCGTGATATTGCTCGGAGAAGCGCCTGAAGGGCGCGAAATACTCCGGCGCAATCATCAATATGAACAGGCTTTGCCACAGCGCGAGATTGGCAAAGCCGGGGATCATCATCAATTTGAGATGTCCAAGGCCCAGAAAGACCGCAAGCAGGGCGATCGATAGCGAGGCGAAGAAGTCGATGATGCCGGCGTTGATGAAGGCAATGCCGAGAACGCCCATTGTCTCGCGCGCATGAGTGTTGAGGCGGAGCTTGAGCTTTTTCTCTTCCTCGGCAAGGGCGTGATTGGCGAGAATGGTCGGCAGAGTGCGGATGCGATCGGCAAATTGCCCGGCAAGACGGCCGAAGGCCTGTTCCTGAACAGCCGCGCGGCTGCGGATCGCGCCGCCCACCAGTGCAAAAAACAGGACCATGACCGGTGTCAGACAGATGATGAGAACGGCCGCCTGCCAGGACACGAGCAGGAGCATGGCTGCGGCCACCATCGGGCCGGTCCCCATCATCACGGAGGCGACGCGATGGCTGATGACAAGCGATGCCACCGATTCGGGATAGCGCTGCATGGCGACGACCAGCGTCCCGACCGGCAGCCGGTTCAATTGTCGCGGCGACATATCGTTCAGCCTTCGCCTTGCAATATCGCGCAATCCGGTCGCAACGGTGGTTTCGGCACTCGCCTGTATCCTGTCGGCAAACCATCCGACGACGGCAGAGCCCGCGAGAAGGCCGATCGCCAGGATCGGCAGCCACGGCTTCACCCCGTGGTTCATTACCAGGCGGCCGGCGACCACGGCTGCTGCTGCCAAAAAGCCCAGCCGCAGAACCAGGCGCACGATCTGGACCACGAATAGCGTTCGCAAGCCGGCTTTGGCGCCGTCCCGCGCTATCGTAAGCGTGTCGATTTGGTCGGCGCTACCGCGCGCGGGTTGCGGCTTTTCCGTCGATGCCTTGTCTTTGTTCATGCTGCTCTTTTGGCATCGATCGCCCGCCTTGCGATTGATCTAGATCAACTCATCGAACGATCTCCCGCGCTAACAAATGTCGACAAAGAAAGGATACTCCCATGTTCGACTCACTTCTCGTCGATCTATCCCGGCTCCAGTTCGCGCTGACGGCGCTCTACCACTTCCTCTTCGTACCTCTGACGCTTGGCCTCTCCATCATGATCGCCATGATGGAAACCGTCTATGTCATGACGCGGCGAACCATCTGGCGCGACCTGACGAAATTCTGGGGCGTGCTCTTCGGCATCAACTTCGCGCTCGGCGTTGCGACGGGCATTACTATGGAGTTCCAGTTCGGCATGAACTGGGCCTATTACTCCCACTATGTCGGCGACGTTTTCGGTGCGCCGCTTGCGATCGAAGGCTTGATGGCCTTCTTTCTGGAGGCGACTTTCGTCGGTCTGTTCTTCTTCGGCTGGGATCGCCTTTCGCCTCGCGCCCACATGGTCGTGACCTGGCTGATGGCGCTGGGCACGAATTTCTCGGCGCTCTGGATTTTGATTGCTAACGGATGGATGCAGAACCCGGTCGGTTCGGCCTTCAATCCCGATACGATGCGCATGGAAGTGACCGATTTCATGGCCGTCCTGTTCAACCCTGTCGCGCAGGCGAAGTTCGTCCATACCGTCTCGGCAGGCTATGTCTGTGGCGCGGCTTTCGTCCTTGGCGTTTCGGCCTGGTATATGCTCCGCAACCGGCATGTCGCGCTCGCAAAGCGCTCCTTCGTGATTGCCGCTGCCTTTGGTGTCGCTTCGTCTCTCTCGGTCATCGTGCTGGGTGACGAAAGCGGCTACGCCTTGACCGATAACCAGAAGATGAAGCTCGCAGCCATTGAAGCCATGTGGGAGACGGAGCCTGCGCCGGCATCCTTCACCGCCTTTGGAATTCCAAGCCTTGGAGACCACAAGACCCATTATGCCGTTCATATTCCCTGGGTCATGGGCCTGATCGGCACCCGCTCGATCGACAAGGAAATTCCCGGCATCGACCAGTTGGTAGCCAAGGCCGAGGATCGTGTGCGCAACGGCTTGGGCGCCTATGACGCGCTGGAAAAGCTGAAGGTCAATCCGGGCGACACGGCGGCACGGACGACATTCCAGGCTAAGTCGCAGGATCTCGGCTATGCGCTTCTTCTGAAGCAATTTGTCGAAGATCCGCGGACCGCGACTGATCAGCAGATCAAGGATGCAGCCTGGTCCTCGGTGCCGCAAGTTCCCTGGCTCTTCTTCTCCTTCCGCATCATGGTGGCCTGCGGCTTTGTTCTTCTCGTCCTCTTTGTCGCCTCCCTCTGGTACACGATGCGGGAAAAAGGTGCCCCGCGCTGGCTGTTCAGCCTGGCAGTGCTTGCCATGCCGTTGCCGTGGATTGCCATCGAGCTTGGATGGTTCGTCGCCGAATTCGGTCGCCAGCCCTGGATCATCGACGGCGTGCTGCCGACCTTCCTCGCAACCTCGGAGCTCGGCGTCTACAACCTTATGTTGAGTATTGCGGGCTTTACCCTGGTCTATGGCGTGCTCGCCGTCATCGAAGTGCGGCTGATGCTGGCGGCCATCGGCAAGGGTCCAGAAATCGCCGACATGATCACCGGCAAGCCTTCGGCCCCGCGCGTCGTGGATGCGAAGCCGGCGATGCAGCCGGGCGAATAGCCCATTCCCGAAAGGACCAAGTCAATGATCGAATTTCTTTTCAGTTATGAAACCCTCCGGGTTACCTGGTGGATCCTGCTCGGCGTGCTGCTCATCGGGTTTGCCGTCATGGATGGCTTCGACATGGGCGTGGGGACACTGTTGCCCTTCGTTGCAAAGACCGACCTCGAGCGCCGGGTCGCCATCAATACGATCGGTCCCGTCTGGGAGGGAAATCAGGTCTGGTTCATCCTCGGCGGCGGCGCCATTTTCGCAGCCTGGCCAGCGCTCTACGCATTGAGCTTTTCAGGCTTTTATCTGGCGATGTTTCTGGTGCTGCTTGCGCTGATCCTGCGGCCGGTTGCCTTCAAATACCGCTCGAAGAGACCGCAGAAGGCATGGCGCGCCCGCTGGGATTGTGCGCTGTTCATCGGTGGCGCCATTCCCTCGCTGATCTTCGGCGTTGCCGTCGGCAATGCCCTGCAAGGCGTGCCGTTCCATCTGACCTCGGATTTGCGGCCGATCTACGAAGGCACTCTTTTGGGACTGCTCAACCCGCTGGCGCTCTATTGCGGCCTGGTTTCCCTGTCGATGCTCGCCATGCACGGCGCAGCCTGGCTTGCCTTCAAGGCCGAGGGCATCGTCGCAGAGCGCGCAAAGGCGATCGGATCGAAGATCGCAATGGTCGTCGGCCTGCTTTTTGCCGGGGGCGGCGTGCTGGTCTGGCTCGGGCTGCTTGGAGGCTATCATGTCACCTCGATCATCAAATGGGACGGTCCGTCAAATCCGCTTTTGAAAAGCGTTGCGCGTGATGGCGGCGCCTGGCTTGCCAATTTCGAGGCTCACCCGGTTCTGTGGTTGGTGCCGGCCATCGGCGTCATTGGCCCCTTCTTCGTCGGCTTGGGTTTCCACACACGCCGCGAGGGCCTGACCTTCATTGCGTCGAAACTTTCGGTCGCCATGATCATCGCGACGGTCGGTCTGGCGATGTTCCCGGTCATACTGCCGTCGAGCACCAATCCCGGCCACTCGCTGACCGTTTTCGATGCATCGTCCAGCCGTGCGACGCTGCGTAACATGCTTCTGGCGACCGCCATCTTCATGCCGTTCGTCCTTCTCTACACGGCCTGGGTCTATCGGGTTCTATGGGGCAAGGTGAGCGAGAAGGACATCGAGAAGTCTGGGCATTCAGCCTATTGATCAGAATAGGAGATCGAATTATGTGGTATTTTGCCTGGGTCCTCGGATTGGGTCTGGCTGCCTCCGTGGGTATCCTCAATGCGCTCTGGTACGAGCTGCGCATCCTGCGCGAGGAGACGGCCGACGAGACCGTACAATTGCCCACGCCATGATGACGAAGAGGCCGGACCAAGCAAGCTCGGCTTCCGCCTTCGGTCAGCAGTCGAGATCGAGGCAAGGGATCGCTAACTCCTCTAACCAGTCGATCCTGTCGCTCTTCCGTTAACGGGAAGCGCCGGTGCACCCGCGCCGGTCGGTCATAAGGACAATTACTTCACCGCGCCTTCTCCGGACGGCGCGGTTTCCGGTTCGGCCCTCGCAATAGGCAAGGCAAACGCCGCTGCCACTCTGATGTCCGTCGATAGCTTTCGCGCGACGCATTCATTTTCCGGTTCCCAAGCGATAGTGCTTTCAGTGTCGGACGGCTTCAAGCCTCCAGCATTCGCATGCATCGCGAAGCTGATCGCACTGACTAAACTCCGGTCGGCCGAACAGCTCGCAATTGTGCGATGACGCGGTCGGCCATTGCCACGCATCGCGCTCCATCGAACGGGAACAATGAAGAGAATGTCCCCGCCAACTGCTTTTCGATAGTCAGACGCATCATCTTGCGCGCGCGATGCAGGCGCGTCTTGGCGGTTGCTGGTTTAATACCGAGATACGACGCGGCCTCCTCCGTGCTCATGTCCTCGACGTCGCGCAGCATGAGGATCGCGCGAAATTCATCCGGCAAGCCGTCAATGGCCCGTTCAAGCAGGCGGCGCACCTCGCTGCGGGAGCATTCGCTTTCTGGATCCGCGATCGAAAGGGAGGTTGGAAATTGCAATAGTTCGCCCCGTCCTGATCCTGCAGCCATGTCGACTTCCTCCAAGCCAACGCTTGGCCGGTGACGGCGCACGCGTCCGAGAGCCTCGTTGAGCGCGATGCGGGTGAGCCAGGTAGAAAGTTGTGCCTCATCGCGAAATGCATTGAGATGGGTGAAGGCGTGCACATAAGTCGCCTGGACGACATCTTCGGCCTCTGCGTCGTTGTGCATGATGGCACGGGCCGATCGAAACAGGCGGCGGTTGTGTCGTTGCACGAGGGCGCGCACTGCCATCTCGTCGCCCGTCCTGGCGTGGGCGACGAGATCGGCATCGGACAGCGCCGCCATCTCCGGCACCCGCTTCGACGCCCCGTTGAGAATGCCAACCATGATCACTCCAGCACAATTCAGTGCATTCATTGCCAGCCAGCCTATGGCTGGACACTAAGCGTGCCCGTCATCATCGGGTGAAAGCGGCAATAGAAATCCACTTTTCCCGCCTGTTTGACCGTCATGCTTTTTTGCGACTTCGGCGGCAGGTCGATGTCGAAGCTCTTGTCGCGTGCGGTCGCGCTATGGCGGAATATATCATCATTACGCCAGGTAATCACGTCGCCGACGTGCAACGGCGGCACCGCGCCAAATTGCATTTTGGCGATGATGATTTCGTGATTGGCGGCCACGGCACTGGCTGAATTTCCAATCACAAATCCCGTAAACGACAAGGCAGCAAGGATGTGAAACAAATAGCGCATGGCGAGGCTACTTGACCATCGATGCAAGGTGTTCGGCATGCATCTGATGCTCCTTGAAGAGCTTCAGACCGGTCTGCAGCAACGATTTCAGTTCGCCATTCTGGGTCGACGGGATCAGCAGGGTCTCAAGCGCGCTATTGACCTGTTTGTGATAGGCGACTTCGTTGTCGACATAGGCCTTGTCGAAGGCTACACCATGGAGCTTGGAGAGCTTCGCCAACTCCGCCTTGGCGGAGGATGACAGCGATTTGCTGGTGTCGTTGTCTTCGGGCTTCACCTTCAATTTCTCGAGTAGCGCAAGCGCCTGTTTGTTTACCGCTGTGTGGTCGCGCTCCATTGTCTCCGCGAACTGGCGAACCTCAGCATTCTTGCTGATCTTGAGAGCCTGTTTGGCAGCGGCGATGTCGATCTCGCCAGCCGTGTAGGCGATATGCGCAATCTGCGGATCCGTCGGCTTGTCGGCGGCGAACGCCGCGGTCGCAAGTGCCGCAGCTATCGCGGTTGCCGTGAGAAGTCTCTTGAACATATTGGTCTCCTATCCTCCATGGAAGGCTCCAGATACCTTCGGCACCTGAAACAGCCATTGGATGCAATGCCGACCAAAAGGTTCCCAAAAATCTTTCAGGATCGCTTTGTTTTGGACGAGGCGGCCAATAGGCCCTTCAATTTTTCTCCTCGCCAAAGCTATTGATTTCGACAGGAATGGCCCAAAGCCGGCGTCCGGCCCCCGTTGAGGTTTGCCTGGCATCACGGCGTGCCCGACCAATGCCATCTGCCCCGGCCGGTATTGCGAAGCGGATGGCACCACGATCCTCGGCTTCCGCGCTTTTGCAGGTGCGCATTCCGCGTCTATTTACGGTAGAGCGCGACGCGATTTCGCCCGGTTTCCTTGGCGCGGTAAAGTGCCTGATCCGCCTGGCTCTGAAGCTGCTCGGGCGTCGCGTCCCGGATATTTTCGACATGGCTCACACCCACGCTGACGGTTACGCAGGGCGACACTTGCGACGCCGGATTTGGAAGGGAGGCAATTTCCACGCTTTCCCGGATCTGCCTTGCGACTTCGATTGCCTCTCCTTCAGCGATATCGGGGAGAACGATCAGGAACTCCTCGCCTCCATAGCGCGCTGCATGATCATGACTTCCCCTCAAGTTGCTCTGGATGATACCGGCGACCTTTACCAGGCAGCGGTCACCCTCGCCGTGGCCGAGGCTATCATTCAGCGCTTTGAAGTGATCGATGTCGCACATCAAAAGGGCGATCCCACCAGTTTCGGCTTCCGAATTCCAAAGGCGATTGAGCAATTCCATCATCCAGCGCCGGTTGGCGATGCCGGTGAGCGGGTCCGTTCTTGCCAAAAGCTCGAGCCGGGCATTGGCGGCGGCCAGTTCCGCTACCCGACTTTTGTCCCGGAGCTCGAGAAGAAAGGCCTTTTGTGCAAGGATCGTTATCGTGCGCCGCGATACCACCGTTGCCATGATGCCGGCTGTGAAGAATAGGGTAGCGGCCTCAGAGCTTCCCAGGGTAATGGCGGGATTGCGTATCTGGAAGAAGAGATAAAGACCCAGTGCCATCGCCGCAATGATCGTCGTTGCTAGCAGCGGAATGGCAAAGATGATGATGGCGGAAATGGCCACGAACAGCATGATGTTCAAATGTCGTTCGTAAAATTCTCCTCCCGCATTAACGCCGACTAGTGCGACGGAGAGCAGGATAAAAAACATGCCGGCAACAAGAACAGTCACCTGATGTTTGGCAGTGCCAGGCTTTCTCCAAAAAAAGGCGGTGACGAAGGCAGCAGGGGGCAGGATACAAGCCGGCGCGAGCATCGAGAGCGCAACGGCCTTCGGCAGCAAAATTGCGTTGAGTCCCAGCGTGATGATGTCGATGAAGATTACCCAGCTCATCCATGAGCGGATGATCTTGGCCGTTCTCGACCACGATCGCTCTTGAAAAAGGCAAAGAAGCTCGCCTTTCAGCCGGATGTCGCGGGTGCGACCGTTAAGGAGCAGCTCAACCTCCTGCATGGGCAAGGAGCTTGATGTGCCCTGTCGTGCTCTGGGATCTGTATCCGGCTGCTTGGCCGGAACATCGTTGTCGTGCAGTTCCATCTCCAGTCACCGAATGGAGCGCTTCTTCCGTCCGCAATATAAGGCTGCCAACTCTATCAGCCAGTCCGTTAGCGTCATCTTGTCGTCTTTCTCGCAATTTTAACGTTTTCACGGCCGAAAGCACCGGTTGCTGTGCAGGCGGACCGTCTGCAACGTAAAATTAGTATAATAAATCTAGTTTCATTGGGCGGGATAGGAGGTTTCGCCATGAAGGACGCGCAACAATGGGCTATGCGGCAGACAGATGGCCTGCTTGAGGTTGCCCTTGATAACATGCCGCATGGGCTTTGCATGTTTTCGGCCGATAAGAGGCTGATCCTATGCAACGTCTCTTACGCAACCATGTATGGTCTGCCGGAAAACCTGACCCTAGCCGGTACACCGCTTCAGACCATACTCGACTATCGCTCCCGGCTCGGCACCGGCCCCCGCCACGCAGCGACATATTTCGATGTAGTCGGATTGGCTGCGCGTAAGGGCGGAAGGGCAAGCCAAGACGTTGTCCTTCAAGATGGACGCGTGATCCGCATTACCCATAGCTCCATGGCTGACGGCCGCTACGTTGCGACCCACGAGGATATTTCGGAAAGCGTTCGCAACGCCGAAATCCTGCTACGGCACAAGGAGACGCTCGAGGCAACGGTTGCCGTGAGAACGAGGGAGGTCGAGGCGCAGGCTCGCGAACTGGAACGTCTTTTGCAGCAGGAGCGAAACATTAATGAACTTCAGCGCCAGTTCGTTGCGCTTGCATCCCATGAATTTCGCACGCCCTTGGCCATTATCGATGGAGCCGCACAACGTCTGCTTCGCACCAAAGGAGAAATTTCGTCTCAGTTCGTCCGAGACAAGGCCGAACAGATACGATCATCCGTCGCAAGAATTGTCGATTTGATGGAAAGTATCCTTGCCGCCGGCCGAATGGACAGCGGGACGATTGAAATCCGCTATGACCGATGCGCGCTGAGAGCGCTACTTGAATCCTGCTGTCATCGCGAGGCTACGATCAGCAAATCCCATCGCATTACAGCGGATCTTGGAGATCTGCCCGATCATATCGAAGCCGATAAGTCCGCCCTCGAACAGGTCTTCTCCAATTTGCTGTCCAATGCCACCAAATATGCTCCCGGTCGCCCGGACATTCGCGTCACAGGCCGGCAGGACGGCGATCAGGTGGCAATCGTCGTGCAAGATCGCGGCCTGGGTATCGATGCGGAAGATGTTCCCAAGCTCTTCCAGCGATATTTTCGCGCGCGGACATCCACCGGGATTCCTGGAACCGGTCTCGGCCTGTACCTGGTGAAAAAGATCGTCGATCTGCATGGCGGATCGATCGAAATTGACAGCCATAAAGGCGAGGGAACCTCCCTTATCGTTAAACTCCCGATATCTCAAAAGAAATCTCCGGTCCCAACGGATCTTACCAACGCAGCGTGACCGCCAAAAGGGCAAGCCAATGACCACTATTCTTTGCATTGACGACGAGGCCGAAATCAGAGGTTTGATCGTCGAAGAGCTGACCGAGGCCGGGTTTACGACGTTGGAGGCGGCGAACGGCCGCGAAGGTCTTGCGCTGCTGGTGGCCAAATGGCCAGATATCGTCATTTGTGACATCACCATGCCGGAAATGGATGGTCATCAGCTGATTGCCGAAATTCAGATCAACTATCCGGAGCTTGCCAACGTCCCATTCATTTTCCTGACCGCAATGACCGACAAGCAGAATGTCGTCATGGGGTTGCGGGCAGGGGCCGCCGACTATTTGACCAAGCCTATCGATTTCGAGATTCTGCTGGCTAAAATCGAGGGCTGTGTGGCGCGCATCGAAAGCGACGTCCGAAACCACAGAGCATTTTGAGCTGACGAAACGACCCAGACGACCCCATGCCGGCGATTGTCAAGCGCCGGCATGGCGCCCATATTCAATCCACTATCTACATAGTCGATTACTTACGCGGACTTGAGGCGACGTGCACGATTCTACGGTTGCTTTAAGCTTGGCCGCCGAATTCCAAGTTATATTTTAAGTCCCTTATTTACCATAGCGCTTTTCGTCGCTCCAAATTGCCGCGTGAAGGGTGTACAGATAAAGCGTCTCTCCTTCGATGATTGAAGGAATCCGCGAGGTGCGCCGATGCAGGCGATTGCCGAGCTGGAGAGCCGCGATGAGCGATTCCGGTTTGAAGTTGACATCGAACCCAGTGGTCTTGGTCCTGACCGACGGCGATGCAGAAATACTCGCGATGGCAGATAGCATACGAAGCGCGGGTTTATCGTGCATCTGCTTCACGAGCTTCCGTTCAATGGAACGTCATTGGGAAAAACTCTGTCCGTCGATCATCCTTGTCGACCTTACGGCCGTGGCGACTGAGCTGAACAACGACCCCCGCATTTGGGAAAGGTTTCGCCCCCTTCCGGTTCTATGCCTGACGGCTGAAGATGCCGCCGGCCGCAACGAAGCTCTCGCTGCGGGCGGGGAGGGGTGCATCGTGAAGCCCGTCTTATGTGCGGAAGTCCTGGATCGCGTCAGGACGCGTCTTGCCTTGAATTCCACGACTGGCAGCCCATGAGGGAAGCCCGCGGCGGGCATGTGCAAGCTGCTTGCCTCCATCAGCGATATTTCGGATGATCGGCCTCACCTTGTCGGGGTTCATCTGATATGCGGGCACGAGGTTGATCAGGCTCTCGACGTCCTGAGCCCACTTGTTCCTTGTCTTCCATGTCGTGGAGGTTGCATTTGGCGAAGCCGAGCCGTCCGGCGTTGGCCCCATCGAACCGTACGGTCAAGACAGGCGAGACATACCAGCATGATGAAGTCATCGAAGCTTGCCAGTTGCTTTGGTTGTCATGGTTGACAAAGTTGCTCTCATCGCCCATATTTAGGACGAAGGAGATGAGCCATGACCGACAAGGCACATTCGAAGACAACGCCGAGTTCTGCGAAAACCCGCAGCAAGACCCCTTTGGGCGTCGTGACCATGTTCACTATGAAGGGCGATCCAATCAAGGCACTTTCTGGGTTCAAGCTGCCTACAGGAGCCAAGGTCGCAATTGTGTCGTCGAGGCCGGAGTCGGTCCGAGAAATCAGAAAAACCGCCGGCGATCGTGTGGCTCATGTCACTGAAGTGATCGAGAAAGAGCCGGATCACGCTCATGTCGATGCGAAGTTGCTCGTGGACAAGTCGGTTTTCGAGCCGGATGCGCGCAGCCGTGCTTTGCTCGAAGGCATTCGCATCGCGCAAGAGGATCTGCGAGACGCCGGCGGAGCCTATGACCTCGATCAGGTCCGCATCATAATGCGCGGCGTGTCCCGGCAGGCGGTCGACAAGCGCGTGCAGGAAGGCTCGTTGTTGGCCGTACCCGGCCCTAGCAACCGGCGCAGCTATCCGACGCTCCAGTTCAACCTTGATGGCACGGTCGTGCCCGGTTTAAAAGCGGTGCGTGAAGCCTTGCAGACTACCAATCCATGGTCAGTGCTCAACTTCCTTTCCCATGCAGATGTGCGATTGGACAACCGCAGGCCCATCGATCTGCTCAAGTCTGGTAGGCTTGACGTCGTACTTGAAGCTGCGAGGCGGCGTGGCGAGCAGGGGGCGTGAGCGGCCCGCTTCCTCCCGCGGACCTGAAGCGGCGTCAGCCGGAATTGGTGGAGCTTCCGGCCGGAGAAATCCTTCATCGCTTCTACACGGTTGGGCGAGATCCGATCTTCTTCGACACCTCGACTATGGGGCGCTTCAATGCTCCTGATGCTTTCTACGGCGTCTTCTATGCTGCCAAGGAGGTCGCCGGTGCTTTCGCGGAAACATTTCTGCGGGCGCCGGGCCGCACGCTGATCGATGCGGATCTACTCCAACGGAAAGCCTATATCCGCTTCAGCATCAAGAGAAACCTGAAACTGATCCGCTTCGCAGGACCGGGCTTGGCGCGAATCGGCGCCACAGCCGAAGTCTCGCATAGCGGTTTGCCCTATGACGTTCCTCAGGCCTGGTCGCAAGCGCTGTATGAACATCCCGTCAATGCCGACGGCATTGCCTACTATTCCCGTCATGATGATGCGGAGCTCTGCTACGCACTTTTCGATCGGTCGGCCGACGCGATTGTCGAAGCAGAACGGCTGATCGAGCTTGACCAGGATTGGTTCTGGCAGATCGCGCAATCCTACGGTGTAGGTTTTGCGCCGTGAGCCGATAACCGGTGGGCAAGGGGTGGGTTCATCGTCGCTGGGGCGAGCAAAAAGATGACACTGATCTCGGCTCGAGGGCGCGAACGCTAATCTCCGGGTCCGTTTCGAACCTCTCCTCGTCAAGGCTTTGAACCTAATCGAAGCTGACGACTTGAAGTCAGTGCAAGCCCAAGAATTCATGCGTTCTTCTCCGGCGGCGATATCACTGAATCGAACGGCAGCTTACGCCCTCCGTAAATTTCGCAGCAAAGTCCACATGCCGATAATGAGGATTTGCCGCGTGAAGAGGAGGCCGCCTCACGGCGGCACGGGGCGTCCGGTCGTGGGGACTTTGTGTGATTGTCCAGGTCTCTTTAGTTCAGAAGTCTCCTCGCTCAGTCGATGTCGCCAAACGTCGCACGAAGTCCGGGATGAAAAGGGAGGCGTTGGTGGCCCATTTGTGCACCGGGATCGTCTGCGGAATGCGCGAAAATACTCCATCTATCACCCGGAAGCCTTCCATTCACTCCGACGCGTAGAACAGGAATTCAGTCAATCCAGCTACCGCCACGCATTTTCGGTTGGCGAGAAAGTCGAGGGCCGCCGTGGGGGATGAATTACCTCCAGCTTTTGGGATCGGGCACTTGCGTAAATCGGCTGCTTCTCAAGGGAAACGCTTGCGCAGTGCGCAGCGATGATGGGCGTCGAGGGAGATAGGGCAATCATCTCAGGTCTTATCGGTCGAACTCTCGATCCACCTCGAACATCCAATGGCGCATATGATCGAGCAAAAGCGCGACGTCATATCGCCATTCCAGAGCCAGAAGTTTCAAGTCCATCCGGCCGGATTGAAGGCGCAAATCCAGCGCTTGTCTGAGATCCGCGAGTTCGGCGGTGGTAGGCGAATGCGGGGGAGCATGCTTGAGCCTTGCACCTCTGGCCAGACGCTTCGCAAACAGTTCCAAATCCGATGCCGTATCTCGAGTTGTCTCGGGCATAAGCAGTCCTCCAAGCTGCAAGATATATCGCAATACGATATAATTCAACGGTGCGGCCGAATTTTGTCGGCTTCAGGACTGATTCCACGGGCGTTCGTGCCCCCACCATGACCGGTAGGGGTATCGATCGACTTCAGTTATCGACACTCACAGCTTGAGCTCAACCAATGTCCGGCGCATGACGGCAGCATCCGCGTTGATCGCGGTCCAAGAGCGGATGGCGATCATGCCCTGGTTGACGAGCATGCCAAGACCGTCGGCGGTGCGGTATTCCCGGCTGCAGCCGTCTTCAAAAAGGGCATGAGCGGGCGGGTTGGGAATGCCGTCGGCGACAATCATGTTGAGCCTCAGGCTTTCCATATCGATATCTCGGGGAAAGGCTGCTGGAGCGCCGAGCGCCAATGCGGTCGGGCGGTTGCCGATCAAGGCTTTCGACTTCGACATGACGATCTCGGGCGCCGCAATTTCCAGCCAGTGTCAGTAAAGCAATCGCGTGCGTATGGTTCCCGGAATCTGGCGAAGGGCGTCAAGTATGTCGTCCGCTGTCTGGTCGACAACGCCCTCGGCTTCGATAACCACGTAACCCGTATCGCCATGCGTCTGCAGGAACTCGCCGACGATATTCAGTCCGCGCGACGAGAAAATCGTATTCAGACTGTTCAGGATACCTGGGCGGTTTTCATGGACATGGATGAAACGCGTGCCATTTGGCCGCGGCGGCAGTTGAACCTGCGGAAAATTGACGGCGCCTAGCGTCGAACCGACGTCGGAATATTCGACAAGCTTCCTGGCGACTTCTCGTCCGATGCGCTCCTGCGCCTCTTCAGTCGATCCGCCGATATGCGGGGTCAGGATGACATTGTCCAAACCCTGCAGCGGCGTCTCGAAGCGTTCCTTGTTCGATGCCGGCTCCTTGGGAAACACGTCGACAGCGGCGCCGGCGAGATGTCCTTCTTTCAAAATCTTTGCAAGCGCTTCAAGATCGACGACGGTGCCGCGGGAATTATTGATGAAAAAGGCGCCCTTTTTCATTCTGCGCAGCTCGGCCTCAGTTATCATGTTTTGCGTCGAACTGGTTTCAGGAACGTGCAGCGTGACAAAATCGGAGATTTCGAGAAGCTCGCCGAGCGTTGTCATCGATTCTGAATTGCCGTGGCGAAGCTTGTCCGAAGGGTCGAAATAGCGGACGTTCATGCCCATGCTCTCGGCAAGAACGCTGAGCTGCGAACCGATATTGCCGTAGCCGACGATACCCAGCGTTTTCCCGCGCATCTCTCGGCTGCCTTCGGCGGATTTGTCCCATCCGCCTAAATGAGCGGAAGCCGAGCGCGGAAAAATCCGCCTTGTCAGCATAATAATTTCGCCGATCACGAGTTCCGCGACCGAGCGCGTATTCGAATAGGGAGCGTTAAAGACGGGAATCCCGCGCCTGCGGGCCGCATCCAGATCAACCTGATTTGTTCCGACTGAAAAGCAGCCGACGGCCATCAGCTTCTTGGCGGAGCTGAAAATCTCCTCCGTCAGCTGCGTGCGTGAACGAATTCCGACAATATGCGCTTCAGCTATATGACTTTTAAGGTCCTTGTCGTCGAGCGCCTTGGGCAGATGAGTGAGATTGACGTAGCCGGACGACGAAAAATAATCCACGGCGCTCTGGTTGATGCCTTCCAGCAGGAGCACCGATATGCGGTCACGCGGAAGAGAAAGAAGTTTGCTCATTGAATTGCTTTCGATTCTCGAATTCCATCTGGCCGAAGTGGCTCGTCCATCATGAGCGCCCACAGCTATGCCGACATGACTTAGCGACTATCCAATGGACGGTGCAAGAGCAAATTCAAGCCAGTGAGAGGCAAAGGAGCAGGCTCGAGGCAATCGCGAGTGCGGTGGCCCACGAACTGCTCAGGCCAGCAAAAGCGTCACTGCATCGAGCTGCCATTGTTCCGGCGGATTTGCCGTGGTCGAATTCAGCTATTCGAACCCGCCGCAACGGCATCCTGCGCCGCGGCGCCAAGATCAGCTCGTATAATGTCGGCCGTTTTCTCGTAGTGAAGCTGCAGTAAGCGTTCGGCGTCTGCGCTATCTCGAGCAAGCACGGCTTTCAGGATTGCTGCATGTTCGTCGCTGACCTTGCGCACGCGAAAGGCTTTACGGATCGAAAGGGCCCGGTAGCGGTAGAGCCTGTCGGCAAGCTGCTCGCAAAAGCCGATCAACGGTTTCGATCCGCAGCCTCCGATCAACAGGGCATGGAAAGCACGATGAAGCCTTTCCCATTCCGGATTGTCCTCGAACTGTTCCGCATTGAGTGAACGCGGGGTGCGCTCCAGCCGGTGATGGGCGACAAGGAGCGCCTCTTCCCAATCCGGCGTCGCATTCGCCATGGATTCACGCAGCGCCAGCGTCTCCACCCAGCAGCGTGTTTTCGTCAGCTCGTGCAATTCGTCCAGACTGATCGGCTTGACGAAGAAGCCGCGCTGTTCCTTTCCGATGACGAGATCTTCCGTCGTCAATCGGTTCAGCGCCTCGCGCAATGGCGTCTGGCCGGCATCATAGTGCTCGATCAGGAAGCGTAGCTGCAGCTTTCGGCCAGGCTCCAGGCGCGTTGAGAGGATGTCGGCCTTCAGCCGCTCATAGATGCTGGTTGCCAATGTCGCGGGGCTTTCTGCCCCTTTCTTCAGCAGGTTGAGGTTCATGGCGTTCTCTGGCTTGCAAATCGCTTTTTATATACACGATGGATCGCGACAACAAAATTTATAAATTTTATCTTTACGACGAAAAGTTTGTACATTATGACGGCTATTGACGAGGGAGGATCTGATGAATGGAGCGGAAAAAGGGGTGCCCGGCACCTTTACGAATGGCTGCACATGCCGTGGCATCGACGTCCATTGTCATGTGGTGCCTGCCCGCTTTCCGCTGCCGCGTGGCGGCTCCGCTGTACGCGGCTGGCCTTCGATGATCGCCGCAGATGCCTGCCATGCGACCGTCGTCATCGATGGCAAGCCCTATCGCACGATTGGCGATGCCTGCTGGGTCGCCGAGCGGCGGCTCGAGGAAATGGATCGCGCCGGTATAGAGCTTCAGGCCCTTTCGCCTATGCCGGAACTTTTCGGTTACTGGATCGAGACGGGCGCGGCCAACGATCTCGTGCGGCACGTCAACGACTCAATCGCTGCGCTTGTTGCAGAAGGGCAGGGGCGTTTCGTCGCGCTGGGCGGTCTGCCGATGCAGGATAACGATCTTGCCATAATCGAGTTGCATCGTATCATTGGCGAACTCGGTTTTCGTGGTGTCGAAATCGGCAGCAATATCAATGGTATGCCGATCGGCGATCCCCGGTTCCATTCCTTCTTTGCCGAGGCGGAGAAGCTCGATGCGGCGGTCTTCGTGCATGCGGTGCGGCCGACCGGCATGGACAGGCTGTTAGGCCCCGCGCCGCTTCAGCAGGTGCTTGGTTATCCGACCGATGTCGGATTGGCAGCCGCATCCGTGATCACTGGCGGGCTACTTCAGAAATTCCCGAAACTGCGGATCGCTTTCAGCCACGGCGGCGGCACGTTCGCCTCGATGCTGCCGCGCTTGGAGCAAGGTTATTCGGTCTTCTCGGCACTTAACGAGATCATACTGGAGAGCCCCGTCGTGCAGGCGCGGCGTCTCTATGTGGATTCGCTGGTCTTCGATGCCGACATGCTGCGCAGTTTGGTTTCCGTTTTCGGCGAGGAGCGCGTACTGCTCGGCACCGACTATCCCTTCAATTTTCGCGAGAAAGAGCCCGTCGCTCGCATCGAGAAAGCGTTCGCCGACGCAAAGTTGCGTGAGCGCCTGATGTTTGCGAACGCGCGGGCTTTCCTAGGTTTGGACGAGGTTTGATCCTATGACTGAATTTCCTGTCATCGCATTGCGCAGCGTGGAACTGGGTACGCCCGATCTTGCGGCATCTGTCGACTTTTATACCCGCGTCTGGAGCCTCGATGTCGTTGCCGAAGCGGGGGACAAGATTTTCCTGGCGGCAACCGGCGATGATTTCCATGTGCTGGAACTGAAGCAAAGCGACCGCTCGGAATTGCGCAAAGTCAGTTTTCGCGTCGGCACAGCGGAAGCGCTGGCGTCGCTTCTTGCAAAATCGATTGCCGCAGGCTGCACTGTGCTGCGTGAAATCGGACCTGCGGGTGGTCCGGCCGGCGGCGAGCGTTTCGTCATCCGCGAGCCGCAAGGCTCGGTGCTGGAATTCGTATACGGCGACCGCCGCAAACAAGGGCGCGTGGCTCCCAACCAGCCGGAGCGGCTTGCCCATGTGAACATCAACAGTGTCGAGATCGAGGCGCTTTCGGACTTCTATCGTAATGTCCTCGGTTTCCGTCTGACGGACCGGTCGAAGCTCATGGCTTTCCTGCGCTGCAATGACGACCATCATGCGGTCGTGCTGGCCGAAGCGCCGGCAAATGGACTGAACCATGTCGCCTTCCTGATGCCCGATCTCGAATCCGTCATGCGGGGCTCGGGTCGCGTCGTCGATCACGGTTATCCGATCGGCTGGGGCGTCGGCCGGCATGGACCGGGCGACAATGTCTTTGCCTATTTCGTCGATCCTCAAGGCGTCGTGATCGAATACACCGCCGAGGTCCTACAGGTGGACGACGCCTATCGGGCTCGAGGCCCCGAGGAATGGATCTGGCCACCCGGCCGGACCGACCACTGGGGCATTGCGCCTCCCAAGAGCGACGCCTGCAAGAAGGCGCAGATTTCCATCGGATTTTCCGGCGCCTGATGCGCCCGGTAGACATTTGCAAAGGCATGCGCTGTGACGAACGACAACGATATTTCGAACCATTATGACGTGCTGGTGGTCGGCTTCGGACCGGCCGGAGCGGTGGCCGCCGGCATGCTCGGCGCACGTGGCCATTCCACTCTGGTCGTCGATCGGCTGACCGGGATCTACGACAAGCCGCGGGCCATCGCACTCGACCACGAGATCCTCCGCCATTTCGACAATATGGGCATCGCCGACGAGGTGCTTCCCCATATCTCACCCTTCACGGCATCGCAGCATTTTGGCGCCCTGGGGCAGCTCATCCGCCGCATCGACATGGTGCCCGAGCCCTATCCGCTCGGCTATACCCCGAGCATGGTGTTTACCCAGCCCCCGGTCGAGGCTGTGTTGAGGCGCCATGCCGAAAGCTTCGACTGCGTAACGATCGAGCTTGGTACGGAGATGGTCGATCTCGACCCTCAGGCGGACGAAGTCGTCGCAACGCTCAAGGATTCGTCCGGAAAAAGTCGCAGGATCGCGGCAAAATATGTGATCGGCTGCGACGGTGCATGGAGCCGCGTGCGCGAACTGTCCGGAATGAAGCTTGAAGATCTCATCTTCGACGAGCCGTGGCTCGTGGTCGATGTGCAGGTGCATGAGACAGCACTTTCCAAGCTGCCGGAGACTTCCGCCCAGTTCTGCAATCCGGCACGTCCGACCAGCTACATCATGGGGCCGAAGAACCACCGCCGCTGGGAAATCATGCTTCTGCCGGGCGAGGACCCGCGCGAGATGGAAAAGCCCGACAATGTCTGGCAGCTGCTGTCGCCCTGGCTGACCGCGGAAGAAGGTGAACTTTGGCGAGCCGCTGCCTATCGCTTTCATGCGCTGGTGGCCGACGAATGGCGGCGGGGCAGGGTGATGATTGCCGGCGATGCCGCGCATCAGCAGCCGCCCTTTATCGGACAGGGCATGTGCCAGGGCCTGCGCGACGTTTCCAATCTCGTCTGGCGGCTCGACCGCATCCTGAAAGGACGGTCGTCCGAAGCGCTGCTAGATACCTATACGGTTGAACGCAAGCGGCATGTGCAGACGCTGACGGGCAAGATCAAGGCCATCGGCCAGACGATCTGCGAACGCGATCCGGAAGCGGCCGCGGCGCGCGATGCACGCATTCTTGCCGAGGGCGGCGGTCGGCCGCTGACGATGACCCGCCAGGAAATCGTCCCGCCCATCGAGGATGGCCTGATCGCTGCCGAGGGCACACCGGCGCGAGGATTGCTGTTCCCTCAGCCGGCAATCGTCGAAGATCCTGTTCCGCGCTTGATGGACGCCTTTACCGGACCGGAATGGCGGCTCGTCCTCGACGGCCGCCGGCTCGGGATAGCGGAGGGACAGGCGCTCGCCGAAGCGATCGACGGGATCGTGGTGAAGGCTGTTGTGCCTCATGGCGATGATGCAGCTGATCCGGCCTCGCTCCGCGAAAAAGATGGTGTGCTTTCGGCGTGGTTCGACCGGTACGGCGCGCTCGCCGCGCTCGTGCGTCCTGATCATTATGTTTTTGGTGCTGCCCGCAACGTTGAGGCGCTTCGCCAGCAGATAGCCGACCTGCGCACCCGCCTTGCCTGAGTCCCGCGTCGGCAACTGCAGTTTTCTTTGAAGTTCTGGGAGGAACATATGTCTGAACCAACCATCGATACCGCCAGCAAATGGCAACCTTTTGCCGTCCTTATCCTGCTTTTCCTGTTCCAGACGCTGAACTTCTTCGACAAGCTGGTCTTCGGGCTTTCCGCCGTGTCGATCATGAAGGATCTTGGCATCTCGCCGCAGCAGTTTGGTCTGATCGGCAGCAGCTTCTTTCTTCTGTTCTCCATTTCAGGCGTTCTCGTCGGCCTCTTCGTGATCGGCCGCGTTCCCGTCAAATGGATACTCGTCATTCTCGCGGCAATCTGGTCGATCGCGCAGATCCCGATCTATTTCACCAGTTCGGTCACCGTTCTGGTCGCCTGCCGCATCCTGCTCGGCCTCGGAGAAGGACCCGGACTGCCGACGGCATTGCATGCCTGCCACAACTGGTTCAGCCCGCAAAAGCGCAGCGTGCCGAGTGCCGTCGTGCTGCAGGGTATCAGCGTCGGCCTGCTCGCCGGCGGACCGATCCTCACCTATGTCATCGTCAATTACGGCTGGCGTTCGGGCTTCCTCTTTTGCGGCCTGATCGGCGTCGCCTGGATCATCGCCTGGCTGCTCATAGGCGGCGAAGGGCCGCATGCGGTCGCGGAGAATGAAAAGGCGCGTGCCGTGGTGGGAGAGACCCCGATTCCGCCCGGCAAGCTTTGGCTCGACCCGACCGTCATCGGCGTCATCATCATGTCCACCATGTCCTACTGGATCGTTGGCATGTCGGCCACATGGCTGCCGCCCTTCCTGCAGCAGGGTCTCGGCTATTCGCAGTCCGAGACAGGCTCTATCATCTCCGCCGTCTATATCTTTCAGTCGCCGCTTTTGCTCATCGGCTCTTGGATTGCGCAGCGGATGCTTCAAAAGGGCGTCAGCAAACGCTCTGCTCTCGGCAGCGCCTCGGGCTATGCATTGCTCGTCAGCGGACTGGCGCTGATCGCCTCGGTTCATGTCAGCGGTCCGCTGCAGCTGGCATTGATCGCAATCGCCTTTGCCGCTCCGAGCCTTACGACGATTTACGGCCCGATCACGCTCGGAAGTGTTGCGCCGGCGATCCAGCGCGGCCGGCTGATCGTGGTGATCTATTCGGCAAACGCGGTATCCGCACTCGCGTCCAACGCCGTCACCGGCATGATCGTGCAGGCAGCCGGACCCGACCATGTCGCCGCCGGCTATGCAAACGCCATGCTGTTTACGGCCGCAATCCTCATCGTCGGCGCAATTTCCGCCTTCGCGCTGATCTTTCCGGACCGCACTATCGAGCGCTTCGGCAAGATGACGCGCCTCTCCCAGCAAATGCAGCGGGTGTGAAAGCGCCCGCCACCCAGTCTGACCCCCGCTACAGGAGCAAGAATCATGAGACTGTCCACCGTCAAGATCGCCGGCCGCACGACATGGGGCGTCGTCGAGGACGATCGCTTCCTCGATGCCGGCGCGGCTCTCGCAGCGCGCTATGCCGATCTCAAATCGGCCGTGGCCGCCGGTCTTGCCGGCGTTGCCGAGGCGGCTGCTTCCGCTGCAGCCACGCCGCTTAGCGAAATCGAATGGCTGCCGGTCATTCCCAATCCCGACAAGATCCTCTGTGTCGGCCTGAATTATGAAATGCACCGCCAGGAGACGGGACGTACGGAGGTGGAAAATCCGACGATCTTTGCCCGCTATGCCAATAGCCAGACGGGCCATCTTGCCCCGATCGTGCGCCCGGAAGTCTCGACCGAGCTCGATTTCGAAGGCGAGCTCGCGGTCGTCATCGGCAAGTCCGGCCGCTACATCACTCGCGATGAGGCCATGGGATACGTTGCCGGCTATGCCTGCTACAATGACGCCAGCGTGCGTGATTTCCAGCGTCACACGCATCAGTTCACGCCGGGCAAAAATTTCCCCGATACCGGCGCCTTCGGGCCATGGATGATGACGCGGGACGAGCTCGGTCCATTACCCGATCTACGCATTCAGACGCGTCTCAATGGGACGGTGGTTCAGGACGCGACGTTCGGTCAGATGATTTTCGGGATTGCTCAGCAGATCGAATATTGCTCCAGCTTCACGCGGCTGGAGCCGGGCGACGTCATCGTCAGCGGCACGCCAGGCGGCGTCGGCGCCAAGCGCAATCCGCCGCTGTGGATGAAGCCGGGCGACATCGTCGAAGTGGAGATAGACCGGCTCGGCATTTTGAGAAATTCGATTGTCGATGAATTGCGTTAGCTCGGGCTCATCAGTTGCAGCTGCGAACCGGTGGGTGTCGGCGGACCGATAGGTGGTTTCGCCGAGGCATGGGAGGCGGCGCAGTCTGCGCCCCTTCAATTTGCCGGGGGCGATTGAGGTTCTTTCGGGGAGGGGAAGCCATGAAACAGTTCATTGCCATATGTGCCGCCACATCGCTGTTCGCTTCAACAGCTTTGTCGCAGGAACAGCCCGTGCTTTCGGCTCACGTCGCCAAGACGCTGGCCATTGACGGACTTTCCTTCAAGGATCTCAATCGCAATGGCAGGCTTGATCCCTACGAAGACTGGCGTCTTTCAGCTGCCGAGCGGGCGGCCGATCTCGTCAATCGGATGAGGCTGGAGGAAAAGGCCGGCCTGATGATGCATGGCACCGCTCCATCCGTCGGCCCCGGCTCCGGCATGGGAGTCGGGTCCCAATATGATCTCGACCGCGCAAGGGAGATGATCGACAAGCGCAAAGTCGTCACCTTCATCACCAGGCTGGCCGGCGATCCCGTTCGCTTGGCCGGGGAAAACAACAAGCTGCAGGAGATCGCCGAATCCGGCCGTCTCGGCATTCCCGCCACGATCAGTACCGATCCCCGCAATCATTTCCAGTTCGTGCTCGGCGCCAGCGTTTCCGCCGGCGGCCTCTCGAAATGGCCGGAGACCCTTGGGCTGGCGGCGATCGGCGACGCGGCGCTCACGCGGCGGTTTGGCGATATCGCCCGCCAGGAGTATCGCGCCGTCGGCATCCAGGAGGCTCTGTCGCCCCAGGTCGATCTCGCCAGCGATCCTCGCTGGCCGCGCATCAACGGCACGTTCGGCGAGGATGCGCAGCTTTCCAAATCCATGGCCGAAGCCTATGTCGCCGGCTTCCAGAACGGTGAGAACGGTATCAACAAAGACAGCGTGGTCGCCGTCGCCAAGCATTGGGTCGGTTATGGCGCGGCAAAGGACGGTTACGACAGCCACAACGCCTATGGCCGCCACGCGACCTTTCCCGGCAACAATTTTGCCGAGCATCTCATTCCGTTCGAAGGCGCCTTCAAGGCAAAAGTCGGGGGCGTAATGCCGACATACTCGATCCTCGATGGCGTGATCCTCGACGGCAAGCCGCTGGAAGCGGTCGGGGCTGGATACAGCAAACAGCTTCTGACCGATCTCCTGCGTGGAAAATACGGCTTCAACGGCGTCATCCTCAGTGATTGGCTCATCACCAACGACTGCAAGGGGGCCTGCCTGGATGGGGAAAAGCCGGGCGTAAAGCCCACCCTCAACGAGGAAACTTTCGGCATGCCATGGGGCGTGGAGGATATGAGCCGTGTCGATCGGTTTGCAAAGGCTGTCAATGCCGGTGTCGATCAGTTCGGCGGCGTGACGTCCTCGGACCTCCTTGTCGAAGCCGTGAAAGAGGGAAAGATCAGCGAAGAGCGCATCGATCAATCCGCGACCCGGATATTGATCCAGAAGTTCGAACAAGGCTTGTTCGAGAATCCCTATGTCGATCCCGAGAAGGCGCGCTCGATCGTCGGCAATCCGGCATTTGCGGCAGAGGCGAACGCCGCCCAGGCCAGGGCGATGGTGCTGCTCGACAATAAAGCCAAGCTTCTGCCGGTCCGGAGCGGCAAGAAACTGTTTCTTTACGGGGTCGATCCGAAAGTGGCGGCCGCCCATGGCTTTACGGTCGTTGCTACGGCGCATGAAGCCGATTTCGCGCTGGTGCGCCTGAGTGCACCCTATCAGCAGCCGCATATGAATTATTTCTTCGGTTCTCGCCAGCAGGAAGGCGATCTCGATTTCAAGGACGGCAATGCCGACTTCGAGGCCTTCAAGAGCGCCGCCAAGGAGGTCCCGACCATCGTCACGGTCTATCTGGCGCGGCCGGCGATCCTGACCGGTCTCCGCGATCGCGCCGGTGCCATCCTCGCCAATTTCGGCGCCAGCGACGAGGCCCTTTTCGACGTGATCGAGGGCAGGCAGAAGGCGCAAGGCAAGCTTCCTTTCGAGCTTCCATCTTCAATGGCCGAGGTGCTGGCGCAAAAATCCGACGTTCCCCACGATACGGCCCATCCGCTATATCCGATCGGTTACAGCCAACCTTACTGATTGTCGGGACTGATCGTTGTTGCACGCGGCGACGCGTTTGCGTGCGAAGGCTTCAGACGCCGCGACAGCTGGCTCGCGTCGGTCATCCTTGCATTGATGGAGTGGAATTCCGGAATTGCAGGGAAAATTCGGTAAGCCTCCTCTCAAAGACCAGATGTTGTTTGGCATTTAAAGTGAGATTCTCCGGCGCAAAGCGTGGCTCGGCATTGCCGTCCAGCTTTCCCTTGAATGAACCGCTCAATTTTTGAGGCAGGTGAAAAAGGGTGGGGCGATCACGGACATTGCAGCGCCTCATTCAAAAAGCTCTATTTATTCCTGAATTTGCTGGATAAAATACGACGTCAGATCGTGCGTGAACTATTTCAAGAACAAGATGAAGAAGATGATTTTGTTCGAACGCCAATGAGTTTTGCGGGAAGGCTTGGTGACTGGCAGCCCGTCGAGAGGGTAAAAGGATGCGGCAATTTCACGAAGACATTCGATCATCATTGGATATGGATATCCGAATGAACGCCGTTGACGGTCAAACAATACGCCCAGCCAGGAAAGCAGCCAATTTGAACAAGATAGCGCCGACAGCTGTGAAGATTGCCGAACGCGTCAGGCGATTAATCCTGCGTTCAGGGTGTTGCCGCTAGGTAAGCGGCAATGATTGCCCCGGTTGTTCTCAAACGGGGTACTGCAACGAAGATCTCAGGCTCCCGGTTCTCGTTTCTGGAGCTCCGCATTCCAGAAACGACGAGACAAAAGCGAAAGACACGATGTCGTCTAAAGATACTGCCAACGATTCTGCTTCAATTCCCCAGATGGCTCATTCGGACCGCGAATTCGGAATCCGCGCCGCTCTTTTGTCAAATGATCAGCTGAGAGCCAGGGCGGCAAAATTTGCCGAAAGCCGCACGCTTGATCTCGTTCATTTCAAGGACTTCGACTTCTATCTGCGGCACAAGGAGAACGAGAGCGAAATTCTGAGGGTCTATCGCGCCGCAGCTGGGGATGTCGATGCCGGCGAGAGCATCACGCCGGCTACCGAATGGCTGCTCGACAATCACTACATCGTCGAGGAAGCGATCCAGGAAGTCCGCCGTGACTTTCCGAAGAAGTTCTATCGTGAACTGCGCAAGATCGATCTCGACGGGACGGAAGTGCCGCGCACCCTCGCGCTCGCCTGGCTCTATATGGCGCATGCGCACAGCAATATCAGCACTGCCGGCATGACGGCGGTAACCGAAGGGTTTCAGGACCGGGAAACCTTAAGAATCGGCGAACTCTGGGCGCTGCCCTCACTGGTGCGCTACGTGTTGATCGACAATCTTCGCCGGGTGGCGTCGCAGATCGACAAGAGCCGCGAAATGCGCGCGGCCGCCAATGCGGCAGCCACCGAGGTCATTTCGCTCGGCGATGCCGCCGCGACGCAATATCTGGAGACGCTAGCCGCCAATGTCGACGACACGACCTTCGTCACGCAGCTGCACTATCGCCTTCGCAATGCACTTGAGCCAACCGAGGCCGCATTGAACTGGCTGGAGGCCAAGCTTTCTGCCAAGGGAACCGATGCAGAAGCGGTGATGTCGGCCGAACACACCCGTCTTGGCGCCGCCAATACGCTGATGGGCAGCATCATCAAGAGCCTGCGCGAGATCAACGACACCGACTGGTCCGAATGGGTCGAAGAGGTCAGCACCATCGACAAGCTACTGTGGCAGCAGACGGATTATGCCGAGCTCGATTCCGGCTCCCGCAACAGCTACCGCCGTCAGATCGAAAAGCTCGCAAAACGCTCCGACAAGACGGAAATGGATATCGCCGAGGCGGCCGTCCGCCTGATCGACCGTGCAAAGACTGGCAAAAAGGACGTATCTGCGGGCAATGTCGGCTACTATTTCGTCGGCAATGGGCGCCCGGCGCTCGAGGCGGAGATCGGTTTCCGGCCAACGCTCGGCCTGCGGTTCATGCGGATGGTCCGCAAGCTGAACTGGCTGTCGATCGCCGTTCCGGTGCTCCTGTTGACATTGCTGGCGCTGGTCGTGGTCGAATGGGTTTTCGTCGACGCCGGAATGCCGCTTTTTGCGACGATCGTCCTTTTGCTGATGTTCGCGCTGCCGGCATCCGAAGGCGCGACCGGCCTTTTCAATTTCTTCGCCACCTTCTTCATCACGCCGGATCGTCTCGTCGGCTACGAATTCAAGAAGGGATTGCCTGCGGATGCCCGCACGCTCGTCACTATCCCTTCCTTGATCGGCAAGCGCGAGCATGTCGACGAGCTTGTACGCAATCTTGAGGTGCATTACCTTGCCAATGCCCGCGGCGAGATCTATTACGCGCTTCTGACCGACTGGCCGGATGCAGCGGAAGAACAAACGCCCCGCGATCTCGAAGTCCTCGATTATGCGCGCAGCAAGATCGCCGAGCTGGGCTCGCGTTATGCGGAAGAGGGCGAGCAGCGCTTCTATCTCCTCCACCGCCGCCGGCAGTTTAACCCGGCCGAAGGCGTTTGGATGGGCTGGGAGCGCAAGCGCGGCAAGCTGCACGAGCTCAACATGCTGCTGCGCGGCAGCCCGGACACGAGCTTCATCGCGGGCGTCGACGTGGTTCCGGCTGACGTCAAATATGTCATGACGCTGGACAGCGACACGCGCGTCGTCCGTGATACCGTCGTCAAGCTCGTCGGCAAGATGCATCATCCGATCAACCGCCCCGTTTTCGACGACAAGAAGCAGCGTGTCGTTGATGGCTACGGCGTTTTGCAGCCGCGCGTGACGCCGTCGCTGACGACGGGCAAGGATGCCTCCGCCTTCCAGCGCGTCTTTTCGGTCAATCGCGGTCTCGACCCTTACGTTTTTGCGGTTTCCGACGTCTATCAGGACATTACCGGGGAAGGTACCTTCACCGGTAAGGGCCTTTATCACGTCGATGCCTTCGAGGCCTCGCTGAAGGGCCGAATCAGCGAGAACTCCGTACTGAGCCATGACCTGCTCGAAGGCTCCATGGCGCGATGCGGGCTGGTGACGGACTGTGAGCTGGTTGAGGATTTTCCCATCCGCTACGAAGTCGAAGTCTCGCGCCAGCATCGCTGGGCTCGCGGCGACTGGCAACTTCTTCCCTATATTTTTGACGATCGCCGCGGCATCACTGCGCTTGGCTGCTGGAAGATGCTCGATAATTTGCGCCGCTCGCTCACCCCGATCGCGTGGCTCCTGGCGTCCGTGCTCGGCTGGTACTGGATGAACCCACTCGGCGCGCTTATCTGGCAGATCCTGCTGATCTTCAGCCTGTTCGTTGCTCCGACCTTGTCACTGATCAACGGCATCATCCCGCGAACCAGCGACATCATCCTGCAGGCGCATCTGCATACTGTCTGGAAAGACATTGAGAATGCCAATGCCCAGGTGGCGCTGCGCATCATTTTCATTGCCGACATGGCCTGTGTCATGGCCGATGCAATCGTCCGCTCGCTCTACCGCCTGCTTGTCAGTCGCAAGCTGATGCTGCAGTGGCGCACGGCGGCCAGCGCCCAGGCCATGGCCCAGACGACGATCCTTGGCCATTACAAGGTCATGTGGCGCGCGCCGCTGCTGGCCATTCTGGCATTGATCTTCGCAGCCTCCTCCGGTGACATCGCCTGGCTCGTCGGACTACCTTTCGTGCTTCTCTGGGTGCTGTCGCCAGCCATCGCCTGGCTGGTCAGTCAGACGGCGGAAACCGAAGATCGTCTCGTCGTTCCCGATCACGTTCGCAACGAATTGCGCAAGATCGCAAGGCGCACCTGGCGTTATTTCGACCATTTCGTCGTTCCCGACCAGCATTTCCTGCCGCCCGACAACGTTCAGCAGACACCGCATGCCGTGGTCGCTATGCGTACATCCCCGACCAATATCGGCGTCTATCTGCTTTCGGTCATCTCGGCGCGTCGTTTCGGCTGGATATCGTTCGAGGACGCCGTCAAGCGCATCGAACAGACGATCGCGACGGTCGAAAAGCTGGAAAAATATCGCGGTCACCTCTTCAATTGGTATCATACCGACACGCTGAAGCCGCTTGGCCGCAGATATGTGTCGTCGGTCGATAGCGGCAATTTCGCCGGGCACCTGATTGCAGTTTCATCGGCATGCCGCATATGGGCCCAGTCTCCCCTTGCCCACATCCAGACGGATCTCGACGGCATCGGCGATGTTGCCGCAATTCTGCGCGAGGTGCTTTCCGAGCTCGGTGACGATACGAAGTCAAACCGATCGCTCCACGACCGGCTCGACGGCCGGATTGCCGAGCTTGAGGCGGCGGTTGCGACCGGCAAACGCGAAAAGGAGTTCTCCTCGGGTCTGATCGAGCGGTTTGCGGGACAGGCACGGGAAATCCGCGAGCTTGCCGGAAGCCTCGACAGGGAAGTCAAGACGACACAGAGCGACGAGGTCGTCCACTGGGCGGAGAAGCTGGTCGAAACCTGCGAACTTCATCTGATCGACAAGGCTTTCGATCCCTCGCAGGCGCCTGACATCAGCGAAAGGCTGGCCCGGGTCGGCAGCCGCGCTCGCGAAATCGCCTTTGCCATGGATTTCAGCTTCCTCTATCGTCCCGAACGCCGGCTGCTGTCGATCGGCTTCCGGGTCGAGACGGAAGAAGTGGATGCCGCCTGCTACGATCTTCTCGCCTCCGAAGCGCGCCTGACGAGCCTGTTCTCGGTGGCCAAGGGTGATTTGCCGACCGAACACTGGTACAAGCTCGGCCGCCACGTCGTTCCCGTCGGCACGCGCGGTGCGCTGGTCTCCTGGTCTGGCTCGATGTTCGAATATCTGATGCCGCCCCTCGTCATGCAGGAGCGCAGCGGCGGTATTCTCAACCAGACCAACAATCTGATCGTTCTCGAGCAGATGAATTATGCCCGCAAGCTCGGCACGCCCTGGGGTATCTCGGAAGCGGCCTTCAATGCCCGCGATCATCAGATGAACTATCAGTACAGCAATTTCGGCGTGCCGACGCTCGGCCTGAAACGCGGTCTCGGACAGAACGCCGTCATCGCGCCCTATGCCTCGCTGCTGGCCAGCCAGTACAATCCGGTCGCAGCCCTCGAAAACCTCAACCGGTTGCGGGCGGTCGGCGCGTTCGGCATGTATGGTTTCCATGATGCCGTCGATTTCACGGCAAACCGCGTGCCCGAGGGCAAGCAATGCGCGGTGGTTTACAACTACTATGCGCATCATCACGGCATG
>JBCNPI010000139.1:0-14042 GCA_039593415.1 Rhizobium sp. | reverse complement strand
ATCCGGGGAGCTTTTGTTGTTCGGCAAGCCCGTCGGCGATCTTGATGTGGCTGCGGTCATCGATGCGGGCATCGGACGCATTCCGGAAGACCGCAACCGCGACGGCGCAATCGGCGAAATGGCGATCTGGGAAAATGCGGTGCTTGAGCGCCTGTCCTCCTATTCGAACTACGGCCTCGTCGATCGCAGCACAGGCATGGCCTTTGCGCAGGAGATCATCGAGGCATTCGATGTGCGTGGCGGCAATGCTGCGAGCCGCACCCGCCTGCTGTCGGGCGGCAACATGCAGAAGCTGATCCTCGGCCGCAATCTCCATGAACGTCCGCGTATCCTTATCGCCGCCCAGCCGTCGCGCGGACTGGATGAAGGGGCCGTCGCCGCCGTTCACGAACGCATTCTGGAAGCCCGCCGGCAGGGCACCGCCGTTCTTTTGATCTCCGAGGATCTGGATGAAGTCATTGCGCTCGCCGATCGCATCCAGGCGATCGTCGGCGGCCGGCTTTCGGCTCCGATCGATGCAGGTAAGGCGGACGCACGCCTGCTGGGTCTGATGATGGCCGGCGAATGGCAAGAAAAGAGCGGGACAAAACATGCGATTTGAACGGCGCGAACACCGCCCACTCTACATGATGATCCTTGCTCCTTTGCTCGCGATCATTGCCGCGCTCGCCTTGGCCGGCATCCTGATTGCGATCGCCGGCGCGCCGGTCTTTGAGGCGTATCGGCGGATACTGCTCGGCGCTTTCGGCTCGCGGCTTTCGGCGACGGAAACGCTCACGCGTGCGACGCCATTGATCCTGACTGGACTGGCCGCCGCGGTCGCCTTTCGCGCGCGCTTATGGAACATCGGAGCCGAGGGGCAATTCTATCTTGGCGCCATTGCAGTTGCGGCCTTCGGCTCGAAGATGCTCGCCGGCATGCCCGGCCCGGTCTTGATCCCGCTCTTGATGATCATCGGCGCCGCTGCCGGTATGATCCTCATCCTCGTGCCGCTCTGGCTGCGGCTGTGCTTTTCCGTCGACGAGGTCGTGACCAGTCTCATCCTGAATTTCATCGCCGTCCTCTTCGTCTCCATGCTGATCGATGGCGTGCTGAAGGACCCGACGGCGTTCGGCTGGCCGCAATCCCAGGCCCTTGCCGATCACGCCATGCTGCCGAAGCTGATTGCACGATCACGTCTTCATATTGGTTTTGCGATTGCGATCGCTATTGCGGCGATCGTCTATTTCGTCCAGTCGCGCACGGTCTTCGGAATGCAGTCGCGGGCGGCCGGACTCAATCCGTCAGGCGCCGTCTTTGCCGGCGTTCGTCTCGGCTCGACCCTCGTCAAGGTCGCCTGCCTGTCGGGCGGCCTTGCGGGCCTTGCCGGTGCGATCGAAGTCATGGGCGTCAAGGGTTACGTTACGACCGATCTTTCCCCCGGCTTCGGCTATGCCGGGATCGTCGTTGCCATGCTTGCCAACCTCAATCCGCTTGGCGTCGTTCTCGCCGCAATCTTCACCGCAACCATGTTCGTCGGCGCGGACGGCATGAGCCGCAGCCTCGGCATCCCCACCTATATCGCCGATGTCACGGTCGCCCTGTCGCTGCTGACCATGCTGATCGCCTTGTTCTTCACGCAGTACAGGATTCGCCGATGAGCACGCTGGCCGACATCATTGCTTCAGCCGGACTTTGGGCTGCCGTGTTGCGGATTGCGACACCCTTGATCTTCGGCACGCTGGGTGCGCTGCTTTGCGAGCGCGCCGGCGTCCTCAACCTCGGCATCGAGGGCATCATGACCTTTGGCGCGATGATCGGCTGGCTCTCTGTCTATCACGGTGCCGATCTCTGGACCGGACTTATGATTGCGGCGATCGCCGGTGGCATTTTCGGACTGCTGCATTCGGCTCTGACGGTGACGCTCGGCCTGTCGCAGCATGTTTCGGGCCTCGGCGTGACGCTTTTTGCGTCCAGTTTCAGTTACTACGTCTTCCGGCTAATCGTTCCGGTCGCCGGAACGCCGCCGACCATTACGCCGTTTCAGCCGATCGCGATCCCCGGCCTGTCGACCCTGCCCTTCATCGGCCCTGCCCTCTTCACGCAGACCGCCCCGACCTATGTGGCGATTCTGTTGGCTCTCGTGATGGCCTATCTCATCCTTCGCACGCCGCTTGGACTTGCGATCCGCATGACGGGCGAAAATCCGCATGCGGCCGAGGCGCAGGGCCTCAACCCGACGGGTATCCGCTACGGTGCCATCATTGCCGGCAGCGCCCTGATGGGCATGGGCGGCGCTTTCCTGACACTTTCCGCCTTCAACAGCTTCTTTCCGACGATGGTGCAGGGTCGCGGCTGGATCTGCATCGCGCTCGTCGTCTTTTCGTCCTGGCGGCCGGGCCGGGCGCTGTTCGGCGCCCTGCTCTTTGCCTTCTTCGACGCATTCCAGCTGCGCCTGCAGACCGCAGTCCAGGGTGTCCCCTATCAGATCTTCCTGATGACGCCCTATATCCTGTCCATTGTCGCCCTTGCCGTCATGAGCAGGCGCGCCCGCGTGCCGCAGGCGCTGATGCAGCCCTATCGCCGCGGCGAAAGATAATCCGAGGAGCCTTTCATGTTCGATCTGATCATTCGCAATGCCAATTTGCCCGATGGCCGCAAGGGTATCGACATCGCGATCAAGGACGGCAAGATCGCAGCAGTCGAAGCCTCGATCACGGCAGAGACGAAGGAAGAGATCGATGCGACCAACCGACTGGCGAGCCCGCCTTTCGTCGATCCGCATTTCCATATGGACGCGACGCTTTCGCTTGGCCTACCGCGCATGAATATTTCCGGCACGCTTCTGGAAGGTATCGCGCTTTGGGGAGAGCTGCGCCCAATCGTGACGAAGGAAGAACTTGTCGAGCGCGCGCTGCGTTATTGCGATCTCGCCGTCACGCAAGGGCTGCTGTTCATCCGCAGCCATGTCGATACCTCCGATCCTAAACTCGTAACGGCTGAGGCGCTTCTGGAGGTTAAGGACAGGGTCAAGCCCTATATAGACCTGCAGCTCGTCGCCTTCCCGCAGGATGGTTACTACCGCGCCAAGGACGGCGTCGCCTCGCTTGAGCGGGCACTCGATATGGGTGTCGATATCGTCGGCGGCATTCCCCACTTCGAGCGCACGATGGATGAAGGCAGAGCCTCGGTCGAGGCACTGTGCAGGATCGCCGCCGATCGAGGCCTTCCCGTCGACATGCATTGCGACGAGACCGACGACCCTATGTCGCGCCATATCGAGACGCTTGCCGCTGAAACGATCCGCTTCGGGCTGCAGGGCCGCGTCGCCGGTTCGCACCTGACCTCGATGCATTCGATGGACAATTACTACGTGTCCAAGCTCATCCCCCTGATGGCCGAAGCGAGGATCAATGTCATCCCCAACCCGCTGATCAACATCTTGCTGCAAGGCCGGCACGACACCTATCCCAAGCGGCGCGGCATGACGCGCGTGCGCGAACTGATGGATGCGGGCCTCAACGTTTCCTTCGGCCATGATTGCGTGATGGACCCCTGGTATTCGATGGGCTCGGGCGACATGCTCGAAGTCGGGCACATGGCCATCCACGTCGCGCAAATGGCCGGCATCGAAGACAAAAGGAAGATCTTCGATGCGCTCACCGTCAACTCCGCCAAGACGATGGGCCTTGAGGGGTACGGGCTGGAAAAAGGCTGCAATGCCGATCTCATCATCCTGCAAGCAGTCGATACGCTGGAAGCACTGCGCCTGAAACCCAATCGCCTCGCCGTCGTCAAGCGCGGCAAGATCGTCGCCCGCTCAGCACCCCGCATCGGCGAGCTCTTCCTCGATGGCAGGCCGTCACGGATCGATGGCGGACTCGATTATGTGCCTGAAAAAAGGGCTAAAGAGTTACCTCTAAGCCATAACTAAATAGCTCATAACCTAGGCCTTGCTTTTACCCCATGGTGGGATCTCGCACTACTCTTGTTGCTTGATCTTCGGCTCCAGGCTACGTGAAATTCCCACACATCAATTGCTTTCCATTGGCTACTCCCGCGAATCCAGTCTCCGCTTAATCACATATATGCAACTGATATAAACTTCACTTTACAGCTAACATGTCAGTATGCTACGCACTGACCCCATAAGATCGGGAGGATCGGATGAGTGAGAATTTTGGCCTGTCGGCCGCGCTGGCGACACCCTTCGATGCGGATGGCGAGATTGCCATCCCGCAAGTGATCGACCAGGCGAAGCATTGCCTTGCCAATGGCTGCAAGAGCGTCACGCTCTTCGGCACCACGGGTGAAGGCGCTTCGATCGGCATGCAGGAACGCAAACAGATTCTGGCCGCCATGCTCGCCGCCGGCATCGCGCCCGGGCAGATCGTCATGGGCGTGCTCGTCGATGCAGCCGAGGATGCCGCTGCCCAGGCTGGACAGGCTCTGTCGCAGGGTGTCCGCAACATTCTCCTCGCCCCGCCATCCTATTTCAAGAATGTCAGCGACGATGGCCTCTTCAAATGGTTCGCGGCCGTTTTCACAATGCTGGGCACGCATGCCCGTGACGTGATCGTCTATAACATCCCCTCGGTGACGATGGTGCCGCTCTCCATCTCCCTCGTCGGCCGCCTGCGCGAAACATTTCCGGATGTCGTCGTCGGCGTCAAGGATTCCTCTGGCGATTGGCCCTATACCGAGGAGTTGCTGAAGACGCACGGCGATCTCATCATTCTGATCGGCGATGAGCGGCATCTGGCCCGTGGCGTTCGCCTCGGCGGACAGGGAGCCATCTCCGGCATGGCAAACCTTCTCCCTCGCGAAGTTCAGGCCATGGCGGAAAAGGGTATCGACGACGCCAATGTCGAGCGTTTCGTCGAGCAGCTGCTGAACTACCCGGTCATCCCCTCGATCAAGGCGATCCTCGCCCGTTCGACGAAGGACGAAAGCTGGCTTGCGGTGCGCCCGCCTCTCGTGCCATTGAACAGGCAAGATTCCGACACGCTCTTTGCTGCTTTCGGCGCACTATTTCGCGCCACCGCAGCCTGACCGAACAGTCCGGAGCTGCCGATGGACGGACCAGGCGAACAGACGACGCTGAGAGAGAAGGCCTATGAGAGCTTCACGCGTCATCTTCTGGCGCGTGATGTTCGGCCAGGGCAGTTCATCTCGCAGCGGCGTCTCGTCGAGCTGACGGGACTTACGCTCGGCGCAATCCGGGAATTGATCCCTCGCCTGGAAGCCGAAGGGCTGATCAAGACGGTTCCTCAGCGCGGATTGCAGATCGCCCATATCGATCTCGACCTGATCCGGGAAGCCTTCCAGCTTCGTCTCTTCCTGGAGAAGGAAGCCGTCGCGCTGTTTACCCATACGGCATCGGACGAGGCGATTGCCAAGCTTTTGAAGGATCACCGCGATATTGCCGATGCCATCAGCGCCGGCAACAGCTCGCAGGAGCTGGAACTTCACGCGCAATCCGTGGATTGGGGCATGCACGATGCCTTCATCGACGCGCTCGGCAACACCATTATATCGAATGCCTACCGGGTCAATTCGATCAAGATGCGCCTGATCAGTCAGGACAGATTCCGTATCAACGGCCACGTCGGTCCTGTCATGGGAGAGCATTTGAAAGTGCTTGAGGCCATTGAGCGGCGATCCGCCGAGGAGGCTGTCACCGCTCTTGTCTCCCACATCAACGGAGCACGGGACCGCGCATTGAAGATTTGAACAGCTTTGAATAACAGGGCCGCGAATGAGGAGATTTTCGGCCAAAGGAGGAGGAACAGAATGTCATCGTCATTTTTCAATCCGACACGTCGCGGTTTCATGGCCGGAACGGCGGCGCTCGGAGCGGCAAGCCTTCTGGGTGTCCGCACCGCTTCGGCCGCCGTCGACTGGAAGCGCTTTTCCGGCACGACGCTCGAAGTCAATCTGGTCAAGAGCCCGCGCAGCGAAACGATCCTCAAATATCTAAGCGAGTTCGAAGCCCTGACGGGCATCAAGGTCAATGCCGAGGCGACGCCCGAACAGCAGCAGCGCCAGAAGACCACGATCGAGCTCAGTTCCGGCAGGCCGAGTTTCGACGTCGTCCATCTGAGCTATCACGTTCAGAAGCGCCAGTTCGAAAAGGGCGGATGGCTCGCCGATATCAGCGGTTTCATGAAGGACCCGTCGCTGACCGCCCCCTCGCTGACGGAAAGCGATTTCGCCGAAGCCGGCCTGAAATTCGCCAAGGATTCCTCTGGTGTTATGCGCTCCCTGCCCTTCTCCGTCGACTACTGGATTATCTATTGGAACAAGACCTTGTTCGAGAAGAAGGGCCTCGCCTATCCGCAAACCTTCGAGGACATGGTCATGGCCGCCGAGGCACTGACCGACAAGGCGACCAACACATACGGCTTTGTCGCGCGCGGCCTGAAGAACGCCAATACGCCGGTCTGGACGGCCTTCATGCTTGGCGAGGGTACAACGCCGCTTTCAGCCGACGGCAAGCTGCAGACGGAATCGCAAGGTGCCTTGGATGCTGCAAAGCTCTACCAGCGTCTGATGACGAAATCGGCACCTCCTGGCGTCTCCGGCTTCAACTGGGCGGAAGCGCAATCGGCCTTCCTTCAGGGCAAGATCGGCATGTGGCTCGACGGCGTCGGCTTCGCGCCGCCGATCGAAAACCCTGAGAAATCCCGCGTCGTCGGCCAGGTCGGCTACGGCGTCATGCCGAGGGGACCGAATGCACAGGCCGCAGCAACCTTCGGCGACGGCATCGGTGTGACGGCCGCCAGCCAGAAGAAGGAAGCCGCCTATCTCTTCTGCCAATGGGCGATCTCGCACGACATGGGCTCGCGCCTGCTGCAGGCGGGCGCCGGTGTTCCCTTCCGCCAGTCCATCCTGGAGGATCAGAAGGTGCGCGAGGGCGTGAAAATGCCGGGTGCATGGCTCGATGCCGTCACCGGCTCCGCCAAGGTTTCCCAGCTTGCTCTGCCCGTCATCATCCCGGTCACGGAATTCCGTGACATCTATGGTGTCGCATTGACGAACATGATCGGCGGCGCCGATCCGGCGGCCGAGCTGAAAACGGCGACGGCCCAGTTCGAGCCGGTGCTGGCACGAAGCGAGGGATAATGGCCTCCGTGAGCATCGAAGACACTGCCGCAAAAGCAGCCGCAGGAAGGAGCAAGCCGAAACGGCTTGCTCCCAACTACTGGCCTTTTGTCATTCCCGCTCTGATCGTCATTGCCGCCGTCATCGTTTTTCCATGGATCTTTACGCTGTGGATGAGCGTGAACAAATGGACGCTCGGCCAATCGCAGAGCTTTGTCAGCTGGGACAATTATATCCGGCTGGCGACTGACGCACGCTTCTGGGAATCTCTGTGGCACACGGTTCTCTATACCGTGCTTTCCGTGGTCGGCCCCTTGATACTCGGTACGCTCGCTGCATTGATCTTCGATGCAAACTTTCCACTGCGCGGATTTCTGCGCGGCATCTTCGTCATGCCGATGATGGCAACACCCGTCGCTGTGGCGCTTGTCTGGACGATGATGTTCCATCCCCAACTCGGTGTGCTCAATTACCTATTGTCGCTGGTCGGCATTGGACCACAGGAATGGATCTACAATCAGACGAGCGTCATTCCCTCGCTTGTCCTGGTCGAAGTCTGGCAATGGACGCCGCTGGTTATGCTGATCGTGCTCGGCGGCCTCGCCTCCGTGCCGCGCGAACCCTATGAAAGCGCTGAAATCGATGGCGCCAATGCCTGGCAGAAGTTCCGCTATCTGACGCTGCCGATGATTTCACCCTTCCTGATGATTGCTGTCATCATTCGCGGCATCGATGCGATCAAGAGCTTCGACATCATCTATGCGATGACGCAGGGCGGCCCGGGAACGGCATCCGAGACGATCAATATCTACCTCTACAACACAGCCTTTTCCTATTACGACATCGGCTATGGCTCAGCCATGGCCGTGGTGTTCTTCATTCTCATCGTCGCGCTTTCCTTCATTCTCCTGATGATGCGGCAGCGAACGAAATGGGCGGATGCTGAGGGACATTGAGATGAAGCGCTCGACACTCAACCGCATCGGCCTGTTCTTCGTGGCCCTGGTCATCGTTTCGCCCGTTATTCTATTTTTCCTCTGGATGATCTCGCTGTCGCTGAAATACGAGATCGATAACGGCGCCTATCCGCCGATCCTCATTCCGGATCGTTTCGCCTGGACGAACTACGTCAATGTCTTTCAGGAAAACAACTTCTTCCTCTATTTCTGGAACTCCATTCTCGTGACCGGGGCGGCGACCCTGCTTGCACTCATCATCGGCGTGCCGGCAGGCTACGGTATCGCGCGGCTGAAGGCGGAGAAGTCGGCAATCGTCATCATGATCGCCCGCATGACGCCCGGCCTCTCCTTCCTCATCCCGCTGTTTCTCCTGTTCCAGTGGCTCAACCTGCTCGGAACGCTCTGGCCACAGATCATCATCCATCTCGTCGTAACCGTACCGATCGTCGTATGGATCATGATCGGCTATTTCGAGACGACCCCGATGGAACTGGAGGAGGCGGCAGCCATCGACGGCGCTACTCCATGGCAGGTCTTTCGTCTGGTCGCCCTGCCAATCGCGCGCCCCGGCATCGTTGTCGCCTTCATTCTCTCGGTCATTTTCTCCTGGAACAACTTCGTCTTCGGCATCGTGCTCGCCAGTCGCGAGACCCGCACGCTGCCCGTCGCCGTCTACAACATGCTTTCTTTCGAGCAGGTAAGCTGGGGGCCGCTTGCAGCCGCCGCCTTGATCGTGACGCTGCCGGTTCTCGTGCTGACCATGTTCGCGCAGCGCCAGATCATTGCAGGACTGACGGCCGGCGCGGTTAAATGACCTGTCCCTTGCGTTTACAAAACAAGCGGGAAAAGTTCTTTGAACCCTGTATCCATTTTCGATCCGCCCGCTGGTGCTGCCAGGCACATCCTCTGTGTCGGCGCTGCGGTTCTGGATACGCTCTTTCGCGTGCGCACTCTTCCGCAGGGTCAGGGAAAGGTCCTGCCCTACGAGATGCTGCAGATCGCCGAGGGCATGGCTTCAAGCGCGGCCTTCGCCATCGCCAGGCTCGGCGGCAAGGCGAGCCTGTGGGGCGCCGTCGGCGATGACGAAACCGGCGAACGCATCGTCCGCGATCTTGACGCCGCCGGTATCGATGTCAGCGGTATGTCACGAGTGCAAGACGCCCGCTCCGCCATCTCGACCATTCTGGTGGACGATGACGGCGAAAGGCTGATCGTTCCTTTCTACGATCCGAAGCTGCACCATAAGGAAAAAGAATTTTCCGGGAGCGATATCGCTGCCTTCGATGCCGTACTCGTCGATGTCCGTTGGCCGGCCTTAGCGCTTCAGGTTCTAAGAGCTGCCAGAGCCATGGGCAAGCCGGCCATTCTCGACGGCGATGTGGCACCTGACGGCATCACCGAGCGCCTCGCCCCGGAAGCCACGCACATCGTCTTTTCGGAACCGGCCGCGCAACGCCTTGCCGGCGCCGATCAGCTTCCGGAAATGGTCCTTCGTCTGAAACAGAAATCCGCTCATGCCTTCATCTGTGTGACGGCAGGCGCGGCCGGCAGCTACTGGTTCGACGAACAAAGCAATAGAGTCGCGCATTGCCCGACCATAGCCATCAAGGCTGTCGATACTCTTGCCGCCGGCGACATTTTTCACGGCGCCTTCGCTCTCGCCATCGCGGAAGGAATGGCGCCGGAAGAGGCGATCCGCTTCTCCTCCATCGCCGCCGCCATCAAGTGCGAGCTATTCGGAGGACGATTAGGGGCGCCGACGCGCGCCGAGGTGATCGGGCGGCTGGACCCGCCAGGCAATTTCTGAACGACGCCGCCGCCATTTTTTCGAGCCGACTGCCCCCTGCAGGTCTTGATGGCGACGCCGCTACCCCTGCAAAAGACCAAACGAATCCTGTTCATGTGGAATTGCACGGTGCTGTTACGGGGCAGCCACGACCTGCCGTTTATGGGGATGACAGGATTTCAAGCGTCGGTTATACAAATCGTGCGACTCAAGCAGGAGGATCGCCAGATGAGAAATTTCGGCACCAATCGACGCTGAACGGCGATGCCGAATTCGGGCTGCCGTTCAGTCCGTTCTTGTCTCTTATCCTCTTCCGTGCCCATGGAGGGCATTCATGCTTCGTCGCTTCATCTCCTGTTATGCACGATATAAGAAGCTGTTTTTCCTGGATTTCGGCTGCGCCGTCCTCGCGGGCCTGCTGGAACTCGGCTTTCCTCTGGCGGTCAAGCTCTTTGTCGATGAGTTACTGCCGAGCCGCGACTGGGGTCTGATTTTCGCGACGGCCGCGCTGCTGCTCATTGTCTACGCCATGAGCACCGGCCTCTCGGCCATCGTCAACTATTGGGGCCATTCGCTCGGCATCTCGATCGAGTCCGACATGCGCCGTCAGGCTTTCGATCATATCCAGAAGCTCTCCTTCCGCTATTTCGACAATAATCGCACCGGTCATCTGATCACCCACGTTACCAAGGATCTCGAGGAAGTGGGGGAGATCGCGCATCATGGCCCCGAGGACCTGTTCATCGCGATCATGACCTTTATCGGCGCCTTCCTGCTGATGTTCAGCGTGCATTGGAAGCTAGCACTGCTGACGACGACCATCGTGCCCTTCATGACATGGCTGGTCAGCCGCTACGGCTCGAAAATGACGCTGAATTCGCGCAGTCTGTTCGGCAAGGTCGGCAATTTCAACACGCGCATGCAGGAAACCGTCGGCGGCATCCGGGTGGTCAAGGCTTTCGCCAACGAGAAATACGAAAGCCAGCTGTTTGCTAGTGACAACGAGGACTACAAGGCAACCAAGCTAGATGGCTATGCCTACATGACCGCGAGCATCGCGCTCAGCTATTTCAGTACGCGCCTGGTGCAGCTCGTCGTCATGATGGCGGGAACCTGGTTCGTGATATCGGGAGAGCTGAGCTATGGCGGCTTCGTCAGTTTCCTGCTGCTCATCAATGTGTTCTTCCGGCCGATCGATAAGATCACCTCGGTCATCGAAACCTATCCAAAGGGGATTGCTGGCTTCAAACGCTTCCTGTCCCTGATCGACACCGAGCCGGATCTTGCCGATCGGCCAAATGCGATCGCGGTCGATCACCTCGACGGCGATATCGCCTATAACACCGTCGCGTTCGGCTATTCCCCGGGGAGCTTGATCTTCAAGGATCTCTCTTTGGCGATTGCTGCCGGCGAGACTGTCGCTTTCGTCGGAGCGTCGGGCACCGGCAAGACGACGATCTGTTCGCTGCTGCCCCGCTTCTATGATGTGACGGCCGGCAGTATCACGATCGACGGCATCGATATACGTGAAATGACCCAGGCATCGCTGCGCAGCCAGATCGGCATCGTGCAGCAGGACGTCTTCCTGTTCGGCTCGACCATTCGCGAGAACATCGCTTATGGAAAGCTCGGCGCGACGGATGATGATATCATCAACGCGCTGCGGCGCGCCTCACTCGACGAATTCGTAAGGTCCTTGCCTGGCGGGCTTGATACGCCGACGGGGGAGCGCGGAGTCAAGCTTTCGAGCGGACAGAAGCAGCGGCTCGCGATCGCCCGCATCTTCCTGAAAGATCCGCCAATTCTCATTCTCGATGAGGCGACGTCCGCACTCGACACCGCAACCGAATTTGCAATCCAGCAGGCTTTGCTGGAGCTTGCGAAAGGACGCACGACCTTGGTCGTCGCACATCGGCTGTCGACGATCCGCAATGCGGACCGCATCATCGTCATGGGCGACAATGGCATCATCGAGCAGGGATCGCATGACGAACTGCTTGCCCGCCGCGGGGCTTATGCACGGCTGCACAATGCGCAATTCGGGCTTTACGCCTGATCTGCTTGCATGAGCGGGCAAGAGAGGCGTCGGAGCGTCCCTGCCTCTTTCGAACGAGCGACAATCGGTGTGGCTACTGAAAATCGAACACACTGAGGCCCGCCGCCATTTCATCGAGGCCAAGCGGCCGCGTAACCGGCGGTTCGGCTCTTGCCAGGCAGCCCTGACGCTCGCATAAGCGACAGGCCGGGCCGATCGCAATGTGATTGGCGCCAAGCGCCGTCCCATAAATCACCTCGTCACGATGGGCGATATCGCAGCCGATCAATAGTGCCGTGCGTCGCACCCTGTCGCCAAAGTCGGCCCGCGGGCCTTCGATCGTTCGCGAGACCGTTAGAAAGCTTCCGCCGTCCGGCATTTGTGCGGCATCCACCAGTATCTGTCCGGGCTGCGCGAAAGCGGTATGGATATTGAGCTTAGGACAGCCACCACCAAAACGCGCCTGCGGAAAACCTTGGGCACCAGCCTTGCGCAGGCGATGGCCGGCATTGTCGATCTCCATCAGGAAAAACGGAATGGCCGATGCGCCAGGACGCTGCAGGCTGGTCAGTCGCGTGGCCGCCTGCTCGTAGGAAACGCCGAAACGGGCGCCGAGAGCCTCAATATCGTAGTGCAACCGCTGCGCTGCCGAAAGATAGGCACGATAGGGCATCAAAAGCGCATGCGAGGCATAGCGCGCCAGCTCGAACCGGGCGATGCGTTTGGCTTCCGACGTCGAAAGCGCCAATGCATCCAGTTCGGCGGCAATTTCATCGCGTATCACCAGAAGAGAAACTTCGGTTGCAACCTCCCGGAGCTGATCGAAGGGTGATAGGCGCTCTGACAGGAAAAGCCGCATGGAATGCCGATCGTAGCGCCGGCGCAAGCCGGGCATGGAGCTCACCGGCAACAGCCGTACCGCAATCCCATGCTCGCTCTTCAACCATGCCTTCAACGCACCCGCCATGTCGTCGCCGGGCGACAGGCGGTCATGAAAGGCTTCGGCGGCATCTTCGATCCGCGCAAAGAAATTCGGGCGCGACTGCAGGCGGTCATGAACCTCGTCGAGCGGGAGGCGCGGCCCGGCGACCTCGGCAACCCTGCCCTCGCGCGACAGAAGCTCGGCGAGATCGGAAAGCCTTGCCGCTTGCTCGCGATAGGCACGGTAGAGCCGGATCACGCCGTTTGCAGCATTCGGCGCGGCGTCGGCAAGTTCGATCAGCTCCTGATCGCCGGGAATCTCGCCCGCAAGCAGCGGGTCGGCAAAGACTTCGCGCAATTGCCCCGCACTGCCGCCCTGATCGCCCTGCAGTTCGTCAAGATCGACCTTGTAGACCGCCGATAGCTTCAACAGCAGTTGCACGGTCAGTGGCCGCTGATTGCGCTCTATGAGATTGAGATAGGATGGCGAGATATCAAGCGCCTGCGCCATCGTCGTTTGCGTCAGGCCGAGACCCATACGGATACGCCGAACCTTGGGGCCGGCAAAGATCTTGCGCTCAACCATGTGTCATACCTTTTACAAATTCGCCGCCGCCAAATTTTTACAGAGTTTACAATTTTACTGAGAGTCGATGTCAACAATAGCACATCGTAACCCTTTTATCCAACAGGCCTCCCGAGTTATACTGGCCACAACAACAGCGGTATTGTAAAAATAGTCACGTCATCGAGATCGATCAGAGGATCGAAAGGAAATATCGGGAGAGTGCAATGACAGATTTTTACAAACTGGTCCCAAGTGCGCCCACCGGGCGTTTCGACGGTGTCGAGCGACCCTATCAGGCCGAGGATGTGAGGCGGCTGCGCGGCTCGATCACCATCCGTCATTCGCTGGCCGAGATGGGCGCGAACCGGCTCTGGCAGCTCATTCACGAAGAAGATTTCGTCAATGCGTTGGGCGCGCTCTCCGGCAATCAGGCCATGCAGATGGTTCGGGCCGGCCTGAAGGCGATCTATCTCTCAGGATGGCAGGTTGCCGCCGACGCCAACACGGCCTCGGCCATGTATCCCGACCAGTCGCTCTACCCCGCCAATGCGGGTCCGGAACTGGCAAAGCGCATCAACCGCACGCTGCAAAGGGCCGACCAGATCGAGACAGCCGAAGGCAAAGGGCTCTCCGTCGACACATGGTTTGCACCGATCGTCGCCGATGCAGAAGCGGGCTTCGGCGGTCCTC
>JBCNPI010000138.1:0-14209 GCA_039593415.1 Rhizobium sp. | reverse complement strand
CTCCATGCTGGAAGCGCATGGTTTCGACATGTCGCGCTACCATCAGGAAAGCTTCCAGCCGGCCAATGCGGCAACACCGCTTGCCGAAGTTTCCGACGATGCTTCCGGCGAGGCTGCGACCACCATCCGTTTCACCATGGCCGGCAAGGACGTCGTTTGCGCGGCGGGTCAGACCGTGCTTCAGGCCGCGCGCGGAGCAGGCGTGCGCATCGGAGCGGCCTGCGAATCCGGGCTCTGCGGCACCTGCCGGGTGATGAAGCTCTCGGGCGAAGTCGAAATGAGCCACAATGGCGGCATCCTCGATGACGAGATCGAAGAAGGTTATATCCTCGCCTGCTGTTCTCGCCCGAAGACGGATGTACAGGTCGAAGCCTGAGGCAATCCCGAACCGCGAAACTTCGTTAGAAATCCTGATAGTTCAGCTCGTTGATTTCGACAGGCTTGGATCGCGGGGTCGATGCGGTAACGATCGGGTCGACCATCAGCGAGACGAGCGTTTGCCGCGGCCCGTTGCACATCGGCGCCAGCGCGATGGTCAGGTCCGGCGCGGGCAGCGGTTTGGCGGGCAGGAGATCACCCTGCGGCCAGATCTTGGCGAGCTGAACCTTCGTCATCGGCACGACATTGACATCGATGTCGGTCAAAGTACCCGGCACGCGGTAAGGACAGCTCTTTTCGGAGCAGTTGTCGGATGAACCGAATTGCCAGAGGGCATAGCTGTCCCAGTTGCCAAGTGGGAAGGTGCCTTTCACATTGGGCTTGTAGCGCGCGTACCACAAGGGCAGCCGCGACAGCAGCGGATAAGTCGTGCGATGGTCGGCTATGTATCGCGCCATATTGTGGTTGGTATAGAGAATGGGATAGCGCCCGGTCCTGACCTTGATATGGGCGACGAAGATCTGTGCATCGTCGAGCGACATGAATTGCGTCGTGTCCATGCCGTCGATGTCCAATACCATCAGCTCGTCCGGCTGCGGATCGGCATAATCGAGAAAGTGATTGGCCTGATCGATCGGATTGCCGGGGCGTCCCAGATGATAAGCGCCCCATAAAAGGCCATTCGTCTTTGCCAGCATGCGGCGTGTCTGGAAGAGTTCACGGCTGACGGCATATTTGCGCCACATCGTCTTGCAGTGAGCATAGGTGTCTCCGGCATGGTCGCCGGTACAACTGTAGCTTTCAGGAAGTCCGTCGGAGGCCTTGGAGATGAAACCGGCGATCCTCTTGTCCTGTAAAAACGCATTCCAGTCGATGGCGTTCAGCTCGTAAGCATCGACAATCAGGGCGTTTTTTGGGTCGCCCCAGGGCTGGCTTTCACCGGCCGAAGGCTTGGAGACCGGCCCCATCAGGGTCAGGATCGTCAGCAAGCCGCAAATAAGGAGTTTACTCTGCCGATATCCTTTCATGAAATAATAGTAAGGATTGCTGGTTAATCTTGGGTTAAGGATACAATCACTATATGATCAACGTTGAGCCCCGCATAACTCCTTAAATTGGTAGGGATTTGAGGAACCTAATAACGTATTGCCGCGTTTCTTGTCGTCTACCCGGATATGCTGCAAAGCAGGCATAGAAACCTTGCTCGAAAAGCATTCCTGACATGAAGCGCCTTAGACTTGAACCCAAGTCGAATCAGGGAATGGAGATAGAAATGCTTGGTTTCCGTGCAAAAATCGCGACCGTAGCCCTTACGGCTGCCGTCGCGCTGACGAGCTTCACACCATCTTTTGCCATGCAGATGCCCGCCGCGCCGATCGTAAAACAGTCCGCGCCCGCCCAGGCCGCGCCTGGCAGTGTCGAACAGGTGCAGTGGCGCCATGGCGGTTACTATCGCCGCGGCTGGTATGGCGGCTATCGTGGTTATCGGGGCTATCGTCATGGCTATCGCTATCATGACGGCTATTGGTTCCCGCTGGCTGCCTTCGGCGCAGGCGCGCTGATCGGCGGCGCAATCGCCAGCCAGCCGCGCTATTACGAGCCGGCCCCGGCTCCGTCCGCGGGCATCAACCCGCGTCACGTTGCGTGGTGCGAGTCGCGCTATCGCTCCTATCGCGCCTACGACAATACCTTCCAGCCGAATTCCGGCCCGCGCCGTCAGTGCTACTCGCCGTATTTCTAAGCAGCGTTTCCAGAACGACCAATGCCAGCCGCCTGGTTCCCACTGGGCGGCTTTTGCATGCCTGATGTCAGAGAATGTTGACGCGCTTCAGCAACCACCATGCCAGTAGCATGGAAGCGATGATGAAGCCGACGGCATAGCTGGTGCCGCCCGCGCCGCCGGCAAGCGGCAGGCCCGATGTATTCATACCGAAAAAGCCGGTCACTAGCGTCGGCGGCAGCAGAAACGCCGTCATGATCGACAGGATGTAGAGATGGCGGTTTATCTCGGAGGCTAGCTTCGAATCGATTTCTTCATGCAGCAGCCTGGCCCGTTCCTGCAGCGCATAGACATCGTGCTCGACCGCCTCCAGTCGGCCCGTCAGCCGCGCAGCGATATCTTCGAAACCGAGCGGCATTTCCTCGTCGTCCGAGGCGGCGGCATGGCGCATCAGCGAGAGCACTGTCCGCAGATGGCGGTGCAGGCGCACGATGGTCCTGCGGATGGGCGGAAGCTTGGCGCGCTCGTCGCGGGACGTATTCCCGTGGACGAAATCCTCGATGGCATTGAGTTCTTCGCTGATCTCGATGACGACGGAGATCAGAGTGCGCTGGAATTCGACGACGATCAGCTCGAAAATATCCACCGGGTTCGCAAAGCGGGCAGCATTCTTCTCGATCACCATCCGCACCCGATCCAGGCTGCGCAGCGGCTGCAGCCGGCTGGTAATGAGCAGGCGATCGGTCAGCGCGAAATGCAGCCAGCCGATATCATGTGTGTTATGGGCAAAGTCACGCTGAAAATCGACCAATGTGCCGAAAAGCATCTGATCGTCAACGGTGATCGTCGCATGTGTCTCGTGCGTGGTGAGAGCCATGCGAGCAGCTTCGTTCAGTCCTGGCGCATCTTCGAGGAAAGCCGATACCCGCGCATCCACGAGATTGAGATGCAGCCAGAGAAAGCCTTCGCCGTTGAAAAGCGCCGAACGATCGGCATCATCAGGCAATCGCTCCGGCTTGGAATCCCCGGGTTTGAGACGATAGGCCCAGATGAAGCCGGGTATCGTATTGGCTGATGTGAGCGTGTTCATGGCGGTATCGTTCGCATTGTCTGAACAGTTGCCATAGTCTTCCTTCATGACGATTGTTTATGCAAGCCGGTGTTTTCGCGGAATAATCGTGAACATGGGTGGCGATGTCACAGCCGCGCAGCGCTGTAGGACGCATACGGCGCTCGTGTTCGCCACACGGAGGGGCTAGCAATCTTCGCAATTTGGAAAAATTGACGTTTACGTAAAAATAAACTAGCTATAACCACAAATGGCCGATGGTCCGGGTGAGGCGGATCATTGCCAGTGCTGATCCGGAGGAAATCATCATGTACAAGGCGCCTGTCGAAGAAATCGCGTTTACGCTGAAACATGTCGCTGGCATGGCGCGCGCCATGGAAGCAGGCATGCTCGGCGAACTCAGCGCCGATGTCGTCGATGCCATTCTGTCCGAGGCCGGACGATTTGCCGGCGAGGAGGTGGAGCCGCTCGCCGAAATCGGTGACCGCCAGGGGGCGAAGCTGGTCGACGGGAAGGTGGTGCTTCCGGAAGGCTGGGAGAAGCTCTATCGCGATTGGATCGCCGGCGGCTGGAATGGCCTGACCGCGCCCGAGGAATTCGGCGGGCAGGGTCTCCCGCATATGCTGAATATCGCGACCCTGGAAATGTGGAATTCCGCCTCGATGGCCTTCGGCCTTGCACCGACGCTAACCATGGGAGCGGTCGAGGCGCTGCGGGCTCATGGCAATGATGATCTGAAGAAGACGTATCTGGCAAAGCTCGTTTCTGGCGAATGGTCCGGCACGATGAACTTGACCGAGCCGCATGCCGGCTCCGATGTCGGCGCATTGCGCACCCGCGCCGAACGCCGTAACGACGGCACCTATCGCCTCTTCGGCCAGAAGATTTTCATCACCTGGGGCGATCATGAAGCGACGGAAAACATCGTCCATTTCGTTCTCGCCCGCCTGCCGGATGCTCCGGCCGGTACGCGTGGCATTTCGCTCTTTCTCGTGCCGAAATTCCTGGTGAACGACGATGGCTCCCTCGGTGCCCGCAACGATTATTTCGCCCATTCGCTCGAACACAAGCTCGGCATTCACGGTTCGCCGACCTGCACGCTCATCTTCGGCGACGGCAAATACGGTTCGGAAAAGGGTGCCGTCGGCTGGCTGGTGGGCGAGGAAAACAAGGGCCTCGCCTGCATGTTCACGATGATGAACAATGCGCGTCTCGCCGTCGGCATCCAGGGCGTGGCGATTGCCGAGGCGGCGACCCAGAAAGCCATCGCCTACGCCCGGGAGCGCACGCAGGGCCGCGCGCCGGGTGCGACATCCTCGGGCATGAGCCAGATCATCGAGCATCCCGATGTCGCGCGTATGCTGCTGACGATGAAAGCCCTGACGCAGGGCTCGCGCGCCATCTGCTACGCCTGCGCGGAAGCGATCGACATGTCGCATCGCGACCCGCAGAAGGCCCGCTTCTGGCAGGAGCGTGCCGCATTGTTGACGCCGATTGCCAAGTCCTTCTCCACTGATGCAGGCGTCGATGTCGCTTCGCTTGGCATCCAGGTCCATGGCGGCATGGGCTTTATCGAAGAGACGGGTGCGGCGCGGCTCCTGCGTGATGCTCGTATCGCCCCGATCTACGAGGGCACCAACGGCATTCAGGCGATTGATCTGGTGACACGCAAGCTGACGATCGCCAACGGCGACCACATGCGCGGCTTCATTGGCGAACTGCGCGAGATCGCCGATTCCGTCGCCAAATCCAATCTCGAAGGCTTCGGCGAAACGACATCGCGGCTGCAGGCGGCCATTGCCGATCTGGAAAAGGCCAGCGAGTGGCTTTTGTCGAAGCAGACAGAGGGCGCTGTTGCCGAAGCCTTGGCGGGCGCCACCCCTTACCAGCGGCTCTTCGGTCTTGTGCTGACCGGCTCCTATCTAGCCAAGGGCGGTCTGGCCGATGCAGGCGACGGAGAGGGTGCCAAGCGGGTCGCGCTCTGCCGTTTTGCCGCCGAAAATCTTCTGGCCGAGACCGCCGCTCTCTCCGATCGGATCATCACCGGCGCGCCCAGCCTTGAAGCCGCCCGCGTGGCCTTGGTCTAAGGAAACGCCATGACCGACCATATCCTGATCGAACGACCAGAGACTGTGCCGCAGGTTCAGATCATCCGGTTCAACCGGCCGGAAAAGAAAAATGCGATCACGCGCGCCATGTATCAGACGATGACCGACGCGCTCAAAGCCGCGGAAGCTGCGCCGGATATCCGCGTCCATGCCTTTTTGGGCACGGAAGGCTGCTTCTCGGCTGGCAATGATCTCGCTGATTTCCTGGCCTTCGCCATGAGCGGCAATATGGGGCGCGAGGTCATCGATTTTCTTGTCGCGCTGGCGAGCGCCAGGAAGCCGGTTGTCTCCGGCGTCGACGGCCTGGCGATCGGCATCGGTACGACGATCCACCTGCATTGCGATTTGACGGTTGCCTCCGATCGCAGCCTGTTCAAGACGCCCTTCGTCGATCTAGCCCTCGTTCCCGAGGCGGCCTCGAGCTTGCTCGCGCCGCGTGTGATGGGCCATCAGCGCGCCTTCGCCCTGCTTGCCCTCGGCGAAGGTTTTTCCGCCGCCGAAGCGAAGGAGGCCGGCTTGATCTGGGGGGTGACCTCACCGGACGCCGTGGAGACGGAAACGCTGTCGCTCGCGGCCAAACTCGCCACCAAGCCGCCCGAGGCCCTGCGGATCGCACGCGACCTGATGCGCGGTTCCACGGATGCCGTCCTCGACCGAATCCAGCAAGAGGCCGAGCACTTCGCCGCCCAGCTGAAAAGCGCCGAGGCGCGCGCGGCCTTCGAGGCATTTATGAAGCGATGAAACTCACCCGCCCTCGTGCTTCGAGACGGCCTTTCGGGCCTCCTCAGCATGAGGGCTAATCTCTGGCGCATCTCGATCGCAAGCGACTCCGCCCTCATGGTGAGGTGCGAAGCCCGAAGGGCGTTGCCTAGAACCAAGAGGGTTGGCCGCGAAGCCGGAACTACTTCTCCAGCGCCGCCACCACCTCGACATGCGAGGTCCACAGGAACTGGTCGATCGGAGTTACCCGCGTAATGCGGTAGCCGCCCTCGACCAGAATAGCGAGGTCGCGGGCAAGCGTCAGCGGGTTGCAGGAGACGGCGACGATCTTCTTGACCTGAGAGCGGGCAAGCTCCTTGCTCTGGAACTCCGCGCCGGCGCGCGGCGGGTCGAAGACGACAGCGTCGTAGACCTTCAATTCCTGTGTCATCAGCGGCCGGCGGAAAAGATCACGTCGCTCGACGGTGACCGGCTTCAATCCTTGCGTATTGCGTGCCGCATGGTCGAGCGCCGCCAGCGGCATTGCTTCGCCTTCCACGGCATGCACGCGCCCGATCCGTGCCAGACGAAGCGAGAAGGTGCCGCTTCCTGCAAAGAGATCCGCGATACGCTTCGCCTTGCCGACATGGGTCGCAACCAGCTCAGCCATGGCATCTTCAGCCTGCTTGGTCGCCTGCGTGAAGGCGCCGGGCGGCAGTGCGACCTGCACGCCGCCGAAATCGATGATCGGCTTTACCGGTTCCACCAGGATCTCGCCGTTCAGCGAGACGCGGGCGATGCCGCGAAGCGACAGTACGGTTTCGATCGTGCTGCGGCGCTGCTTGTCCGACAGCGATTTGATGCCGTCGACCGCCAAATCGAGCCCGGTGGGTGTCTCCAGTACCGAAATGCGAAAAGCTTCGGCATTGATGGCCATTGCTGCCGCGATCGTCTTGATCGCCGGTAAACGGGCCATGATGCCGGCCGAGGCGATGGGACATTCCTCAATGGCGACGATGTGGTGGCTTTCGGTCTGGTTGAAGCCGATCAGCATGTCCTTTTCAGTCTTGCGCGCGGCGAAGACCACCCTGCGCCGCTCGCCCGGATGCGCGGCAACGATATCGTCCACCTCGGGCGTCAGACCTTTGGAGCGCAGCGCATCGACGACCAGCTGGCGCTTGAAGGCGCGATAGGGCACGTCGGCATAATGCTGCAGGGTGCAGCCGCCGCAGGCGCCATTGACGCCGTGCGGGCCGAAATGCCGACAGTGCGGCTCCTGGCGGTCCGGCGATGGCGATGCGATCGACATCAACGTACCCTGGCTCTTGACCCGCGCGATGGCGACGCTTTCGCCCGGCAGCGTGAAAGGCACATAGATCGGGCCATCGACACCCTGCGCGATGCCGTCGCCTTGGGCTCCGAGCTTCTGGATGATAACGGTTTCGGTGCTCATGGCTTCGTTCCTGCGAGAAGAAATTCCTGGTTGCCGTCGCCGCCTGCGATCGGCGAGGCGATGAGGCCGAGGCTCTGCCAGCCCATGTCTTCGATAAACCAGCGCTCGAGCTCTGCCGCAACCGCCGGAGCGGAAGAGGGGTCCTTCAAGAGGCCGGCCTTGCCGATCGCATCGCGACCCGCCTCGAATTGCGGTTTCACCAGCAGCGCCGCCTGCGCGCCCGGTTCGGCAAGCGCGAGCGCCGGCGCCAGCGCCAGCTTTAGCGAAATGAACGAGACATCGGAAACGATGAAGGTGAAAGGCCCGCCTATATCGTCTGCGGTCAGGTTGCGCGCGTTCAGACCCTCGATATTGGTCACGCGCGGATCATCCGCTATGCGCGGATGCATCTGGCCATGGCCGACATCGACGGCGGTGACATGGGCAGCGCCCCGCTCAAGCAGCACTTCGGTAAAGCCGCCTGTCGATGCGCCGACATCGAGACAGCGCTGCTCACGCGGATCGAGGCCGAAATGATCGAGCGCCGCCACCAGCTTCAACGCCGCGCGCGAGACATAATCCTGCGCGGGATCGTCGATGCTGATATCAGCGCTTTCGGAAAAAACTGCCCCCGGCTTCGTCACGATCTTGCCATCCACCGTCACCGTGCCGCGTTGAATGGCATCGCGCGCCCGTGATCGGCTGGCAAAGAGCGAAAGGGTGACGAGGAGCTGGTCGAGGCGTTGCGGTTCGGACATAGGCTGTCCATGCCGGGCAATGCATCATGTTGCAAGCCTTTTATGCCGGAATCGGCGTTGACGCCGGATCGCGGCCGGCGATAATCGCCGACATCAACGGGCGAGGGCATCATGCGGAAGATCGGTGGCTATGCGGCGTTAATGGCAATGTTTGCCGCTCCGGCTCTTGCAAACGACACCATGGCGGAGCTGAGGACCGGCGGGCTCGCTTACGTCCGCACCGGCGATATCAGCATGGCCGAGGAGAAGCTATTCATTTCGCAGGCCGAAGTGCGCGTCGAATATGTCTTCGAAAATACGTCCGATAAGGATGTCGAAAGCGTCGTCGCCTTTCCGATGCCCGATATCAAGGGCGACATAGACAACATGGTCGATGCGGGAAATGTCGAATCCGACAATTTCCTGGGCTTCACGGTGACGCAGGACGGCAAGGCCATCGTCCCGAACTTGCAGCAGCGCGTATCGGTGGCGGATGTCGACATGACGGATGAGCTGAAGGCGCATGGCGTGCCGCTTCTGCCGCTGAGCAAGGCGGCCATGGACGCCGTCGCCAAATTGCCGGTCGACGTACTCGAGGATTGGACCGCTCGGGGCCTGATCGCCGACGACGAATACGACAATGACGGCCAGGGTATGAAGCATCATCCGACGCCGATCTGGACGCTGCATACGACCTACTGGTGGCGTACAAAATTCCCAGCCAAGGCAAGGATCGCCGTGGAGCATCGCTACAAGCCGAGCGTCGGCGGCACCGTTGCCATTACCTTCGCCGGCGATGAAGACTATCAAAAGCAGCAGCTGCAGGCCTATCGCGGCAAATATTGCCTCGACGATGCCTTTCTGAAAACGGCTGCCAAGCTTGCTGCGCTGGCTGACAAGGGCGGTCGGGGCTATACCGAAAGCTGGATCTCTTATGTGCTGACGACGGGGGCCAACTGGTCCGGCCCGATCAAGCATTTCGAGCTCACGGTCGATAAGGGCGGCCCGGAGAACTACATAAGCTTCTGCGGTGCGAACGTGAAGAAGATCGGCGCGACAACCTTCCAGATGACAGCGCAGAATTTCTATCCGGAGCACGATCTGGATATCCTGATCCTGGTCGCCGCGACGGCAAAATAGAAGCGCGAAGCGGTTTTGCGGCAGAGACATGCGCAAAATCAGAGACGCAAAGCGCCGGCAGCGAATCCGAAAAGTCGCGGTGCGCTTGTCACGTGCAACCCACCGGCGCAAATTAAATAAATTTAAAGCCGAAGCCTCTACTCATGCCTGCGATTGCGGCGATCCTTTTGGAGGTCGCCGCCTGCCATGAAGGCTTTGCGCTTCCGCGTCCAATCATGCCCTCCCTGAATTGTTCGAGCGTTGACCGTGCTTTCCTCCCAAGTGCGGCTAATGACGCTCGCCAGGACCGGCGCTCAGGAGGCGCTCGCTCATGTTCGCGAAAAAACTTCCGCTGAATGGCAAACTTGCCATCACGTTTACGGCGCTGATCGCCATTTTCGCCTGTGTTTCCATATTCGTCTATTCCAAGGAAGAGGTCTCCGCCGGAGCTGCGACGGAACAAGCCGGTTCGCAACAGCTCGTCAGCCTGATCGACGACTCGCTTCAGGCCATGCTGGAGCAGGCCGTGAATCTGCGCGGCTTCCTGCTTCTGCGGAGCGACAGCACCTATGGCGATATCTTCAACAATCGCGAACGGATGTTGAAGAGCATCGCTGCCGCCAAGCAGGTTGCAGCCGGCTCTCCGGATCTCCTGCTGGCGATCGATAATATGCAGAAGGCGGCCGATCTTTATTTCCACCAGCTCGCGGAGCCGCAGGCCAAGGCCCGCAAGGAAACCGAGATGCCGCTCGATCAGATTGTCAAGATCGGTCAGAACGAAACCAAGGGTCAGCTCGACGGCTTCCGTGAAGCCGCCGCGAAGATCAAGCAGGCTGCCCGTGCCAAGGCAGGCGATCTGGCGGCCATGCAGGCCGATGCCAATGGCGATCTTCGTCTGACCCTCATCGTCGGCGGTATCTTCGGGTCGCTCGCTGCCGCAGTGCTTGCCTGGCTGTTGTCACGCATCATCGTGCGCCCGATCGTCGGCATGACGGCGGCAATGGGTCGCCTGGCAAATGGCGAGCATGATGTCGAAGTGCCGGCCGTCGGCCGCGGCGATGAAATCGGCCGCATGGCTGACGCCGTTCTCGTCTTCAAGCAGGCGGGTATCGAGAAGCTGCGCCTGGCCGGCGAGACCGAACGCATGCGTGGCGATGCCGAACGCCAGCGTCAGATGAACGATGAGCAGAAGGCGCGCGAGGAAGGTGATATCCGCTTCGCCATGGAAGCGCTTGCCGGTGGCCTTTCGGCTCTGTCTTCCGGAAATGTCGCAATCCGCCTTCGCAACGGTTTTGCTCCGCAATTCGATAGCGTTCGCGCCGATTTCAACAATGCTGTCGAAAAGCTCGAAGCAGCCCTGCAGTCCGTCGGCCGCAATGCCGCCGCCATCAATGCCGGCGCCGACGAAATCCGCTCGGCCGCTGACGACCTGGCGCATCGCACCGAGCAGCAGGCTGCCGCGGTCGAAGAGACGGCCGCAGCTCTGGAGCAGGTGACGACTACGGTTCGCGACTCCGCGAAGCGTGCAGAAGATGTCGGCCATCTCGTCGAGCGTGCCCGCCTCGGCGCGGAACGATCAGGCGAAGTGGTGCGCAACGCCGTTTCGGCCATGCAGCAGATCGAAAAATCCTCGGGCGAAATCAGCAACATCATCAGCGTTATCGATGACATTGCTTTCCAGACCAATCTTCTGGCGCTGAATGCCGGCGTCGAGGCCGCGCGCGCCGGAGATGCCGGCAAGGGCTTTGCCGTCGTTGCTCAGGAAGTGCGTGAACTCGCTCAGCGCTCCGCCAACGCCGCGAAGGAAATCAAGTCGCTCATCACGACCTCGGGCGATCAGGTCAATACAGGCGTGTCTCTGGTCGGCGAGACCGGCAAGGCGCTGGCATTGATCGTATCGGAAGTGCAGGAGATCAACCGTCATGTCGGCGCGATCGTGACGGCGACCCGCGAACAGTCGACCGGCCTGCAGGAGATCAACACGGCCGTCAACAACATGGATCAGGGCACGCAGAAGAATGCCGCAATGGTCGAGGAACAGACGGCGGCGAGCCATGCGCTGGCCAGCGAGGCCGCGGCCCTCAACGAGCTGCTCAGGCAGTTCCGCCTTGGCGAGGCCGCGCAGGTTTCGCCTTCTCGGCCAGCCGTTGCGACCGCAGGCTCGAAGCCGGCCGCATCACCGGCCCGTGCCCTCGGCCGCACTGTTGCCAAGGCTTTCGCCGGCAAGGCAACCGCAACGGCTGCCGCCGTTGCCCGGGACGACTGGGAGGAATTTTGATTTAGCAATCCTCTCGCTAATGGGGAGGGCTGGCGCATATGAGGCACATCGACGCCATAAATTCCTTCTCCCCTCGGGGGAGAAGGTGGCCTGAAAGGTCGAATGAGGGGCTTGCCGATTTGAATGCGGGGGGCGTGCTTTTGGCAATACCCCACCCCCTGATTTGCCTATCGGCACTTCTATCCGAGGGGAGAAGGCGGACGCGGCAACGACCTCATTTCATATACGATTGCCCCCTCCAAGGCGGAGGTAAGGCTATCCTGCCGCCTCGATAATCCGGCTGCGACCGAGCGCCTTGAATACGGTCTGCACGATGCCGGCGCGGTCGAGCCCGGCCATGGCGTTCATGGCTTCGGGCTTGGCCTGTTCCATCCAGATATCGGGCATGACGAGCGAGCGGATCTTCAAGCCATTATCGAGCAGGCCCTCATTGGCAAGGAACTGCATGACTTGGCTGCCGAAGCCGCCGACCGAACCCTCCTCAATCGTGATCAGCACTTCGTGATGGGCGGCAAGCTGGCGGATGAGGTCATGATCGAGCGGCTTGGCGAAGCGCGCATCGGCGACCGTGGTCGACAGGCCGGCGGCATCGAGGTCCTCGGCTGCCGCGAGGCTGTCGGCCAAGCGCGTGCCGAAGGACAACAGCGCGACCTTCGAGCCCTGCTTGACCACGCGCCCCTTGCCAATTTCCAGGATCAGGCCGCGCTCCGGCAGATCGATGCCGACGCCTTCACCGCGTGGATAACGGAAGGAGATCGGGCCGAGATCATAGGCAGCGGCTGTGCGCACCATATGCTTGAGTTCCGCCTCGTCGGCGGCTGCCATGACGACGAAACCGGGCAGGGTCGCCAGAAAGGCCGTGTCGAAGGAGCCTGCATGCGTCGGGCCGTCGGCGCCGACGAAGCCGGCGCGGTCGATCGGGAAGCGCACCGGCAGGCCCTGGATCGCCACGTCATGAACCACCTGGTCGTAGGCGCGCTGCAGGAAAGTGGAATAGAGGGCGGCAAACGGCTTGTAGCCTTCGGCGGCAAGGCCGGCTGCGAAGGTCACGGCGTGCTGCTCGGCGATGCCGACGTCGAAACAGCGCTTGGGGAAGAATTCCTGCAGCTTGTCGAGGCCGGTGCCGTTCGGCATGGCGGCGGTTATGCCGACGATCTTTTCGTCGAGCGCCGCCTCCTGCACCAAAGCGTCCGCAAAGACGCTTGTGTAGCTCGGCGCATTCGGCTTCACTTTCGTCTGTGCGCCGGTGATAACGTCGAACTTGTTGACGCCATGATATTTGTCGGCAGCCGCTTCGGCCGGCGCATAGCCTTTGCCCTTCTGCGTCACAACATGGATCAGCACCGGTCCTTGCGCATTGTCGCGGACATTGCGCAGCACCGGCAGCAGATGGTCGAAGGAATGACCGTCGATCGGGCCGATATGGTAGAAGCCCATTTCCTCGAACATGGTGCCGCCGGTCACATAGCCCCGTGCGTGCTCGACCGCCCGCGTAATGGCGCGATCGACCTTCTTGCCGAGATAGGCGGTCAGCTTCTTGCCGAAATCGCGGAAGCCCATATAGGTGCGGCCAGAGGCGAGGCGGGCGAGATAGGCACTCATCGCCCCCGTCGGCGGGGCAATCGACATGTCGTTGTCGTTGAGGATCACGATCAGCCGCGCGTCGAGCGCACCGGCATTGTTCAAGGCTTCATAGGCCATGCCGGCCGACATGGCGCCGTCACCGATAACGGCGATCACGCGGCGGTCGGTCTTATCGAGCTCGGCGGCAACCGCCATGCCGAGACCAGCGGAAATGGATGTGGAGGAATGCGCGGCGCCGAAGGGATCATATTCGCTTTCGGCCCGACGTGTGAAGCCGGAAAGGCCGCCTTCCTGACGCAGTGTGCGGATGCGGTCGCGCCGTCCGGTCAGGATCTTGTGCGGATAACACTGATGCCCGACATCGAAGATCAGGCGATCGTCCGGCGTATTGAAGACGCTGTGGATGGCAATGGTCAGCTCGACGACGCCGAGACCGGCGCCGAGGTGCCCGCCGGTACGCGATACCGCATCGATCATCTCATCGCGGACTTCGCGCGCGAGTTGCGGCAATTCCCGATCCTCAAGCTTTCGCAGGTCGGAAGGATATTGGACCCGGTCGAGCAGGGGCGTCTGTGGCATTTGTGTCAAGGCTGAAGCCTCTTTCTTGCTATTCTTGGGCGGTTGTCCGCCTTTACGTCAAAACAGATTGCGACAAAAGACGCCGAATTCAAGGTGTTCCCGAACAAGAAACATGTGGGAGTGTTATGAACGCGTTAGCCCTCCGGCAGGGGAATGAACTCTTCCTCGTCGCCCGGCACGATATCGAAGCGGCCGGTGCGCCATTCTTCCTTGGCTTTTTCGATCCGCTCCTTTGAGGACGAGACGAAATTCCACCAGATATAGCGCTTCGAATTGAGCGCTGCACCGCCAAAAAGCATGAGATGACAGCCTTTTTCGCCGGCCTCCAGCGTAATCGCATCGCCGGGGCGGAAAACGAGGAGCTGGTCCTGTTCGAAGCGATCACCGGCGACGACGAGCGAACCGGAAAGAATATAGACCGCGCGCTCCTCATGCGCTGCTCCAAAAGGAAACGTCGTGTTCGGCTGCAGCTGAAGATCGACATAGAGCGTATCGGAGAAGGACTT
>JBCNPI010000137.1:0-14223 GCA_039593415.1 Rhizobium sp. | reverse complement strand
GCCGACGGCATGACCATCAACGCGGGCAGCATCAAGGCCAATGGCGGGGCCTTCCTCGCCGGCGGCAACATGAATCTCAATGCCGAAAACGGCATCACGCTTGCCGCCCAGACCATGAACATCGGCGGCCAGACAGTGGTTGCGGCTAATGGCGGCGTCACGGCCGGCGGAAACCTGAAGATGGATGCCGGCGCGGGCAGCCTGACACTGAGCGGGGCGAAGGTGGCCGCCGGCGGCAGCGCGCAGCTCTCCGGTCAGACCGTCACGATCGGCGCCGTCAAACAGGATAATGGCGGGGTTCAGACGCTTGTCGGGACCACGGTGACGACTGGCGGCAATCTGAGCATTGCCGGCACGAACGGCGTCAACATCATCGCCAGCTCCGCCAAGGTCGGCGGCGACCTATCCGTCGCCTCCGCCAGTGGCACCGTCAACATTATCTCAGCCGGCGTTCAGAATACGACGGTCGATATCAGTCGCGGCACGACCGTCAAGACGACCAGTCAGACGCAGCAGGGTTCGTCGCTCATCGCCGGCGGCGCCATGCTGGTGTCGGGTAACCAAGGCGTGCTGATCGGCGGCTCGTCGCTCGACGCTGGCGGCAACCTCGGCATCGTCTCGACCAACGGCAATATCGCGATCGCGGCCTCGCAGGATCAGACGACGAGCCAATCGAAGACGATTGCGGGTGCTGCCACCGGCTACAAGGGCGGCCAGTCCTCCTCGACCGCCGTCACCAGCAACGCGTCGTCGATTACTTCTGAGAATGGAAGGGTCTCGGTGGCGGCTGACACGGGCAAGATCAGCGTCATCGGCTCGGATATTGCTGCCAAGGGTGGCGCTGCCAACCTGATCGCCAAGGGCGACGTCACCATTGGTGAGGCAACGGACAGCGCATCGTCGTCCAGCAAGTTTGGTTCTAAGAAAGCAACTGAGGCGACAACAACGGCGCAAGGCTCGTCGATCTCGGGTCAGACCGGCGTTATTGTCGGTTCCACGGGTGGCGATGTCACGATTTCGGCCTCCGAAGTCTCGGCTGGAGATGCGACCCACACGGCCAATGCCAATATCAGCGCCGCCGGCAATGTCGTCATCGCCTCCGGTAAGGACACGAAGGAGACCACATCCGACAGCAAGAAGAGCGGCTTCCTTTCCTCCAGCAAAACCCATACGCATACCTACGACGAAGACACGGTCGGCTCCTCCATCACTGCCTCTGGCGATATCAATGCCAGCGCCGGGGCTGAGACCGTCGTCTCCGGCTCCAGCATTGCAGCCGGCCGTAACCTCACCCTTTCGGGTTCGACCGTCACCGTCATGGGTGCCGAGGAACAGCACGAGAGCGACAAGCAGACCAAAAAGTCCGGTATCGGCGTCGGCTCCGGTGGCGGGTTTATCTCGATCTATGGATCGAAGGACTCGAAGAGCAGTCAGAGCTCTACCGACAATATTGGCTCGACGCTTTCGTCTGGTGGCACGACGACGATCACGTCCACCCAAGGTGACGTCAACATCTTCGGCTCGTCCTCGCATTCCGGCACGGGTACGGTGATTTCGTCAGCACGCGACGTCAACATCGCGCCAGGTGCTGAGGAGCAGTCGTCGTCGAGCCAGACCAAGCGATCGGGCTTCGGCATCAACTTCTCCTCCGGCGACGGCAGCCTGTCGATCGGCATTGGCGTTGCCAAATCGGAAGAGAAGCGCTCGAAGGACGCCAACATCAATGCCGTCAGCACGTTGGAGTCCGATGGCAGCATCACCATTGCCGCCAACCGCAACATCAACGACCAGTCCGGCAAGATCCTGGCCGCTGGCCCGATCAGCCTGATCGCAGGCGATAACGTCAACATGCTCTCGAGTAACGACGTCACCAACGCCTCCGAGATGCAGAAGCAGAGCTTTGCCGGTGTCAGCCTGTCGGTCCAGTCATCGCTGATCGCAGCCGGACAGCAGGCGATGCAGGCCAGCAGCCTGTTATCCGGCGATAGTGGTATCTATGGGATCGCTCCCGCGGTCTTGGCCGGCGTCAAAGGTTATCAGGCGATCACGTCGACCTTGAAGGCCATCAATGCGGAGCCCAATCCCATAACTGGTCATAAGCCTGCCGTCGCCGGAATCTCGCTGACTGCTGGCTATAGCTTCAGCGAAAGTTCGTCGGAATCGACGACATCAATCCCTGTTCCGCCCGAGATTCGCGGTAGCTCGGTGACCATAGTCGCCAAATCTGGTGATGTCGTCGGCCGCGGCGTGCAGATCAGCGCCGGTATGGGCAAGGACGGTGAGGCATCAACGACCTCAGCTGATCCCAACAACGGCAATGTGCTGATTTCGGCGGCCGGCGAGGTTGATTTTGAAAGCGTGCAGGCGACCAGCGACAGCAAGAGCAGCAGCAAGTCCGGTAGTGTCAGCGTTGGCGTCGCCGCGAGCATCGATGCCAGCGGCAACATCTTCAACGCTGGCCCGACCGCCAAGGCGGCCTATGATTCCGGCAAGCAGGCTGCAAGCTCAGTCACGCAGATCAATTCGAATATTAGCGGTACCAATACGGTCACCGTTGTCGCAGGCGATACACTGACGCTGGCCGGTGGCGTTGTTTCTGGCAAGACGGTGACTGCCGGTGCGGCGAATGGCATCACCATCGAAAGCCGCCAGGATACCGCTTCCTATGACGAGAAAACGAGGAGCGCCGCGCTGGGCATCAGTTCGGGCGGCATCAGCGGCGGCTATAATCAGGGTACCATCACCGGCGACTATGCCAACGTTTCTCAACAGAGCGGCATCTTCGCTGGTTCCGGTGGCTATCACATCAACACGAATGGCACCATCGATCTGAAGGGCGGCTTCATTGGCTCGACCGCCGATCCCGCTAACAATGATCTGACAGCAAATCAGATCCTCTATTCCAACATCGAAAACTCTATGTCGGCCTCGTCGAAGAGTTCCGGCTTCAGCTTGATCGGTGCTGGCATCCCGATCCCAGTCGTTGGTCAACCGGCCAAACAGGACGATCATGGCCAAACGTTGGCGACCGTCACGCCAGGCAACTGGAACTTGACGAGCCAGAGCCAGGACCTTTCCGGCCTTAACACCGATGCTTCCAAGGCCAACAAGACCGTCGATCCCTTCGACATCGATAAGCTGAGAGCCCAGCAGCAAAGTGCCGCGGCACTGTCGCAACTCGCCAATATGGCGATCGGCAGGTTGGCCAATGACATGCATTGGGAGGAAGGCAGCCCCGAGAAGGTCGCACTGCACGCCGCAGCCGCAGCCGTCATCGCACAGCTCGCCGGCGGCAACGCCGGTCAGGCCGCAGCCAGCGCGGCTGCGGAAGAGCTTGCCAACGGCATTCTGCAGCAAGTCCTCGCCGCCAATCCCAATCTGACCGACGTGCAAAAGGTTGCCATCGGCGAATGGGCGGCTGCCTTCATTGGCGCGGCCATCGGCGGCAACAGCGGAGCCGCCGCAAGTCTCGATAACTTCAATTACAACTATCTCAACGATAGGCAGGCGGTGGCACTACGACATGCGGTCGACGCCTGCGCCAAAGGCAACGACGAAGCCTGCAAGTTGCAGAAATCCCTCGGCATAACAGACACACAGAGCGACGAGAGTGTCAGGACCGCATGTGTTGGTGGAAGTAGCACGCCAAGTTGTCAAGCGGCGTTGGCTGGTCTACGTGAAGCCTATGCGTCATTGGTCGGCGGTCGGGACGGATTATCGGTCGAGGACCAGGCATTCCTTGACGCCTATATGCGTACGGAATTGGATCTGCTGAGCGATCCGGATGGCTCAAAACATCTGATCGCAGGCTTCATGCTAGGAGGTGGCGCAGCGGCAGAAGGTGCCGCAGCTGCTGAGGCCAATGTCGCCGCGCAGGTCGGCAAAAACGCTGCTGCCGAAGAATCCTGGTTCGGGAGGATATGGAATGCCTGGTTCGAGAATCCTAACAGATCGACAAGCACAGGGCTCGGTGCATGCAGCAGTGCCTGCGACAGCGAAGCGGGGATGCTGGGTAGCGCAGGTGCCTCGGGGAGTGCTAAGGGTATCCTTCAAGTTAGGACTGTAGCGGAGGCCAACCAAGCTATGGTCGCCGGCGGTAACCTTGCGGCATGGGGGGGAACCACGGTCACTACCGAGGTCGTGCCGGCAGGAACTACGTTCAACATGGTAGTGAGCGAAGGTCAAGCACAAGCACTTATGGCGGGCAAGCCGGCATTTGGCGGATGGGCTACCCCGGACGCAATTCCCAGCCAGGCATTCGCCCGCAATAACTTGGCTATCCTACCAGACTTCAAACCCGACGTTTCTTTCGTTGTGCAGGTCGAAACCACGGCACCCCAAACGCTTAATCAGGGTATCGTCGGCTCCTTAGGCGAATATGCAGGTGGGGCGAACCAAGTGGAATTCCTCGGCACCCGCAATTTAAAATTGGTGGGTCAACCACAACCTCTGAAGATTGGACAGTGATGGCTCAGGTCTCAAATTTCGTTCAGGTGCGTGCGGACGGGAAGTGCGTGCCGTCGAGTATGACAGTCAAAGAGATGCTTGATCTGGGCTGGACGCCCTCCAAAGTAATAGCGCTCAGGTGGGTTTGCGACGGAGCGGAAGTGGAGGTAGCTGCACCGCACGGAATTCATGGTATCGTTGTAGAGGGCGCAAACTTTGTTGCTGCAATTCGCGACGAACCTGAGACAAACGCTGAATGCCGGCTCGTAATTTTCTTACCAGATGGAAATATGCATGCCGTGTTGGAAAATCGCCTATCGGTCTCTGGCCGCGAGTACAATGGGAACTTCAGTTGGTTTGAGCAAGCCATGACGCCGCCGATAGATACATTTGGCGCGATATTCCAATCGGACCGTCAGGAGGAACTTCGATGTGATGTGGACGCGAGCGGGGCACGAGTTCTAAACGTTACTAGAGTTCGTTAGTGGACCCAGTCGGCGTCAGGGAACGGCAGCTACACGATAATCGTGATTCGGAACGATTTGGAACGTCTGATTTGAAAATCCTAACAGGACGACTTGCATAGCCTGCGTGCTCGGTCTCCTTAGTCGAGCGGCAATCAGAAGTGGTTGGTGATCCAACTCCGACAACTGACGCAAAAAACGTAGTCACAATAACTACGGTCCGAGTAAAGTGAGCACGGCACCGTAAACTTAACCGTCAACGAGGGTGGACCATGGCGGCAGCTTATTTCGCCTGTCAAGCTCGGGTGATCTTCGCCCACGGGTCCATCGCTTCTGAACGCAATTCGCGATGATGGTTAGAGGGAATGTCGTAGCGCGGGATGTGGAACAGGTTGGCAATCGGGTCATGGATTGATACGAAGCGTTGTAGATGTCGCGGCGACTTGAAGCGCTTCATGATCCGCTCTCGCCGTCGGACAGGCTGATGGGAATTCTCCGCCCGATTGTTCAAGCCTTTGTGCGAACGGTGCTCGACGCCGGGCATGATCTCTCGTCTTGCGGCCTCATAAGATCGAAGCTTGTCGGTAACCATCACGCGTGGCGCTCGACCCTGGTTCTTCAACAGCTTGCGCATCAGGCGTTTGGCCGCTTTTGCATTGCGGCGGCTTTGCACCAGGACCTCCAGCACGAAGCCGTCCTGATCGACAGCACGCCAGAGCCAGTGCTTCTTGCCGCGGATCGAAACAACGGCTTCGTCGAGGTGCCATTTATCGCCGTGCCTACCGGAAGAGCTTCGGCGGATCTCGTTGGCGAAGGTACGTCCGAATTTCTCGGCCCAAAGTCGGACCGTTTGATGCGAAACATTGATCCCACGGGCAGCAAGCAAGTCTTCCACCATCCGGAGGCTCAGAGGAAAACGGAAATACAGCCAAACGGCGTGAGCAATGATCTCACCGGGAAAGCGATGGCGGCGGTAGAGGGGATCGCGCTCTGTCATGGCCCGTTATCCCACATCGCCATCCACACTTCGTTAAGTTGACGATGCCGTTACCACGCCGGCGAACTCATGGCCCGGGACGGACGGCGTTCGTCATTGGCCGATGCGATCCGTCCAGGTCGACGGCCAGCTCAGTTCGGTTGGTACAAAGCCCGACGCGCATACTTCAACGATGACGTCGTTTATCGCCGCCTGTGGCTGCGGCCGCTCCGCCAATGACATGCCGGCCGTGCCGGCGGCTTCGTCGGTTACTATGATCGCTTTCATCGATTTCTCTCCTTAGATGTTTTGATGATTGTGGTGATACAGCGTGGGAGACCACTTCGATCTCCCTTGGGTGCCGTGGGTAGATGCCCTTTGCGGTCCGCTCGGTGTCGACCTGAGCGGAACTATTGCAGATGATGGGATACTCAGCGTGGGAGTGGCGGACGCTTCATCGCCAAAAGCTCTGTCACATCCTGCAGGTCATCTTTGGATGAGACTGGAAGCGCCAGCCATTTCCCGTCGATGTAGGTCTTTGCGTCATCGAAGGCGCTGATCAGTTGCGGTCGCCAAAAATAACGCCGTTCCTCGAACTTCTCACGTTCGGCTCTGCCCATCACGACGATGGCCGAGAGCCGCCGATATTCCGGCACCAAAGTTGTAAGCGCCCTGGTCTTCTTGAAGCTCAGGGACCAGCCGCGGTTCTTTCCGCCATAAAGCCAGTCCGGTGCGAACACCCCAGGGTAGGAGGCGTCGATCCAGGTCCGCAGTTCGGTGCATTGGCGGTATGCCTCCGAGCCCAGCCATTCACGGATGGCGCCGTCATCGGGCGGCGTTGAATTGCCGGTGATCCTGTCACCGATCTTGGGAAGCGTAGACGTCGATAAAATCATCTGAACCCTCATGTTGATGGTCCGGCTCCGCCGGATGATTGATGTGCAAACGTTGGAAGTTTTCGGTCAGCGCGCGTGGCGATGCTCGTGGAACCGAGGAGAGGTCGCGATGCAATCTACCTGCGCTTGCGATCATTGCGGGTTGATGCCGGATTTCCGTCAGGCGCTCCACGGCGGTAAGGTCCAGAACGGCAAGCGCCTTGTTTTTCGCCTCTGCCGCCTGCTCCCAGTCGAGGAAGGCAGTTCCTTGAAGCGGCAGAAACTGCTGGCTCTTCAGCCCGATGGAGCTGAGCGCGACCGACAGGTAGGGTGTCAGGAAATCCGGTTGGTTGGCGCGCTCGCCGGTGAAGAAGCCGCCGGAAGCCACGCCGATAAAGACCGGACGGTCGCGCAGCATTCCTACTTTCCCGGCTGGTGTTGATTTCATTGTACGGCCGACGCGCAGGATCTGGTCGATCCAGGCCTTGAGGACCGAGGGAATGGTCAGATTGTGCATCGGCGTTCCGATGACGACCGCATCTGCCGCTTCGACCTCCCGAATAAGCTGTTCGGAAAGATCGAGCGACCCTGCCGGCGGGGCCGCCAATGTCGCCGGCGACGCCAGTGCGGCGGCATAAAGGGCCACGGTTTGAGGTAGGGGATCGGCGCCCAGATCACGCCGGATGATGTCCGCGCCAGGCGCAACCTCAAGAAGCTTTTCGACGATGGCCGCCGAAAGCTGACGGCTATGTGATTGCTGGCGCGGACTGCTGTCGATGTGGAGAATGTTCATGAGATTGATCCAACAGCTTCATGAGGTTGCGAGAAAGCGGAACTCAGATTGCGCCGGCCGGGGCAACGGCGGGAAAGTCCTTGTCCGGATCGAAGACGTTGTTGAACAGGTTCGTCAGCGTGTACATGGCGACCAGAGCGACGATCTCGATGATGTTCGCTTCGGTGAATCCGGCATCGCGGACAGCCTTCAGATCAGCATCGCTGACTTGCCCTCGGGTCTCGATAATCTTTCGCGCGAACTGCACCGCCGCATCCCGCTTCGGGTCATTTGCGTGGCCCTTGCGAGCGAGAATGATTTCGTCGGCTGGCAGCTTGGCCATGTGCTCGGCGGTGAAGCTGTGAACCGTGAGACAATAGTTGCAGCCATTCACTTCGGAGACAGCAAGGCCGATGCTGTCTCGTGTCCTCACGTCAAGCGTCTTGCTGAGCGAGCCAATCAGGGCGGCCCATGCGTTGAAGGCGATCGGGCTTTGCGCAAAGGCCGCCATCATGTTCGGGGTGAACCCGATGTTTCTTGTGAAAGCATCGAGGGTCTCTTTGGATGCAGCCGGCACCTGTTCCGGCGTCAGAACGGTCGTTCTGGTCATGGTCGTCTCCATAAGTGTTGATTGTGATGAGGATTATGCGCAGGACAGGACGTCGGCCACGGGCAGGCGTGGCTTCTGCGGCCAGTTGCCGGACCGCTCGGGTCCGACGGTCAGGAGCATCACCGGGATTTCATCGTAGGCGAGGCCGAACTCGCGATGCACGGCTTCCGCGTCGAAGCCGATCATCGGCGTCGACCCGAGGCCGAGCGAGCGCGCCGCATAGATGATTGCCGCGGTGCCGAAGGTTGCTGAACGCACCGCCTCGTCACGTTGCCGCTGGGGTTGATTGTCATAGAGGCCACGGGCGGGCGCTTCCCATTCCGGCACCAGGTGGGCCGGCATGATTCCGGCTACCACGACGGGCGCCAGACGGGCGGGTACGGTACTGGCATCCGCCAATTGGCCGATGATGACAAAGGTTACCGCGGCGTCCAGGATCGCGGGCTGCTTCCAGGCGATCGGATGGAGCCGAGCCTTGGCTTCAGGTGTGCGGACGGCGATAAACCGCCAGTTCTGCAGGTGGAACGACGTCGGCGCCGACGTGCCGATGCGCACCAGATCCCGGATCTGATCGTCGCTCAGCGTGGCGGTGGTGTCGTAATATTTGGCAGCGCTGCGGCTGAGGATGGTCTCGATGACGGCATTCGTCGGTACCGTATCGGAGGCTGCGTTGCTGATGTAGTTCATTGGGTGGCTCCCTCATCAAGTGATTACGGAGCCGATTTTACGAAGGCGGATGATATTATCGAGACTGAATTTCCTCAATATAATGCTCAAAAGGATCAAATCTCAAGGCGGCACTAACTCGCACTTTTCCCGCCGGTCTGCGCCAGCCTGCGCCATTCCCCTGGCGGCATCCCCATTTTCTCGGCGAATACGCGCCGGAATGCCGATACGGATTGATAGCCGACCGTTTCGGCGATTGCCTCGGTACTGATCGAGGGCTTCTTGAGCTCGTTGGCGGCTAGGCTCATACGCAGATCAGTCAACAGGTCGAGGGCGGAGCAACCGAGCCTGTCCTGAAAGTGACGCATGAATGTTGCGCGGGACATGCCACACAGGTCCGCCAGATCAGGTAGTTTCCAAGGCTTGGCTGGATCAGCGAGCATGGCGCTGATTGCCGGCGCCAGTCGCGGGTGGCCGGCCAGCGCCAGCAAACCTTCAGGAGCCGTTGCGGATTGGCTGGCTGCACGCAGCACCAGTGTAAAAAGGGCCGAAGACAATGCATTGAGAACAGCGCGTCCTCCCGGTCGGTCGCCGGCGGCTTCCATTCGCATCAGCCCTACCAGACTGGAGAGTTGACCAGTTGCGGACGCGATCCCCCCTTCTACGGGGCCATCCATGGTCCGTGCCACCAGATCGAGGGGCAAGTAGTTGCGAACCAATCGATCATGCGGCGGCGAAATGAAAAATCGCCCACACAACAGGTCGAGTTGTTCGCCGTCGCTGTCGTTCTCGCTGAGCATCCAGCCGGCAGTACTCTGCCGCTGCTGCGTGGGAACGGGCGTCTGCCCGCTGCCATCGTGCAGTACATGCGCCGCACCGTGCGGTAGCAGCACGATATCGCCGCTCGTCAACTCCCGCAGGGTTCTTGCTTCCGGATCCTCAAAGATCGCCCGGCCCCTGACAACGACGTGGTAGGGAATTTCGTTCGCCGCAGCCCGGTTCCAGGTAACGCGCCACGGAGCGCCGTAGGCGCAGCGCACTTCGAGCTGGCCGGTAACCGTGATGATTTGCAGAAGATGGCTCAACCAATCGAGTTCAGACATAGGACCTCAGGAATCCACGGTGCAGGCATTCCAAGGTATCGCACGATAATCGGATGCACTCCATGACCGGTTCCACGAGTTGACGGTCCTAATTCGCGGTGAAGGAGCGAGGTGTCGTGCAGTGGATTGGATCAAAGCTTATCTAATCGCTTAACCTGATCTGAAAACGCGGTACCCTCACAACCGTCAGGCTGCGGAGCGCTGACAAATTGGTTTCAGGGACGAAGTGAATAACAGGGTCGCAGGTTCGTATCTATTCAAGAGCATAAAGAGCTATCTTCGCCCCATGAACCTGTCGAATGCAGTTAGGCGCTGAACCGGCGGGTCGGCATCCTGCCAGCGGTAGATCTCGGTTCGCAGGAAGCGAAGCTCGTCGTCCATGACCTCTTCGGCGATTTCGATCCACCATGATTTCGGCCGGCCATCACTGCCGTCGGACCAGCGATAGCCTCGCTCTTTCAGCCGATCCTTGAGATCGAAGGGGGAGTTTTCCGCGAAGATGCGCACGCGGGAACGCTGGCTTGCCTGGTAAAGTTCGGCAAAAGCTGTCTGAGCATGATCGCCCTGAGAGAGAGCCAGCACCTCAAGCAGTGCGAAACAGTCGTCGACTGCGCGGTGTCCCACATGAAAATAGCCACTCTGGTTGATGAGATAGCCAAGCTTGGTTCCCTCATATCCCCTGGCGCTCCAATCGATCTCGGAATTGGAGCATGCCCAGGCCTTGCGGACAAAGATCGAGGAGAAGGCCTCGCAAAAGGGCCGATCAAAGCTGGCATTGTGGGCTATGACGAGATCGGCGGGCTCGATGAGCGCGCGAACCGCCGGCATGTCGATCATCTGGCCAAGGACCATGGCGTCGGTAATGCCGGTCAGCCTGATAACGTCGGCCGGGATCGGAATGCTCGGTTGCTGCAGCCCACCATAGACACCGGTGACATCGCCGATCTCGCCGTGCTCATTGAAGGTGAAGCCGATCAGACCGATTTCGATGATCTCGTCCTTTCTCGCGTCGAGCCCCGTGGTCTCGGTATCAAGGATGATGCCTCGAAGGGGATAGCCAGGTCTTGGAACAGGGGCAATCGGACGAGCTTCGAGTTTTCTTAAGATCTGATAGCGTCCCGTTGCTTGCAGGATCCGCACCATTTCGGCTTCGTCGGGCGCTGATCCGGTCGGCCGAGTGCGCAGGCTTGGCACCGACGTTCTACGAACGGGCTGCGCATTCTCCGAAAACATGTCCAGCTGAGACGTCATTGCCCATCCAATCAAAAGGATCACGTAGATTTAGAGCGTCGGTCGTTAAATGAGAAGCTTTCGGGCCTGTCGGGTGCCCGATACCCACCGATATTGCGAATAAGGGGCTGAGAGAGAGAGCTTCGCTCGAACTGCGTGATCGTCTACTGGCACGTACGGAGGTGGCGAAAGCTCTGCAGCCGGTTGGATGCTGGCCGCAATCCAGGAGCGGGTGAGCGAACGCAATCTCTACGGCTGGCGTCGGCTCGGAGAGATCGTCGATGCGGCGGTGCAGGAACTCCTCTTATCCGAGCAGCTGCCCGTTCATTGAACCGCCGAAACGACGCTCGTTAAAGCAAGCCTGATGGGTTGAGCAATTCACCCTCCTTGGTGACGATCGTCGATCCATAAGGCTCACGGGCCGTGACGATCAATGCATCGTCCGGCAATGGCCGCGCAAGATCCTTTGCCTCGTCCCAAGGCGCTGTCATCCAGACATCGGTTTCTTCCCTGGTCAGCAACAGCACCGGCATGGCCTTGTCGTGGATCGGTTTCACCAGATTGTTCGGATCTGTCGTCAGAAACCCATAGAGATCGTTGGTCGTGAACCCGTCCTTGACCTTGCGCACGGAGGTCCATTGCGGCACATGGATGCCGGCAAAGAACATCAGCGGTTTGTCTTCGTTGCGCGCGAACCACGCATTGGGCACATTGCCGCCTGCCTCCTGGCTTGCCGGATCCGGCTCCGCGAAGCTCGTGACGGGGACGAGACAGCGGTTCTCGACGCCGAACCAGCGCCGCCAATGGGCGAGCTTCAGATTGCGGACATTGGTAACGCCGCGGTCGACCTGCTCGCGCAGCAATTGGTCGAAGTCAAATTCCCTGCCCTTTGAACGAAGTTTTTCCGCCTTGGCTTCGGCTGCTTTTATGAGGGCGAAGGGTGGCGATGGCAGTCCCCAACGCGCATGGACGAGCTGCTTCTTCCCGTCGGCGGTATTGCGGAGGATCGGCCCCATCTGGTCCGGGTTCATCTGATAGGCCGGCATCAGGTTGATCAGGCTCTCGGCATCCTGAGCCCACTTGTTCACCCAGTCCTTGTCTTCCATGCGGTAAAGGTTGCACACGCTCCATCTCCCTTGAAGCCGGCGATATGGTAGCCGACGAAGCGCCGGAATGCCAATCGGCAGCTCTCGGCCGATCGGCTTCGAAACATTTTCGAAAGCTTCGTCCGTGCCCGGTCAAAGTCATGTCCATGATTCCCAATGCGAATCTTAAAGTTCACTAAAATAGAGGGATAATATTCCTATTTCGGGTTGCTTGACACGGAAAGCGACTTGGAACATTTAGTGAACAAATACACTTGACCGACATCACGTCGATACCAACACGACCTTGCAAGGACCCGTGAATGATGACCGCTGCCCGTAACAGGGTGATATCCGATCTGAAGGATCGCATCGCGTTACTGGAAGGGAACGCGGGCAAGAAGAGCGGCTGTCTGGCCTTCGGCGTGCCCGGGATCGATGCTGCGTTGCCGGGCGGTGGTCTCGCCTATGGTGCCGTGCACGAGTTCGCCGGCGGCGGGGCAGGGGTTATCGATGGGGCAGCAGCCGCCCTCTTTGCCGCCGGCATTGCGGCGCGGACCAGGGGCAAGATCGTCTGGTGCCTGACACGGCCGGACCTGTTCTTTCCGGCGCTCGCGCAGGCTGGCCTCCATCCCGATCGGGTCGTCTTCGTCGAGGCAGACCGCGAGGAGGACGTTCTCGCCTCGATGGAAGAGGCGCTGGCCTTTGGTGGCCTTGGCGCCGTCGTCGGCGAGATGGTCCGGCTACCGATGGTTTCCTCGCGCCGCCTGCAGCTGGCGGCGGAAAAGACCGGCACGATGGGCCTGGTGGTCCGGCGTTGGCGCCGGCAGAGGGAAGCCTCGGATTTCGGGCAGCCGACGGCGTCGACGACCAGGTGGCGGGTCAGCGTCCTGCCATCGGAGGAATTGCCGGTTCCAGGTGTCGGGCGGCCGCGATGGCTGCTGGAACTGATGAGAGTGAAGGCGGGTGAGTGCGCTGAGTTTATCGTGGGAGCGTGCGATGCCACGGGTCGTATCCATCTATCTGCCGGACCTGCCGATCGAGCGGATCAGGCGGATGGACCGGAAAGCAGAATTATCGCCTGACAGACCACTGGTCCTGGTCGCCAGGAGCGGTTCCAAGCGTTTTGTATCCGCTGCCGATGCAAAGGCGACGGAAGCCGGCATTCGTGTCGGCATGCCGGCCGCCAAGGCGCAGGCCATGGTGCACGGTCTGCAGTTCGTCGATGCCGATCCCTCAGCCGATGCCGAAGCACTCCAGCGCATCGCGCTCTGGTCCCTCACGCAATATTCCCCGATCGTCGCCGTCGACGGCACGGACGGCATCGTCATGGATACGGAAGGCGCCGATCACCTGCAGGGCGGCGAGGCTCCGATGCTCACCGGGATCGTCAACCGCTTCCGGGCGAGGGGACTGACAGTCCATGCGGCGATCGCTGACACCTGGGGTACGGCGCATGCCTGTGCCCGCGCCACCAACCGTGAGGTCGTCATCATTCCTGCCGGAGAGACCGCCCGTGCCGTCGAGCGACTGCCGATCACGCTGCTGCGGCTGTCGCCGGAGATCGTCGCCAGTCTTCGCACCCTCGGCTTCAAAACCATCGGCGAACTATCGGCAACGCCGCGGGCGCCATTGGCACTGCGCTTCGGTCCCGAGATCGGCCGGCGCCTCGACCAGATGTTCGGTCGGATCTCCGAGCCGATCGATCCTATCCGGGCGCCAGAATGGATCGAGGTCAGCCGAGCCTTTGCCGAACCGATCGGTGCGGCCGAGACGATCGACAAATATGTTGGCCGTCTCATCGTCAGGCTGGTGGCCGAATTGCAGCGCAAGGGGCTGGGCGTCCGCCGCACCGATCTCATCGTCGAGAAGGTCGATGGCACCAGGCAGGCAATCCGTGCCGGCACGGCCAAGCCCGCCCGCGACATCGCCTGGCTCACCAAACTGTTCCGGGATCGAACGGAAAAGATCGAGCCCGGCTTCGGCATCGAGAAGC
>JBCNPI010000136.1:0-14227 GCA_039593415.1 Rhizobium sp. | reverse complement strand
CCACACTGTCCTCCAGCTTCTCCGCCCGCGCCTTCAGCTGCTTCGTCTTCACGGTCAAAAGATCGCTGCCGGAATTGACGCCGAGATTGTAGAGCTTGGCCGCCTGCTTGCGAAGCTGCTGCGCCGTCTTCATCTCCTTCTGGTAACGGCGCTCATCCGAGGCATCCATCTCGTCTAACGCCGCCCTTGCCCGGCCATACGGCAAGGCATAGGTTTGCGACTGATCCTGACGCAGGAACAGGGTCCGGTTGCAGACGGCATCGAGGAAGGCACGGTCGTGGCTGGCCATGATGACGGGCACGTCGCGCGGCAAGGCATTCAGCCAATCCTCCAGCAGCGCGATCTTGGCGAGATCGAGATGGTTGGTCGGCTCATCGAGCAGCAATACGTCCGGCTCGGTGACCCAGACGCAGGCGAGCATGGCAAGCCGCTGCCAGCCGCCGCTGAGCTGGGCAAGCGTCCTCTCCCGCATCGCATCGGGCACGCCGAGCGAATCGAGGGTAACGTCGACGCGCCAGCTTTCGCTCGCAACCTGCTCCTTCGGCAAGGCCTGAAGGACGGCATCAAGGAAGGAAACATCGAGCAGCTTCGCCGGCACGTTCTGCTCGACGTAACCAGCGCGCAAGCCGCGGGCGCGGGCAATGTCGCCAGTCGTCGGCTCCTGCCTGGCCGCTATACAATTCAGCAGAGTGGTCTTCCCGCGCCCGTTCGCGGCGACGATGCCGACGCGATCACCGGCATCGACGGTGAGGTTGAGATTGGCAAACAGCGGCGCACTCATGGTGACGCCCAGATTGCGGAGATTGATCAGAGTCATGGTCTTTTCCGGTCTCGATCGAGCATTTCGAGACATCGCCGGCGGCTCCTTTTGCCGCGTCACGCCGATCTCGATGGGCCACAAGCAGGCCAATGCTCGAAAACATGTCATGACGCGGCCATGCGGAAACGCAGGCTCACGTCGCCCAAAGGGCAGACCAGAAGGAATGAGTGAGTAACAGCCTCTGATCAGCCCTGCAAACGCATCTGCAGGGCACGAGTCGGACCGAACTGGCGAATATGCCAGACTATCTTAGTCATGTGGGTCCTCCTCTCTTTTCTCTCGACGGTTAAAGACTGCGCCGCTCAAATAGCATCGAACGCTGCCATTTACAATTGCGCGGATCGCCTGATGCCACGCGAGAGGGCAAAAAAGAGGCGATGCCGAAGCATCGCCCAAGTTTGCCACATCCAAGTTTGTTGCATCGACGTAGCGGCTCAGAACCTCTGCGTCAGCGTCAGCTTGAAAGTCCGGCCGGGCTCGGAATAATAGGAAGCAGGCTGGGCCAGCGTGCCGCTGTAGGATGGCGCGTTGAGCGCGTCGTAATAGGTCCTGTTGAAGATATTGTAGACGCCGCCGCGAATGCTGAGCCCCTTCACCTGCTCCGGTTCCCACCAGGCAGTCAGATCAAAGATGCCATAGGCAGGGGTCTGCAGCGTATCGCCTGTCTTCTTCGCCTCGCGCGCCGCGGTGACGAAGGTCAGGTCCGTCCCCCAGACGTCGGCCGCATAGCCGATGGTGAAGGCCGCCTTGGCTGGAGCGACGGAATTGATCCATTCTCCGGTATCGGAATCCTTGCCGTTCACATAAGCAAGCGCGCCCTTGATGTGGACGCCGTTGTCGAACTTTTTGTGCGCGTTGACCTCGACGCCGAACATGCGGACGTCGGCGCGATTGAAGTATTCGGTGATCCCGAGCGGATAGGTGCCTGTGGGATCGCGATAATTCAGCGTGTCGATAAAGTTCTTGTACTTGTTATAGAAGGCGCCGACATGGCCGCCGAAATCGTCATCGCCGAGTTTGGTGCCGATTTCGATGCCGTTGCTGGTCTCGGGCTTCAGGTTGGGATTGCCGATGCTGACGTAACCGCCAGGCACGCCGTAGTTCACGTAGAGTTCGCTGACGTTAGGCGCACGGAAGGCCATCGCCCACTGCGCATAAAGCTCGACATTGTCCTGCGGCTGATAGGATGCGCGCAGCTTCGGCGAAAAGCGGCTGTCGGATTGGCCGGAGGGCAAACCATCGTAGTTGGCGCTGTCGCGATAGGCAGCAGTGTTCTTCGGCGAGTAATCGTACCAGTCGAAGCGCAGTCCCGGCGTGAGGTAAAAGTTGCTGGAGCCCAGCTCGATCTTGTCGTCGATGAAGGCGCCAACGCGGGTGCCGTCGACATCGGGCATGTCGGACTGGTTGGTGTGCAGGAAGGCGCAGGAAGCACGCCAGCGCGGGTTGCTGCAGCTATCCTTGCCGGCCGAATACTGATGAACCTTGTCGAATGCGGCATCGAGACCGAAAGTGATCTGGTGGTGCAGGCTGCCGGTGTCGAAAGACTTCGACGCGTTGCCGCTGAAGCCGATACTGCGGTCTTCCATTTCATTGAGGCGTGAATAGTCGCCGATAACGGACGTGTAGCGATAGCCTGCGGTACCGGTTTCACGCATCAGATTCTGCCAGTAGAAAACGGCGTTGGCAGTATCAAGCAGCGAATCGGCGCTATCGGCTTCATATTTGTAATCGAGCGACACGCGATTGCGCTCGATATTGTCCGTCCCATTGTAGTTGCCGGGCCGGAAGTTTCCGGTCGGGCTCTGCAAGGTCATCAGATCGGTGTCTTTATCCTTGTTGTAGTGCTCGGCCGTGATGCCGAAGGTGCCGACGTCGGTATATTGGCGGATCTTGAACAGGCCGCTTCTCTGATTATAATCAGCCGGATTGGCCTCTGTACGCTTGGTCGAATAGCCGCCGACATCGCCATTGTTCTCAAGCTCATGACCATGCGTGTAGCCGCCCTGGAAGAGGACGGCGGTGTTGTCGATACGCTTGGCAATGGCTGCCGCGCCGCCGACGCTCCGGTCGTCACCATTATAGCCGAACTTGAAAACGCCACCCCAGGTGGAGCCGGGCGTAATCAGATCTTCCGGCTCCAGCGTGCGCAGCACGAAGGCTCCGCCGAGAGCACCTGAACCGGCACGGCTGGAATCGGCGCCTCGTACGACATCCACACTGGAAAGCGCGTTGAAATCGAAGCTGTTGATACCACCGTCGGATTCGCGCGAAGCATCAAGAAGGAAAGGAATTTGGATACCGTCGACGGTGGTCAGCACACGGTCGTCGCCAAGGCCGCGAATATTGACGCCGCCGGTCGTACGGTTGAAGCCGACGCCGACTTCGGTGCTGCGGCCGAGATCCTCAATACGTGTGATTTGCTTGTCGTCGATGTCCTGGGTCGTCGTTTCGCTGGCGGTCGGAGAGTCGGCGAGCACATCCTTGTTCGCCTTGCCCTTTCCCGTCACGACAATCGGTTTCAGATTGGTGACTCGATCACCCTTGGCGGCCTCGCCCGTCGTCTCTTCATACTGAGCTGCGGTTTGCGCAAGAGAAGCCGTGGTCAGCCCAAGAGCCAGAAACGCGGTGCATGCCAAGAGGGCCGAGCGGGATCGCCGGACAACCATAACCATTCCTTTCGAATTGCTTCACCGGGCTGGCTGGTTGCTGCATCGCGTGCAGGCAAGGGGCTGGCTAGGTTATCTTGTTACGGGCGGAAATATTCCGCCTTCTTTCTGCCGCATAAAAAACATGAGTGTTCTTGTCAATATATCACTCGCTTATAATCATGAATATAATTATCATATTAAAGGGAGAGAACGAACGTTGCTGAATTGCAACGAAATGGCGGCCTCAAGCGTTCTAAGGACATCATTATTAGAATTGGCTGAACTACTTGATGTTGTTTAGAATTGCTTCACTAACCTTTGCCGTCGTCCTGCTCATCGCCGCTTCTCTTCCGCAGACCGGCCCGATACCGGAACAAAAGCCGGATCAAGGACAGGCTCAGCCATCCGGCGAGTCGCCGATTCCGGCAGAAAAGCCCGTGGTCCCCTTGGAGAAGCCGGCCATCCCGCAAGAGGATCAGACCACAGGTGAGATGCAAGGCCCTCCCCGCCCGCCTTTGACCGTCGCATCCGAACCAGACGAGGAACATCAGGCCTGCCTGAAGGAACTGACCGCCATTGACGCAACCTTCAAGGAGATTGCCCGCATCGATGACGGCAATGGCTGCGGCATCGACAAGCCGATTTCGCTGATCTCACCGCTGCCGGGCATAGAGCTCAAACCCGAAGGGAAAATGCGATGCGAAACCGCCCTCGCCCTGGCGCAATGGGTAAAGGGCAGCGTGATCCCTTCAGCCGCCGCATTGGACAATGGCAAGATCGTCGCGATCAACCAGGCTTCGACCTATGTCTGCCGGCTGCGCAACAATGCTTCCACTGGCAAGATTTCGGAGCATGCGCGCGGCAACGCCATCGATATAGCGAGCTTCACCTTCGAAAACGGTAAGACCATCGCAATCGAGCCGCGCCGCGAAGATCCGACGCTGACAGGCGCGTTCCAGCGCGCAACCAGCGCCTCGGCCTGCCTTTATTTCACGACCGTTCTGGACCCGGAGAGCGATGCCGCGCATGAAACACATTTCCATCTCGACGTGATCGAAAGGAATGGCGGCTTCCGCTATTGCCATTGAAAATGCGCGTGGGACTGGTCGCGACGATCTTTGAGCCTCGTCAACCCCCGAGGCGCGCTTTCGAGAACCATAGGTCTCTATAGATCGCAACTGCCGTTTCATCCGGCGCTCGCTCCTGAGTGAGCCAAACCGACTGGATGGAACGAGCCTCGCCGCCATCGGGCATTTTTGTGGATTGAGCTGGATCGGAGGCCCCGATGCAGGGAATGAAGTAGGCTTGCATCAAGGCGCGGGCGCTGAACCCCTGCTCCCGGCGTGTGATCATCACGGCAAGCCCGACCTTTTCGTTCGCCTGCCAAGGTATAATGATCCGGCCGCCAAGGCGCAGCGCCTGCAACCACGATATCGGCGGCGCCACGACACCGGCATTCACATAGATAAGATCGGCCTCCGGCAGCTCCAGAGTCGTCGCATCGGCGCAGATGACGGAGATGTTCTCGAATGAGGCAAGATTATCGCGGGTTCGGCTAGCCAACTCCTCATCGATCTCGACAGCATGAATATGACCACCCGGCGTCACCAGCGTCGACAGAATGGCCGTGTAATATCCAGTCCCCGTACCGATGTGAATGACCGTCTCGCCGGGCTGCGGCGCTACGGCACCCAGGAAGGCGGCATGGAGAAACGGCTCGCCATTGTTGATGCCCTTGGACTTGTCCAGGGCGACCAGAACGTTCTGGTAGAGGAACGTGGGATCGGCGTTTGGGTTTCCAGGTAGTGGCGACCGGCCCTGATCTGCCACGGACCCGGCCCCATGAATGCCTCCCGCCTGACGAGGAGAAAGGCCCGCTCCAGCCTCTCATCCGAAGAATTGCTGGCGGCTGCCATCATCTTCGCATGGAAATCCCGTATCTCATCCAGACTTGCGCGGCTGTCAGCAGTCACAATCCGTCTCCGTCTTAACGATGCTTGGATCGTGCCGATTTCTTTCGGATTTCGCCAGGGTCAATGCGTTAGATATCCTACCAAAATTGGATGACAATAGTTGCGGGCGAAGCTGCCGAGCCGGCATTTCCAGACCGACAAGTTGAATCAGATTCTGAACTTAAAACAGTCCTTCGATGTAGCCCTGATCATTGAGGAAAATCCTCTCCGCCGCCGGCGATTTCGGCAGACCTGGCATGGTCATGATCTCTCCGGTGATGACAACGACGAAACCAGCCCCGGCCGAAAGCCGTACCTCGCGAATGGGTACGATATGGCCCTCCGGCGCACCGCGCACATTCGGGTCGGTTGAGAAGGAATATTGCGTCTTCGCCATGCAAACAGGCAGATGGCCATAGCCCTGGTCCTCCCAGGACCTGAGCTGATCGCGCACCGCCTTGTCCGCGGTAACCTCGCCGGCATGATAGATCTTCGAAGCGACGATCTCGATCTTCTCCAGCAGAGGAAGATTATCGGGATAAAGGGGCTGGAATTTCGCCTGGCCCGACTCGGCAAGCTCCACGACCTTGAGCGCGAGATCGACGATGCCGGCCGATCCCTCGGCCCAATGCCTGCAAAGAATCGCCTCGGCACCGAGCCGCGCGACATAATTCTTCAGCGCCTCGACTTCGGCTTCCGTGTCCGAGACGAAATTATTGATGGCCACGACCACGGGCACGCCGAACTTGCGGACATTGGCGACATGCCGGCCTAGATTGGCGCAGCCCTTCTCCAGAGCCTCGACATTCTCCTTGCCGAGCTCGTCCTTCTTGACGCCTCCATTCATCTTCAAGGCCCGTACGGTGGCGACGATGACGGCCGCATCCGGCGAAAGACCGGCCTTGCGGCATTTGATGTCGAAGAACTTCTCCGCTCCGAGGTCGGCGCCGAAGCCGGCTTCCGTCACCACGTAATCGGCAAGCTTGAGCGCCGTGCGCGTAGCGATCACCGAGTTGCAGCCATGGGCGATATTGGCAAAGGGGCCGCCATGCACCAGCGCCGGATTGTTCTCAAGCGTCTGCACAAGGTTCGGCTGCATGGCGTCCTTCAAGAGCACGGCCATGGCGCCATCGGCTTTCAGATCTCGGGCGTAGACCGGCGTGCGGTCACGGCGATAACCGATGATGATGTTACCAAGCCGCTTTTCCAGGTCCTTGAGGTCGGATGCCAGACAGAGAATCGCCATGACTTCGGAAGCAACGGTGATGTCGAAGCCGCCTTCGCGCGGAAAGCCGTTCGAAACACCGCCGAGCGAAGACACGATCTCGCGCAATGCGCGATCGTTCATGTCCATGGCGCGGTGCCAGGTAATGCGGCGAATATCGATATTCTGCTCGTTGCCCCAGTAAATGTGATTATCGATCAGCGCCGCGAGCAGATTGTGCGCGGAAGTGATGGCGTGAAAATCGCCGGTGAAGTGCAGGTTGATGTCTTCCATGGGAATGACCTGCGCATAGCCGCCGCCTGCCGCCCCGCCCTTCACGCCGAAGCACGGACCAAGGGACGCTTCGCGCACGCAGACTACCGCCTTCTTGCCGATGCGATTCAAGCCGTCGCCGAGCCCGACCGTCGTGGTGGTCTTACCTTCGCCGGCGGGCGTCGGATTGATTGCCGTGACGAGGATCAGCTTGCCGTCCCTCTTGCCAGCCTGCGCCGCTATGAAGCCGGCCCCGATCTTTGCCTTGTCGTAGCCGTAAGGTGCGAGATCTTCCGCCGGGATACCGAGCTTGGCTCCAATCTCGATGATCGGCAGCTTCCTTGCTGCGCGGGCGATTTCAATATCGGATGCCACCATCACCATAAGACACGCCCCCAACATACGGTCATTTGCCTGTCGGGATAAACCAATATGTATTCGGTGTGAATAGCGACGGCGCGCCCTCCCGCGCGAAACGCTCCGTCTTGCTGCGAGATGGAAGCGTGCCTATTTACGGGTCCAACTCCAATCCGGGACAGAAGGAGAAAATATGAAATCCCTGGAATTGCTGGTCGAGCGCATCATCCTCTCCAGTCGCTGGCTTCTGGTGATCTTCTATCTCGGTCTTGCAGCTTCGCTCGCCGTCTACGCCGTCTCGTTCCTCTTCAAATTCTATAAGGTGACGATCAACGTCTTTCAGTATGACGAAGCGGATATGATCCTGGCCATCCTTGGCCTCATCGACGCCGCCCTTGTTGCAAGCCTGATCGTCATGGTGATGATTTCGGGCTACGAGAATTTCGTCAGCCGCTTCGACGAAGCCGAAGGCGAGAGCGAAGTTTCCTTTATCGGCAAGCTCGATTCAGGCAGCCTCAAGATCAAGGTCGCCTCCTCGATCGTCGCCATTTCCTCGATCCATCTGCTGCAGATTTTCCTGAATGCCACTCAGTATGACAATGCCAAGCTGATGTGGTTCACCATCATCCACCTCGCCTTTGTCGTCTCGGCACTGCTGCTGGGATTCCTGGAAAAGATCATGGCGAAAGCCAAAGCCAAGGTCGGTTGACGCCGAAATGAGGCCTACTTGCCAGCCATTGCCGCCGTTGCGTTTGTCACCGGCGGCGGTGTTGCGCAATCTGAGATCGATTGCCCATCCTTGCAGTTGCGTGCGGAAACGAGCGCATCGGCATCGGCAAGTTCCGTCGTCAGCTTCAGGTTCAGCGCTTCCATCTGCGAGATCAGATGAATTCCGCTCGGCTCCGTTCCGAGCATGACATCGACAAGCCCCCTATCAATTCCCATCTTGTCGAGAAACCGGATCAATCGCGCACGCTGCGCCCTGTCCAGCTTCGTCGTATCGTATTTGCCGACGAACTTTCGCCCGATCTCCTTCCTTGAGAGAACCCTGCGCTTGCCATTCACCATTTCATATTCGGTACGGTATTGGACGCGAACCTCGCTGTAGGTCGTGGTGATCTGGTGAACGCCAAGAAGTGCGAACGGGCTGGAAACACGCTGGACGCCGCCTGCAAAAAACAGCGGGCACGCCGAAAAGCAGATCGCGCCGGAAGAAAATGCCTGCCCCGTGATCGAACCGTCCTTCGCAATCGCGGAAGAGCAGATCGGCTCAGCATAGGGACATGCCCGAGAGCGGGTGCGACCAACCGCGATGGAGAGCTTCTGTTTGCGGATGGTGCGGGCCATTTCCATCGCCGCCTTCACATCGCCGCCGGGCGAACTGACGACTATCGGCAATTTCCGATCACCGAGCCGTTTCAGGAATCGCTGCAGCTTCTTCGGCGTATCGGCCATGATCTGCCCCTCGGCCGAGATCCAATCCGGACATGTATTGTCGGCCCGGCATTGCCCCATATCGCCGTGAACAAGCAGGAACTGCATCGGCTTGCCGGCGGTGACGCCGGCTGGCTCGGCAGAAACGGATGAAGCCAGCAACAGCGAAACGGCCGCCACCAGCCACAACACCGATTGACCGCACCGCGCTGCAAGCTGCGGAAAGAAGCGAAGATTCATAAGGTACACGCCTGGAAGCGATTGCTTTGGCAAGACCGATAGCAACCGCTTTGGGCCTTCGCAAGGCGCGCTCGCGCTGCGGCGCATCATTTGGCGTAACTCTCGGCGGTCTGTGTGGCAAGTCCTGCAAGGAAGAGTTCCAATAGGCAAAATCGACCGCCGCAGAATCTCTGAAAACGAGAGTCCGATCAACGACCCTGACGGCAACTTCAATGAAACAGAAAAGCCGACGACGCTAAACGCGAGCCGGTCTTGGATCAAGTCCCCCCGCCTCCCGTCGGTCGGCACGATAAGGTGCCGAACGCTGCTTCAAGCACGTTTTGACATCGCAACTATGTCTCGCCGTGATGAGCCGCCAAGCGGCAGTCGACGCCAAATGTACGGTCCCGTCGCGATCCTAACAGCAGAAAAGTAATTTCTGCGCATATTGCCCATTTTGGCTGAAGATTTGAGAAAATCATTGTATTTAAATATAAAGATATATGAAAATAAAATTATTTCTGGCCCTGTGATATTTTTGCGTCTAGCATTCACTCATAAATCCGGTATTTCATAACGCTAACACCCTGCGGGCACCGCTACTCCATGTCCTATATCATCACTGCCGAGAGACAATTGTTGCTGTCTGCCGAGTTGGCGGCAGCTCGGACACAAGCGGCCTTGGCGCTGGCGCTGGAGCGGACGGGATCGGCCTTTGGCTTTGCCTACATGGCTTTTATGAATGCCCCCGTTCCCGATGATACGATGATGATGCCGCTGCTCATCGAAGGGACAATGCCCACCCAGTTCGTGCGCGAGTTCGATCGCAACCAGCTCGTCCGGCGTTGTCCGATGCTGCTGCGCACGCGCGACTCGGTGATGCCGCGCTCCTGGCATCTGCAGGAGAAAGACTCCGAGCCGCACACTGATCTGCCGCATGAGCTTCATGCGCTGCTGATCAATTATAATTGTCCAATGAGCGTCGTCATCCCGATCAACTCCCCGGATGGCCAACGGCTGCTCTTCTGGTTCATGGGCAATCGCAACAATCTCAGCCAGAGCGAAATCAATGAGCTCACGCTGATCATGATGCAGGCGCTCGATTCCTATAATTGCCTCAAGCGGAACGACGGCGCTGCACCGCATTCGCTTTCGGCTCGCGAGCTCGAAGTGGTTCGCTGGACCGCCCAGGGCAAGACCTCGGTCGAGATCGGTCAAATCCTCTCGCTTTCCGACCATACCGTCAACGCCTATATGACGAATGCGATCAAGAAGCTCGATTGCGTCAACCGCACGCAGCTCGTCGCAAAGGCCATCCGCCTAAAACTCATCAGCTGATGTCTTGAAGCACCAGTTCGAAATCGGGCTCGGTCGATTAGGATCACATTATCCGTTGAAGCTATTTCAGGAATAATGGCAGCGTTTTTCCGTCCGGAATCGCGTACAGACAATAAGATAGAACGGTTCAGGGTCTCCGTGGGGAGCTAAGCCAAGCGCCAAAACGCGCTCAACGGCCACCCAGAACCGTGCGGATTTCGACGAGGCTCGATCGCACCCGCAGGATATGAAACCCCATGGTTGCGAGATGGCTCGGCATGAAGGAGCTATCTTCAGGTCCATTGGAAATGATGAAGGGCTGAATGTGCAAGGCTGCCTGCAATTGCGTTGTCACGTCAGCCCAGAGCGCACCGACATTGCGCTCGGCGATCACCTGCTGGAAATCGGCGCGCGCCGCACTCAGAATGCCATAGCTGGCATAAAGCTGGCCATAGGCAAACCAGAAGCGGTCGTCGGCACGCATGTCCAGCCAACCATAGCTATGATCCCCAGCCCGTCTGGCCAATATGTCGGCTGTGCTGCCAAGGTCGTTGGCAATATGGTCGACGAACTGCAGGAGATTGTCGGCGCGTCCATCGAAGATCGCTTTGCAATTGCCGAGGTCGGTGTTGAAGCTGCGCAGATTGGTCATTGCAGCGCGATAATAGCTTGGGCTCGGCGTCTTCGGCCCGAAAGGATGCAGGCCGAAATACCAGCTCGACTCGTCGAACTGCAGATTGCCGCGCGCCTTCTGCAAATCGCTGTTGATGCCGGACGTTCCGCGCACGCGGCCGAGCGTATCGACCAGCTCCGCCGAAGTGCGACGAACCACCGAGTTTATCCCTCGCTGAAAGGAAGCCTTGTTGTCGAGGAATGGCGTATCGTCCCATGACATGCCGAACAGCCCGAGCTTATAGAGCAGCATCGAAGATATCCAGGCATTCTGGTTGACGTTGAAGTCGATCAGATCGGTGGCAACATCGACGACAGCCGAGGTCTGGCAGGTTTTGGGTGCGGCTGCGGCAGTCTGCTGGGCGTCCGTCGCCGGCAATTCCTGCCCGGCGGAGTATTTGCGCTCGGAGAATTTGTAGACATCCGGATAGGCCGTATTGAAGCCGGTCCAAACTTGCGTCTGCCAGATGAAATAGATGTAAAGCAGAGCCAACAGCGCCACGGCGGCGGCGAGCGGCAGCTTGATCATCCAGTTCCGTTGCCGATACCAGCCATGTGCCGCAAGAAATGGCCAGGCGATCCCGACGAAGACCAATCCGATCCATCGCGCGATGGCGGTTCGGATGCGCTTGAAAAACGCCGCGATCGAGTCGAGCATGGACACGTCTCCTAAACCATACCGCGCATCCTGCCACACGCGAAGGACGCACCATACCGAACCTGCGGCAATCGCCTTTCCGAAAACCCTCTCGGGCTTTCACACCATAAGGCCTTATTGCCACTCGCGTTCCAGCAAATATGTGTTCTTGGGAAAAACAACAACCGTCTGCACAGAATTTTCGGTGCCGGACGGCACTCAACCCTCCGGTTGCGATTCATCCGCAGCCCTGTCCGAGTCCATGGATGGGGGAAGCAGATGCGGCTCCAGCCGTCTCGTGAACACGGCATCGACGTGTGCCTTGCGTGCCGCCAGCCCCTGCCCCGCCAGCACGTTCGCCTCGAAGGACTTAATCAGGCTCTCGACCGCTGCCGTTCGCGCGACCGTGGCTGATAAAGGGCCTGCTTCTGCCGCCAATGCCTTGAGCAGGGCGATGCGCTGCTCGATATCGACGGTCAGCTTGCCTGTCATCGCATTGATGGCGGCCACTTGGCCATTCAAGGTAGCCGCCAGCCTTTCGTAGATGTCGATGAGACGCTGCCGCACCGTACGGCCCGACTGGAGCCGCTGCTCCCGTTGGCGGATCTCGTCCTGCTCGGTAAGCAGCGCGCGATAATCCGCCTCCTGTTCGGATTGCAGATCGGAATGACGAGAGGACGGGCGGTTGCGTCGCTGGTACATGAGCTTCTCCGTCAAAGCATCGGTTTGCCGCTGCACCTCTTCGATATCGAAGTCAACTTTTCGCCGGCGCTCTATGACGCCTTCGAGATGGAGTTCGCAATCATGGAAGCAGCGTAAGAACGCGGGCCGGGCCTGCTTGAAAAGAAGATCGAGCTCGGCCGAGCTATCCAGGATCGCATCGAGATCGGCCATGATTGTCTCCGGCTTCATGGGGGCTCGCGCCAGTGTCCTCCCAAGCAAACTCGCATTTTCAAGGCCGACTTTTTCATCGAACCGCCGCCGATGCTGCATATCTGCCTGTTCGGTTGCGCGATCCAGTTCCTTGACCAGCGATAGGGCCTGCGATTTCCAACGGTCCAACAGCTCCGTGGCCTCGCGCACCAGTGCTTCCTCGACAGGGAAATTGATGGTTTCGACGCGCTCCTCGCCCTTGGCATGGCCAGCCAGCGCCGCTACGGCCGAGTTCGCGCCGTTTGTGGCGTCTTCAAGCGTCGCACGCGCCCTGTCGAGCATGTCATCGAAGGAATGAGACTTGACCATGGAAGCATTCTCTCCCCTGCCTCTGGGGCGAGACTAGCTGCTTCCGCCGGCGAAGAAAATGCTCGAAACAATTATTGCGCAGCGGCCGGATTTTTCAGATAGGCAATCAGATTGTCGAGGTCTCTGTCATTTTTCAGGCCGGGGAACGTCATCCTGGTGCCCTTGACCAGAAACTGCGGCGCCGGCAGATACCTCCGCAACAGCGTTTCATCCCAGACTTTGCCATCCGCCCCGAATGCTTTCATAGCCGGCGAATAGATATAATTCGGCGCGCTTGCGACAGGCCGCCCGACGATCCCCATCAAGGAGGGACCGACGCGATTGTCGGGCGCAGTGGCCGTATGACAGGCGCCGCATTTCTTGAAAACGACGGCGCCCGCCACCGCATTCCCATCCGCAAGCGCCGAAGATGCCGAGGCAAGCACAATGGCCGCCGATACCAGACAAAGCAGTCTCATCGTCCCTCCCGATCAGGTTCAACTTCATTCTGCGGCAGATGCCGAGGAGGGCCACTGCCGCGCCTGCATGATGGCGCTCACCCGCAGGTGATCGCCTCTTCCCAGTGACGACGGCACAGCGAGACATATTTGTCGCTGCCGCCGATCTCGATCTGTGCTCCCTCGCGCACCACCTTGCCGTCGGCGTCCAGCCGCACGACCATCGTCGCCTTGCGTCCGCAATGACAAATCGTCCGTACCTCGCGCAATTCGTCCGCGATGGTCAGCAGTTCCTGTGATCCAGGAAACAATCGCCCGTGAAAGTCCGTGCGCAGCCCGTAGGTCATGACAGGCAGTCCAAGGCGATCGACGACATGAGCAAGCTGCCACACCTGCTCTCGCGACAGAAACTGGGCTTCATCGACGAAGACACAGGCCAGCGGCTCGTCGGCTTGCATGTCCTCGACCATTGCGTAAAGATCATCGCTGATCTCGAACGGTATGGCATCCATCGTCAGGCCGATGCGGGAGGCGATCATGCCCCGGCCCGCGCGATCGTCGAGCGCCGCGATAAAGGCCGCCGTGCGCATGCCGCGTTCCTGATAGTTGTAGGCGGCCTGCAGCAGCATGGTCGATTTGCCGGCATTCATCGTCGAATAATGGAAGTAAAGCTTGGCCATGACATTCTCCTTGAATGTTTCATGGGTGCTGCGGGACCATAAGAAAAGACATTCTCCGCGAAAACCACAGGATTCAGGCGTGCTCCGGGCACAGGGCAAAAGCCTTGACCGCCGGTGGATGGAAAAAGACCGGCGTCGCATTCAGCCCCCTCAAACCGCCGCAAATACACTGTGGTCGCTTGAAAATGTCGGTTATTGATGGTTGCTTGGGAACGTTACACTGGGAGTCACGCAATGATAAAAAAGTCCCTTATCGCAGTCGCATTCGCTTCAGCTCTTTCGACCCTGACACTGGGTTCCGCGGCCGCTTCCGCAGCCGAGGCAGCCAGCTGTAG
>JBCNPI010000135.1:0-14325 GCA_039593415.1 Rhizobium sp. | reverse complement strand
TGGGCTCGACGCTCATTCGACCAACGGTCAACCGCGCCATTGGATCGGCCGGCATGACGACTAGCTGCAGTTGCGCAATCGCCGCGACGGCAGCCGCCATCGGGTCTGCCTCCAGTGGGCTGACTATCAAGGTGGCTACCGATCAAAACGGGTGGCAATGACGGATCGCGTCCCGGGCGTCGAATGAACAGGTTGGCAATCGCATCCTGGTAAACGTTGAACCCGCGGGCAACGGCCAATTCCGCAAGCGGGCGTCGGACCGCAGCGTTCGGATCATGACGTTCAAAACTTCGTCAAAGCGGTACGATGCACAGATCAAGGGTCGCGCAAATCCACACCGAACAACTCCTGATGCATGTGCTCGACCGCGATACCGATACCGCCAATCAGGGCTGCCCGGTTGCCAAACTGGCTGATTTCGATAGGAGGCGGGTAAGGTGTGCAGCGCGGCAGATACCGGCGAATGGCTTCGACAAGTTCGAGACGCGCACCGATGCTGCCGCCCATGATCACCAGTTCCGGATCGAGCGTTGCGCCGACGGCCGCAATGGCAAGTGCGATCAATCGCGCGGTTTCTTCGATCACGGCAATTGCCGCTGGCTCGCCTGCCACCAGGGCCGAAAAAAGCTCCGTTACGCTTTTTTCAGCGCAGCCGCCATATCCAGCATAGCGCCGTACCATCGCAGCACTACCCACCGCGCTTTCAAGAGTGCCAAGGGTGAAGCCATCGGGGTCAAACGGTTCTCCGCCGAGAGGGAGATAGGCAATTTCCCCCGCAGCACCGCGCGCTCCCCGCATGAGGCCGCCATTGGCGATGATACCCATGCCGATGCCGGTTCCCAATGCCATGAAGACGAAATTATTGGCCGTGGAGCCATGTCCGCGCCATCGTTCTCCCTGCGCAGCAAGATTGACATCATTTTCAATGATGACCGGGATACCCATGCGATCGCTCAGGAGGCGGCGCAGGTCGATTGTCTCGACGCCTGGGATATTCGGAGCGACATTGATATGTCCGGTGACCGGGTCAAGCACGCCCGGTGTCCCCAGCACTATGACGCGCAATTTGGAAAGGTCGATACCCCTGCTGCCGGCAAGATCACTTATAATGGTGTGGAACTGATCGACGAGAAAAATGCCGCCGTCATGGCTCGTCGGCACGCTGGTTTCAGCAATAATATTTCCAAGCAGATCGCAGATGATTGCGGCGATCTTCGTACCGCCAAGATCGATGGACGCGGCAAAACCGGCACTTGCGTCGAGCTCATAGGTAATCGCGTTTCGGCCGAGACGCCCATCGGTATATCCGGTCGGCTTCAGCCAACCGCTATTCTCGAGATGGCGTACGACGTCGGAGATCGTTTGCTTGGACAAGCCTGTCTGCTTGGCGATGTCGGCGCGCGAAATAGGGCCGTTTGCAAGCATGGTCCGAATAACAGAATTCGTGGAGATCTTTCGCGCTATCGGTGTCCGGGCCGCATTAGGCATCATCGCTGTTTTCTCACGTCCGTCTTTTATTAGTTCGGGACCTTTACCTAATTCCTTTAATGCGAACTGCAGCCATGTCAAATTCCAACCAAAATATCGCGAAATCCAGGCTGTTATCCGCCGCTCGAGGGAGGTGGCCCCTATAATTTGTCCATGCCATTGACAAATTGGACGCCCAATCCGTAGACTGCGGCCAATGGCTGAGCAAATGGCGGAGGAGTCATGAGGGCAGGGTCGCGGGACAAGAGATACTGGCCTGCATCTGCGGCTGATTTCATCGTGGGTTTCATGGCGCTTCCTTCCAGCGCAAACGCTGACTGTGGCGGCCTTGATTTTACGGGTCATCTCATCTCCGGCATTGCTCATTGATAAGGTGCTCGGCTGGCGATGATGACCCCTACACCGCAAGGCGAAATCACAACCAGGGAACCGGTCATCCTGCCGATCATGGCACCTCGGCTACAGGCGGATGCGCATCCAGACGGCCATATAGAGCTTGCTCTTTGGGGAAGCGGCCGCCTGGGAAAGCTGCGTTTTTCCAGGCTTGGCGGACCTTTCGTCTATGGCCCAAACAGGATTATCGCCAAAGCGGGCGGCATCTTCGTCGCCCAGTCACAGCCCGTTCTCCTGATCCGCAATTCTCGTGTCGAAGGAATTTACCCGGCACGTCGCGGTGCCTGGTGGCATGAGGCCAGCAAGGATAATTCAAGGGCGAAGAGCATCAAACGCGACAATCGCCATATTGTCGTGACCGGTTGGGGGGTGATGATCGTCGAGGTCGGTAACGATGATATTCGTATTGCCGTCGGGGCCTCCGAAACCGAAGCTGAGGCCGCACTTGGCCTTGAAAGCGAGGCGATTATCGCCGAAGCTGCAGATCATGTCGCCCGTTGCGATGTTGCGCCCGAGGCCGATCCCGTGATGCGCAGCATGGTGATGCAGGGCGCGCACGCCGCGCTTTCCAGTATCCGGCTGGATGAGAACGGCCTGTTTGCCGGCCTTGCCGCCGGCCAGGCCTATAGTGCACCCGCACGAACCTATTACCGCGACGGCTACTGGACAATGCAGCTGCTGCTGCGCCTGGCGCCGGAAGCGGTGCGCGATCAAATTCGGCTGCTTGCCAAGGGTATCCAGCCTGACGGGGAAGCACCAAGCGGCGTGATCGTGACGGGGCCTGCGCAATCGCAAGCCTGGCAGAACTTCGTTCTTGATTGCAAGCTCAATCCCGAAAAATATCATGGCAAGGCTGTCCCAGAGCATCACAATCGCCCACAGGATTGGTGGAGCGACCATTTTGATAGCCCGCTTTTCTTCGTCCTCTTTCTCTCAGACTATGCCGAAGTGACAGGCGATAGGGCAGAAGCGCTGCAATACTGGCCGCTCGTTACGGCCATTGTCGAACGATATCTTTCCTTTGCGGGTCCCGGCAGCGTCCTGCCGCTCAAGCCGCGCAATGACAGGGACTGGGCAGACAATGTCTATCGGGAAGGTCTCGTCTCCTACAATCTCGGCCTTTTCGTCGGCGCGTTGGATGCTGTGGCCAAATTGGGGGAAACGCACGATCCCGCTCTGGCGCGGAAAGCGCGTGAAACCGCGCAGTCCGCCCGCGCTGAAATCGACGACAGGCTCTTTGTCCCGATGAGAAACGGCTACGCCGATTTCATTACTCCAGACGGTTTCGTCGAGGATCATCTTGTGCTCGATAGCCTGACACTGTCCCGCTATGGAGCTATTTCGTCATCGCGAGCCGTGAGGCTCCTCAAGGCCATGGAAGGGGCTCTCGAGGCCCGCAATAATCACGAGCAGCCCTATGGCGATTGGGGCGTCCTTTGCGCCTTCCCACCATTTAAACGGGCAAGGGACGTCAGATCGAAGACCGCTTTCCCCTTTCGTTATCACAATGGATCGGATTGGCCATATTGGGACGGCGTTTATGCGGAAGAAAGAATACGCCACGGCCTCGGGGGCGCGCGTTATGCGCTTGTACGCTGGTGGGAGGCCTGTCTGGCTCATGGTTGGGCCGGTGCGGTCGAATATTTCTCGCCGCCTTACGGACGCGGTTCCCTGTTGCAGGGGTGGAGCGCGATGCCGGCCGCAGTCGTTCTCAAATATGGCCTAGAGGCTGCGAACGCGGAGAATGCGTAATGTGTGGGTCGGCAAGCCATCCCCTAGACTGCCGGCCTCTCCAATTTCATCACGAAGGCGAGGTGACCGTCCTGGCTGAGTTCTTCGAAACCGAGACGTCTGTAGAATCCCTTGGCGCGCTCATTTGCGGGGCTCACACCAAGATGGACGGCAGGCACGCCGCGTTTCGAAAAGACGTCGAGCAGAGTTTCGATCATCGCGCGTCCCCATCCGCCCGATTGGGCCTCGGGCAGAATATTGATGTGAAGATGCGCAGGATAAAGCGTTTCAAGACCCAACGTGCCGCTGTGCGGGTTGGCGATCCGCTCCAGAACATCGATGTCCTTTGGGGTGCTGGGGGAGAAAGCGGCGATCTCCTGGCGAACATGCGGCCACCAGCTTTGGCGCAGCTCCCGGTCGAACGCAGCGGTGTCGGGCGTGCCGACAACATAGCCGACGACCCTTTGGCGCCCGGCGAGCACAAAGGCAAAGTCCGGGGCGAATTTGAGATAGGGCACCGCCCATACGTAACCGGGAAGGCGCCGATCGCTATAAAGCGCGCTCGCATCGGTACCGGCATCAGCCGTCATCAGGCAAATGTCAAAGACGGCCTCAACGTCTTCTTCTGTTGCCGGGCGGATGAAATAATCGTCGCTCTCAAGGGGCATGGCATCATCGATCTGCTGGCCGCCGCACGCCACGAACAGGCGCCGATCGGCAGGGAAACTGGCAAAACTGAAGGACTGCGTCTGACAGACGGGAGCCTGCGAATTTTCAGGAAGGAATAAGGGAATTCATCGGACCCGTAAAGGTCCGGCGATGGGAGACATTCGGCGCGCCTTAGGTAAGGCCCGCCGGTTGGAAGCGGAAGGAACTGCCAACAAGCAGCCAGAGGGAACCAATCAATGTTTAGCGACTTCATCTCCATCAACACAGCATTCATTGCGAAGAAGGCAGGGATTTTGGCGGGCGCCGCCTTGGTCGCGTTCGGCACATCCACAATCGTCTTTGCCGAAACGCTTACGGTCTGGGACGACCACGATTCGGAATCGCGGGCTGCCGTGATGACCGAGCTCAACGCCAATTTCCAGAAGGCGCATCCAGACGTTAAGCTTGACCATACCGTGCGTGACTTCCAGGATCTCAATCTCACGCTTAAACTTGCCGTCTCCTCCGGCGATGGCCCCGTGGTCACCAAGGTCAACCAGGGAGCCGGTGCGATGGGGGCGATGGTCAAGGAAAACCTTCTCGTTCCGGTCGATCCCTACCTCAAGAAATATGGATGGGACAAGAACCAGTCCGATAGTCTCCTGGCGCGAGACCGCTGGTCGAACAAGGGCGAGTTCGGCGTCGGTGAGACCTACGGCATTTCGTCGCTCGCCGAAATCGTCGGCCTCTATTACAATGAAAAGGTCCTGAAAGCCGCTGGCGTCGAACTTCCGATCAAGACCTTCGACGATTTCCTTGCGGCCCTGGACAAGGTCAAGGCGTCAGGCACTGCACCGCTTACGATCGGCACCGCCAAAGGCCACCTGGCGCTTCATATGCTGGCCGGGATCGCCCAAGCGCATATCGATGCGTCCGATCGAAAGGCGCTCGACGACCTGATCTACGGCCGCGGCGGCAGCTGGAATACGCCCGGCAATCTGGAATCGGTCAAGCTCGTCCAGAATTGGGCAAAAAATGGTTATTTCTTCGATGGTTACCAAGGCATATCGGGTGACGACGCCGTTCAGCTCTTCGTCGCTGGCCAGGGTGCATTTCTGATTTCAGGGACCTGGTACTTCGGCGAGATGCAGAATAACCCGGACATCCATTTCATGCCGATCCCGGCGCCTGCCGGCGTCAAGCATCCGCTTTCGGTGGGCGGCGTCGATCTTGCCTGGGCGATCACTAGTCTCGCCAAGAATGACAGGATGAAGGACCTTGCCGGCGAATACATCAACTATATGGTCTCCAAGGAGGCGTCGGTCACTTGGGTCCATGCCGGCTACCTGCCAGCAACCCCGGTCCCGCAAGACGCTGCGGTCAAGGCTTCCCCGCTCCTGAAGGAGGGCATCTCGATGTGGAAGTCGCTGAACGACAACAATGCACTTGGACATTACCCCGATTGGGCGAGCCCAACCATGCTCAAGACCTTCGATGAAAATACGCCTTTGCTGCTTGCCGGCAAGCAAACGCCCGAGGAACTCATCGGCAGGCTCGATGCGGACTATGCCGCCTACATGAAGAGCAAGTGATTGCAACAGCTCACAATGACCTCGCCGCGCTAACTGCTTTGAGGACAAGCCGCGGCGGGGAAGTGCAATTCGTCTATCCTGATCACGGCCTGAGCGGCACAATTCGCCGTGCGGCATATTTCTGAGATGGTGCATGAAACGCTCACCGCTTGACGCAAAGGCCAGCAGAAATCTCATCTATATTCTGCCCGGCCTGCTGCTCTATTTTGCTCTTGTTCTTGGTCCTATTGTCGCGGCAATCGGTATCAGTTTCACCGAGTGGGACGGCATCAGTGCTCCCAATTGGATCGGGCTCGGCAATTTTTCAAAGCTATTTTCGGACGGGACCTTCTATATAGCGCTGAAAAACAACGCCCTTTTCATGGTGTTTTACTGCGTTATCCCGCTTGTCGTGGGTCTTGTGCTCGCCTCGATCATCTGGACACTCAGGCAGCGCGAACAGTTCGCATTGCGTACGCTGTTATTCCTGCCCTATATCATGCCGACCGCCGTGCTTGGCATTATTTGGCATTGGCTTTACAATCCTGCCTTCGGGCCCATCAATCAGGCGCTGAAGCTGGTGGGGCTGGGTGCGATCGCCTTGCCTTGGCTCGGGGACTTTACCTTCGTTCTGCCGGCAGTCGGCCTCGTTGCCAGCTGGTATTTCTTCGGTTTCTGCATGGTGCTGTTTCTTTCCGGTATCCAACGGATAGATCCCTCACTATTCGAGGCAGCAAAGGTCGATGGCGCCAGCGCAAGCAGGATTTTCTTCTTCATCACACTCCCGCTTCTTCTGCCAGAAATACGCATCGCACTCCTGCTTACCATCATTGCCTCGATCAAGAGCTTTGATCTGATCTTTACGATGACCAGAGGCGGCCCCGCCAATGCAACCATCGTTCCCAATATTTATATGTACGAACTGGGTTTTCAGTTGAACCGCTATGGATATGCCTCGGCCGTTGCCATCATAGGTGCGGTGCTGGTCTTTATGATCAACTACGCCGTTCACCGGCTGGTGCGACCCCTAAATGAAGGAGGCGCATCGTGAGCCGAGCTTCTCGTGCAATGGGCGCGGCATTGCCTTCGCGTATGGTTCTTTGGCTGTTTGCAGTTCTGACGGTTGTTCCCTTTGCCCTGCTGCTTCTCACATCCCTCAAGAGCCGCGCGGACCTGCTGCAAGGCGCATTCGTATTGCCGGCCTATCCGCATTTCGAGAACTACGCAAATGCATGGATCGACGGCCGGTTCAATGTCTACTTCTTGAATTCCGTTCTCGTCGTTTTTCCGGTCATAGTGGTCAGCATCATACTTGGAACGTTGACGGGATTCGGATTTGCGTTCCTGAGCTTCCCCTTCAGGCGCACCATCTTTGCCCTTTTGACCGTCGGCATGATGGTGCCGACCGAAGCCTTCATCATTCCCCTCTATTATGAAATGCGTCATGTGGGGCTCATCAATACCTATGCGGCTCTGATCCTTCCGCAAATTGCCATGTCCATGCCTTTCGCGACCATGTTCATGGCAAGTGCGATGCAACAGCTGCCATCGGAAATCGTGGAGGCGGCGGTTCTGGACGGGGCGTCGAGACGCTATATTCTGTTCAAGGTTATCGTGCCGCTGACACTGCCGGCAATGTCCACGCTGGCATTGTTCCTATTTATATGGACATGGAACGAGTTTCTTATTCCTCTTGTCCTTGTCAATGACGATAACTACCGCACCCTGCCAATCGGCATGCTGTTTTTCCAGGGCCGCTATACCGTCAATACGCCGGTGCTGACAGCAGGCGCCGTCATGGTCATTGGCCCACTCATCCTTGCCTATATGCTGTTCCAGCGGAAACTCATTACAGGGCTAACTGCGGGAGCGACGAAATGAATGGAAATATGCCCCAACCTGGCTGATTTAGAAGATTGGGCGCCAATTGATGAAATCCTGAAGAACAGCAATCCAATCAGGCGGGTCGCTCCTATCCCATCACGAAGGAGATAGCAGCTTCATCGCGATCGTTCCGTCAAATCAACAACCATCCGCCAGCCGCCTATCGCCAGCACCTTCGGCTGCCAAGATAGCGCCCATTGTCTTCTTAATCCCTCATGCAAGGAGCGATCCTATCGCTCAAACTATACCAGACAGGCGCCAGCGAATATATAGCGGCGACAATGACGGGCACAACGCTGCCAGCGAAATCGGCTCGCCTCCCCCGGGGCCTTTGGCGCCTGCGTCAGCGGTTCTTCACTATGGCTTGATATCGCGACAGACGCCATAGGGGCAAAGGCGCCTCGTCCAAGCGATCAGGAAATGAACACGACCCATCCCTCGGCGCGACGATCGTGCATTGATCTGGCTGCAGCAATCCTCACAGCGCAATCTGGCCCACCGCGTCCTGCTGCGGGTAGGGATTTTCTAATTCGAAGCAAGTTCATTGATCGCTCAACGGCTGTTGACGGCCGTTACCGGACTGCCTGCGGCAGCCGGACGGGGTGTGGGCAGGAAATCGGTACTGGCTCATAGAGGAAGAGGGGGGAGGAGGTATCCGCGACGAGCTTGAAGGCTGGAGAGAGGCTCCGGCCGGCGCGTTGCAGGAGACAGTACAATGAGCAGTTTCAATACCAGTCCCGTATCCTCCAGCTTCAAGGTCGATATTTCGCGCGGCGGACGCATCGGCCGGGTCTCGTCCGAATGGTTTTCCCGTCCAGACGACGAGCGCTACCTCTCACTGCGAGAACTCTATGATGCGGTCAAGTCGCGCGCCGATCGGGCTCGCACCCGCGTCGTCGAAAGCTCGGCCATTCGCATGGAGGCGACGCGCGACGATGCCGAGCGGCTTGAACTGCTCGTGCCGGGCAGTGAGCGCCCGATTGCGCCGACCAACTGGAGCTTCGGCCAGCTTTGCGGTCTCGTCGGTGCGCCGTCGGCCTATATGCGTCAGCTACCAGCGCCGCTTGCAGCAATCAATCTGCAATATGGTCTGGTCAACCACCGTGCTGGACTGGTCAAGACATTGGAAATGGACGATGGCCGCCTCGAGCTGCGCGCGGCCACCGGTCCCGAATATGGAAGGATCTGGGATCACGAACTCGTCTCGGCGGTGATGACAATCGCTGGCAACGGAACCGGTGATACGATCTGGAAGGTGCCGGGCCTTCTTGACTGGGCGAGCATGACCCATAATCCGTTCGTCGACATCTCAAAGGATACGACCACGCTCTATGCTTCGGATCGCGATGTCTTTGTGTTCCTCGTCGACGACACCCACCCGATCGAGGCAGGACGCCTGCCCAGCGGAGAGCCTGATCTATATTTCAGGGGGTTTTACGCCTGGAATTCGGAAGTCGGTTCGAAGACGCTCGGCATCGCCTCCTTCTATCTTCGCGCTGTCTGCGCCAATCGCAACATCTGGGGCTCGGAAGGTTTCGAAGAGATCACGATCCGGCATTCGAAATTCGCGGCCGATCGCTTTGCTTGCGAGGCAACCCGTGCACTGAAGACCTTCGCCAATTCCTCTCCCGCATCCTTTGTTGCGGGCATCAGGGCGGCACGCCAACGCATCGTCGCGCGTGACGAGGAGGATCGCCAGGGCTTCCTGCGAAAGCGCGGCTTCTCGAAATCAGAAGCCGGCAAGATCATCGATACGGTTTTTCGCGAAGAAGGCCGCCCGCCCGAATCGATCTTCGACTTCGTGCAGGGAATTACGGCTCTGGCGCGCGACAAAAGCCATCAAGACGTCCGCCTGGAACTCGAAGGAAAGGCGAAGAAGCTGCTCGAAAGCGCCTCCTAACGGTCGATTTCGACGGCGTATCGCAGACTGATCTGCGGAGGATCTACCATGTTGTCTGCCCCGGAATTGGCAGGCCGGCTCGCGCGTGAGGCCGAGGCGGTCTGTCGTCATTATCTATCGGCTGGCCACCGAGCCGGCAATTATTGGATCGTCGGTGACCTCGCCAACAGCAAAGGCTGCTCCCTCTATGTGCGCCTCACCGGCCCGCGCGCCGGCAAGTGGACGGATGCCGCGACCGGTCAGCACGGAGACCTGCTCGATCTCGTGCGCGAAAGGTGCGGGCTCGACCATTTCCGAGACGTTGCCGAGGAGGTGCACCAATTCCTCCATTTCTTGCAGTGCGCGCCGGCCTCTTGCCGCAGAAATAGCGTCGCCGAGCCTGCAGCCGTCGATCTGTCTGCGGTCGAGCGGGCACGACGCCTATTTGATATGGCGCAGCCAATGGCGGGCACGCTTGCCGATGCCTATCTGCGCAAGCGCCGAATCATGGCTGCCTGGCGCCATGCTGTGCTGCGCTTTCATCCGGCCTGTTACTATCGTGATCTGTTGACGGGTAGTAGACGCAGCTATCCGGCTTTGATCGCTGCAGTAACCGGCGGAGATGGTGCAATCACCGGCGTTCACAGGACCTGGCTTGATCCGGATGGCGACGGAAAGGCCAAGATCGCCGATCCTCGTCGGGCACTCGGCCAGTTGCTTGGCAATGGCGTCCGCTTTCGCTTTGCCATTGATGCACCGGTGCCGGTCATGACGGCGGGCGAGGGGCTCGAAACCGTGCTGTCGCTGGCCGCTATCATGCCCGACATGCCGATGGTCGCCGCACTCAGTGCCGCCCATCTCGCTGCCCTGCAATTTCCTGCCGGATGTCTGCGGATCTACATTGCCGTGGACGCCGACCCTGCCGGTCGGCGGGCAGGCGCGCGCTTGAGCCGCCGGGCGCGGCAATTAGGGATCCTGCCCCTGGTACTTTTGCCCGAACTTGGCGACTTCAACGAGGATCTGTGCCGGCTTGGAGCGGACCGGATGGTCGCAAATCTGCGGGCTCAACTGATTGGCGAGGATGCGACGACCTTTCTGTCCGGATAAGCCTCGCCGGCATGGCGAGGTCTGTTTGATACCGGAGCGCGGCTGATCGCCGCCTGCCAAGGACGGCCCGTGGAAACTTCCCTGGTCGCGCGCCCACGGGCCTGCCGAGAGGCGATCCTTTCCACGCGGACAGCCAGGCCTTCGGCGGGTCAGCCAGGTTTCTTCCCCTGCCGGGCCGCAATGGCTGCCCGTCATTCCTCGCGGTTGCCAAGAAACCTGTCTTCCACCGCCCGGCGCTTCGCTGGGCCGCTTCGCCTGGCTTGCGGCTCCGGCCGGCTATGTCGCGTGCATGTGATCGCCGCCAGGCCGCGAGAGGCGCGGCTGTAACCGATGGAGATCATCATGGACCTTATCCTTCCCCAAGACAGCGGCAGCGAGCCCCAACACGCATCCTCACCGACCGATCGCTTCATCTACGAGATGCAGGTCTTCGGCTATCGCCCCTTCCAGGACGAACCCGATCCACGGCCATTGCCGGAGGAGCCACAGATCCAATTGGCGATCAGTGCGATCTTCGATGCATTCGGCGAAATGCTCGGTGGCACGCGCCTGGAGCCCGATCTGGAAGACCTTTTCTGGTCGGTTCCCAATCTCTTCCACCGCGCCGGCGAGCGCATCCAGCGCGATCTCGATCGCAACGAGCAGGCGCAGCGCACAGGTCAGTGCGAGCAGGACGGTTCGGAAGTAAAGAGCGTCGAGCTCGAACGCCTCATCGCAGAAGGCATCACCTTGCTGGAGCGTCGCAATGCTTTCGAGTTCATGCGAGATTTCAGTGCCGAACTGTTCGAAGTCCAGACCGGTTCCTCGTGGCGACCGCGCACCGGCTCCAAAGTCAATCATGCCAACATGACCGCGGCGATGATCGACAGCAGGGATTTTCTGTCCGCGCGCCGTCATGCCGAAACCGAGGTGCTGATCCCCGCCGGCACCAAGATCGCCTTTTCCGGCGGCATGGATTACAATGATCATGAGCGGATCTGGGCAAGGCTCGACCAGGCGCATGCCAAGCACCCCGATATGGTCCTGTTGCACGGCGGCTCGCCGAAGGGTGCGGAGCGCATCGCCGCCTGCTGGGCTGCGGCGCGCACGGTGACGCAGATCATTTTCAAGCCCAACTGGAAAAAGCACGCCAAGGCCGCGCCTTTCCGGCGCAACGATGACATGCTCTCGGTTATGCCGGCAGGCGTTATCGTCTTTCCCGGTTCTGGCATTACCGGCAATCTTGCCGACAAGGCGCGCCATCTCGGCATCCCGGTTTGGGAGGTCCAAGGGGGCCGCCCATGACCGGTCGTGTCAAAACGCCATGCGGTCATTCCGCATGGCGTTTCCGATAGTTTTTGGCTTGATCTTTTCTGATCCGCTTGGTCATTTATGGCATGCTTCAACGTATCAACACAGTAAAGCTGCACGTCTCACTCGACGAAATCGAGCCGGAAGTCTGGCGCCGGCTGGTTTTGCCCGCCAACTGGAATCTTGAGCAACTGCATCTTGCCATTCAGGCCGCCTTCAATTGGTGGAATTACCACCTTTACGAGTTTCGGATCGGAGGATTGCGCTACGGCGATATTGAGCTCTTGACCGAGGATGCCTTTGACGATGATCCTCGCGTTTTCAATTTCCGTGACGTTCGTCTTCGCGACTTCGAGGAGGGTGCCGCCTTTGCTTATCTCTATGACTTCGGTGACAGCTGGCGCCATACGATTGTGATCGAGGAAGCCGGGGCCCTCGACCCTGCTCCCAAGCACGGCAGTTGCAGCGATGGCGCGCGCGCCCGGCCACCCGAAGATGTTGGCGGCGTGACTGGGTATGAACGTTTCCGGGAAATCATCTCGGACAAGACGGACCCCGAACACCTTGATACCAAACGGTGGTGCGGCGGACATTTCGATCCGGAGTGGTTTGACCTCGCAGTGACAGATAGGGATGTGCGAAACGCCCTTCGCTCCCATGTGAGGCGCCGGCTGCATCAGCCAAAGCCGAAGCGCGACTAACCGACGGCGCAAGAAATCAGGCTGCGATGCGCAAGGACAGGCGCAATGTTTTACACTGTCTGCCCTTCGATCGCGAGTGCGTGTTTCTCGACACCTGCTGCGAACGGCTGAGCCGTGCCATCTGGTCTTCGCGCAGATAGAGGTGGATAAGCAAATGATGGACGAGCACAAACTCGCCGCGCCTCAAGTTGGTCGCAATGGCAGACGCCGCGGTTCGCACAGCATTCGAATGATCGCCCTATTGCTGCCTGCCTTGTGCCTGGCGCATCGATTTCGAAACTTGCGGCCGAAAATGGTACCAGCGCGGATCTTGTTTGGAAATGGATGTGGAAACTACACCCAGCCTTCATCCCCGCCGGCTTCTACATCGGCGATAATCCGGTTCAAATCACCACGGCGAAAGCGCCGGCACGGAAGTCAGTCGTGATGCGATCGTTCCGAGAAGCAGGTTTTCAGGATCCGGGTGCGCGCGGTGCGACGCCGGGCGATTGCTATACCTATGTAACGGCCCGGCATTTCTCTCCACGTTCTCCAAGGAGAACAGCGCAACCTGCCGCATTTTAAAGAGCCGGAGGATGCGGGGTTCTGAGCGCAGAAAAGCTGCTGGCGTGTGACAGTTCAACAACGCCGGTTAATGACGGCCATTGGGGATGAGGACGAGGCGGCTGATGATGCCGGCAGTGGCCAATTTGAGCATCAAGAACGAGACGACACATGAAGGCGCCGATTTTCGACGAACGCATACCTCGATGGCTGCGGGATCCTTCAAGCGCGGTCCGGTCTACCAAAGAGCGACGTCTGGCTTTTTAGCTTTTCTCGTCCTCGACCCTAACGCCTGGCTTTCCGATCGGCGTAACGAGGTCTTTGTCATAGACGGTCGGCCTGATGCCGTCCTGTTCGCTGGAGCCACCGAGCGGCTTGCCGGGGCCGTGCTCTTTAGGCATCTTTTCGGACTTTATCGGTTCTAAGGTAGGTCGTTTGTCCACGATGGGGCCTCCTATCTTGCTGAAGACCTTACACCGTCGGGACCTAAAAGTTCCAAGGCTTTCGCGAAATAAATCCTTCCAGATTTAAGAGCCGAGGAGGCGGCCTTTCGACGACCGGAAGCCAAGCTTTTCGGAGATTTCGTGAGCAGCGTTCAAGAGACTGTCGAGATAGGCGGTGCGGTTGCGCAGGCCATCTTCGCGCGGGGTAACCAGGCAAAGTGTCGCGATGCAAGCGCCATCGGCTTGATAGATTGGTACGGCAAAGCAATGGGTAAAATTCTCCACCTCGCTGTTGAAGGTGAAATATCCGTCTTCGGCGGCTTGGCGCACTTGAGCGATGAAATCGGCCGGCTCCAGCCGCTTACCATTCGGAAGGATGAAATCCTCTGGCGGAATGAAATCGAGAATTTCCTGATCAGTAAGATGTGCGACAAGCAAGCGCCCCGAGGCCGTCCACGGAATTGCGACGAGCTCGCCGACATTCGACGAAATGCGAAACGGGCGGATGCCCTCATGCATCATGGCGACCGTATATTTATTGCCTTCCAGCAGGCACATTTGTGCTGTCTCGCGCGTTCCCTCCGCCAGCACGCTCAGCATGCGGCCGCATTCGCGCATCAGGTCGAATTGTTCGGCATAGGCGGTTC